>JALHMA010000089.1 GCA_022844265.1 Saprospiraceae bacterium | reverse complement strand
CTGCCCCGGCGCTCCAGTTCAATTACATCCGGCATTTTTACCGGCGATTTCACTTCTTCTATATTCTCCCCCGCGCGCTTCCTATATTGTATAGCCGTCAATCCGTCGCCGTGAACGGTAGCGCAGACCATCGCAGCCGAAGAGTCCAGCCCCGCGCGAAACATCCAGCCGAATTTTCGGTGCAGATCGACACCCTGGCCGAGCAGTTTGCCCCGGCATTGCAGGATCACGTTGCCTTTTACCTGCTTGGCGGCATAGTGCAATTCGTCTTTTTTAAACCAGATATTAGCTCCGGCGCCGCTGAGCCGGTACGACTGGGTGGCCGCATCAAATTCCGTTTTGCCGGGGTGCAGCACCTGGCCGACGTCGGTGCTTTGTTCAAAAATGCCCAATGGGTTTTGTGCGATCAACATTTGAAAACCAAATAAAAAAGCGGAAGAATAGAGAAATCGAAGAATTTTCATGCGGAACTTTTTTATACCGCAGAATTACGAAGGTTTTTTCAGTTATTGCAGCGATGTTACATCAGCGACCCTATTCTGGTTGATTTGTCCCCGGCGCATACATCCCGGAGCAGGTTGTTTGTTCCGAAGATTAGTTCTATTTTTGAGCGATCACGGATTTTTACATACTGGATATTTTAAAGTTGGTGAATAGAAGTATGATGCATGAAGGGAGGTTTGTAAAGCGGTAAAAAATTCTGTCGAGAAAAATCACCTAAAACACAATAGAATCATGAAATCGACTCTTTTCTCTATCCTCTTTCTGATGACCGTCAGGCTCTTTTGCCAGCAAGATAGTTCGCTTCAACGTCTTAAAATCCTTGAAAACCGGGACTTTTTCCTCACCCACAACATCTTGCTGGGCAATTATAAGTTTGATAATCCCGATCTCAACCTCACCCTCGGATCAGCCCTGAGATACCGGGACAAGCGGAAATCCAACAACCTGTGGGGCGGTATCCTGCTGGGTTATGGCACCATCACCATTGTCACCGGTCTGGTAATAAAATCTGAAAGCCGCAACAATAACAGCTTGCTCGGCGGCTTTGCGGAAGACTTTTTCGGAACCTTATTTGTCAGTACTGGCGTCATCACTGCAGGCGCATCCATTCCCGTTTTTATCAGTGCCCGGAAGAAGAAGGAAAATATGGAACGCTCGCTTAACCTGGCTCGTGAATTGTATGGCAAGCAATAGCAATACGACAATATGCAAATTGATAAACTATCAGATAATTGGTTATTTGAACGACATTCTAAACAGACAATTAAAGCCTGGTTACGACAGCTTCGGTATTTCTATTTTAAAAGAGCCTGGGGCGGACACGCGAACGATGGTGACGAATTTCAAGTTGCATTTTCATTTGCAGACAGACAAGACCTGCAAAAACTATATGGCAAAAACGAAATCCGTCCAACAAACTGAATAACATAAAAGAACAAAGAGATGAATACAAAAAACAAATCCGCCCTTTGGGCATTGCTCATTCCAATCATCCTACTTGGGTGCAACAAAGGTGAAAATCCGCCAGTCAAGCAGGAGGATATGTGGGCATGCCACCATGAAACCGCATGGGATTCGTTACAAACAAGTGTTTTGCAACAACAGAGTCGAATTTTATGATAGTTATATTGACGGATGTGATAACTATTTTAAAAGAATAGAGTAAAAAGAGAACAATGCACCTGCAAATAGAAAACATTCTGAAGAAAACCCTGTCCTTCCTCCTGCTATCCTCTTGTTCCCCTGTCCTCGCGCAGGACGCAGAAATATTCCCACCGGATTCCATCAAAAAAGAAATCATTGCCGTCGAAATCGGCACGGCTGTCCGTATCGACGGATTGATGAACGAGGCGGAATGGAAAACAGCCGCTGCTTCCGGCCATTTTGTACAAATTGAACCCTTGCAGGGCGAGGCGCCCAATTATGATACAGAACTGCGGGTGTTGTATAACCGGCAGTTCCTGTATTTCGGCATTTTCTCCCGCGATTCCTCCGGCAAAAAATCCATCCGGGCCACCGACTTCAAACGGGATTTTGACATCCGCCAGCACGATCAGGTGGGCTTGTCTTTTGATGGATTCAACGACCGGCGAAATGCCATGGCTTTCGGCGCCAATCCGTACGGCGTACAACGGGATTTACTCACGTTCGATGATACTTATTACGACATAGACTGGGACGGACTCTGGCGCGTGCGCACCAGCAGAACCGACTCCGGATGGGTTGCCGAAATAGCGATTCCTTGGCAGACGCTGCGGTACCGAAAGGCTGCCGACACCATTCAAAACTGGGGTTTTAATATTTTCCGAAACCGGCGCCTCTCGAATGAAATTACGGCTTTTTCCCCCTACCCGCGCGCGTTCAGTGCGCAACGTATGGAGTATGCCGGCGTTCTAAAAAACCTGCGACCGCCGCCACCGAAACCCAATGTCCGCATTCAGCCTTACATTTTGACTTCCTACGACCGATACAGGGGCTTTGATCCGGATATAAAACCCGAACAAACGAGGTTGAAAGCGGGCGGTGATTTGAAATGGGCCATCAACCCGAATTCCGTACTGGATCTGACTGCTAACACGGATTTTGCGCAGGCCGATGCCGACCGACAGGTCAATAACGTCACCCGTTTTTCCGTCTTTTTCCCGGAACGAAGGCAGTTTTTTCTGGAAAACGCCTCCCTTTTCGGGGTAGGTGTCGGGCAGTCCATCGACGGTTCGGGGGGAAGTATGCGCATACAACCATTTTTTAGCAGAACCATCGGACTGGATAATGCCGGAAACCCGATTCCGATCGATGCCGGCGGAAGGTATGTGCACCGGTCATCCAGGCGCAACTACGGCGCGATGTTGATACGCCAGCGCGAGTTGGACGAAAGCCCGGGCACTAACTTCTTCGTCGGCAGGTTTTCTGAAAACTTCGGAGCGCAAAACCGTATCGGCGGAT
This sequence comes from Saprospiraceae bacterium, assembly GCA_022844265.1. GTDB lineage: Bacteria > Bacteroidota > Bacteroidia > Chitinophagales > Saprospiraceae > M3007. Next base: position 14,428 of record JALHMA010000089.1, on the reverse strand, counting down.
TGGTGACGGTCAAAAACCAGCCCGGCGGCAGCAATATCGTCAGTACGATTGACGGATTTTTTCGCCTGGGAGAGTCGAATTCGCTTACTGCCATGGTGATGCATTCCAATGCAGGCGCTTCCGGTCGAAGCGGATTTGCCGGCATTGCTCAATATTACAACTCGACAAACAGACATAAAATCTGGTGGACGCAATCCGTTGTGACAAAGGATTTTAACCCGGAGATGGGATTTGTGGCAAGGCACGATATTCTGGGCACTACACCCGGCATGAACTGGTTTTACCGGGGGCGTTTGTTGCCATTTAAGAAACTGATCCGGGCGTTTGAGCCGGGTTTTATACCTGAATTTTACCACCAGGTTTCGACCGGAAAATTGGTGGAAAGGCAATTATTGTTTTTCCCCGTCTGGATTAATTTTCAAAAAGGTGGGTATTTCGGTTATTCCGTAAACCCTACTTATCAGGGCCTGACAGAATCATTTGAACCCCTGGGCATAAAGATCGCAGCGGGCGATTATCATTATTTCCGCCAGCAGTTCTGGTATAGTACCGATCCGTCCAAAATAATCAATTTACTGGGGCAAACGGATTGGGGTACATATTTCAATGGCCGGCTTTTCTCCACCGATCTTACGCTGCAATTTGCGCCGTTGCCGCACATTTCCATCGCGGGGCGCTTCAACCGAAATTCTTTCCGGGAAGTAGGTGAAAACAAAACGACCCAAAGCATCGATTTATACAGCATCGAGGGGCGTTTTGCCTTGAATCCGCGCCTGCAATTGATCGGGTTTTATCAAAAAAACTCCGAAAACAAATCGGACAATTACAACATCCGGCTGGCCTGGGAATACAGTCCTTTGTCTTATGTTTACGTGGTGCTGAATAAACGAGGATTTGAGGAACTCAATCAAATACGCAAAACCGAAGATCATGCGGTGTTGAAACTCAGTTATTTAAAACAGTTTTGATCATCTAAAAAAACTCAAAATCGTTTTCCCATAATTCCGCACATCCACCAGGTTCGGGTGTTCCAGAAAATCGTGGTACGGATTGTGTTCCAAAACAAAAAGTCCGTCGGGTAGCAAGAGTTTTTTTTCAAAAATCAGGTTTGGAATAATATCTATGGTGGGTAGCGCATAAGGCGGGCCCGCAAAAATATAATCGTATTGCGCATTGGCGTGGTCGATAAACCGGAACACATCCATCTGCATGATTTTCAACTGCGCTTCTATGCCCAGAATCTGCGCTGTTTTGCGGACAAAACGAACAGCATCGGGAAATTTGTCCACGTAAGTCACATCCTCGCAGCCACGCGAGATAAATTCATAGCTGTGGCTGCCTGTGCCTCCAAACAGGTCGAGCACCTTCACCGCCTCAAAATCAAGTTGATTGTTGAGAATATTAAACAGCGCCTCTTTCGCATAGTCCGTAGTCGGGCGGGTAGGCCAATTATCTGCGGGGGGCGTGAAGCGCCGGCCCTTGAATTTTCCTCCAATTATTCTCATCCAGATGAGTTATCCGTTATTAGTTATTGGTTATCAGTGTTGATAATCAAGCATTTGCAAAGGATTTAGTCTAAACTAATTTTGCACGCCTACTTAGACAAATTAAAGCATGCTAAAAACGTCGAACCAGTAATGCGCCGGTAAATCAACCGCACTCTGCGGCAACTGCACCGACGAAGGCAGCGGCGCAAAACGAATGTTGCGGATGTAACGCCGCAGCAGTCGGAAGATTTCCGAATCTTCCAGCAGATTTCCACTCAGCACCAGCGGCAGTTCGAGCGGATTCAGTTTAAACTGCTCGTAGGCCAACAACACAAAATACAAGGCATCATTAGCGTGCTGGAAAGAAAAACTATTGTAAAGCAACAGATTGCGCCGGTCAAATACGGCAACCTGCACCGACTGGAAACGGAAATGAACAAAAACCTGGTGGTCCGTATAATCCGCTAAATGATGAAATGCCTGTAATAAGGGTACGGATAAATGGGTACTGGAAACGATCGCCGAATGGTGCAAAGGAAGCAGTTTATACAGAGATGTTTCAACAGCATACACTAAAAAACAATCGAAAACAGGCAGCGATTCATACATATACTCGACCGAAACGCCCGGTCGAAGCAAAATTTTGAAATAATCGGACAAGTGGTCGGGGTTGAACAACCGGCGTGGCACCAGTGTGACCTGCGGTTCCGCCCATGCCCACTGCGATTTGGCAAAAGTGTATTGCAACGCAGGTTCCTGCCCCAGGAGCATGCGGATTTGATGTTGGGATTGGCCTGGCGGATATCCCTGAAAATTCCAGGTCTGCAATGCCCATACTTTACCTGTATCGGACATGACAGCGAGTGCTAACCCGTCGGCGCCTACCACCATCCAGCGCAGGCATTGCCCGGCAGTTTCAGCGTTCAGACGCTTGTCAACAAAAGAAAAAACAGATTTATCCATGCTAAAAAAACGACCGGAAACCAGAATGGCAGCACGATCAACGCAAAAAAGCGCGTGAATTTACTGCGAATTCAGATTTCCGGTCGTTTTTTCGGATATCGTTTTAAAAATCTCCCCTGCAACAGGTCTGATTAATTCTTGGCGACTACCACTTGTTCGCCGATTTTACAGGAACCGTTGTAGCGCGCGCCTTCTTCCACAATCATCGTTTTGGCGGTAATATTTCCTTCTATGACCGCACTATCCATCAGGTGCAGGGCTTCTTTGATATAAAGATCGCCTTTGATTTTCCCTTTAATAGCAGCGTCACGGGCATGAATATTCCCCTGCACATAACTGGTGTCGCCCATGACAAAACGTTTGTCAACTTTCACTTCACCGTGGATGGCGCCGTCGAGGCGTACATTTTCATTGCAGGCAAACTTGCCCTCAATGACGGTACCCTTGGCGATTACTGTTGTGGCCGACCCTTCTTTGTCCGTGCCATTCAAGGTGCTGCTCGCCGGACTGGTTTTCTCTTTTGTATTGCTTCCGAACATCGTTCAACGGAGATTTTAAAAATTTCTGGACAGTATGTTGTGTTTGGTGTTTAGTGTTTGGTGTTTCGGGCGCTTCGCCTTTGGCAACTGTGGGTAGTTTAGGCGAAGCGCCCGAAACACTATACACTAAACACCAAACACCAATCATGCCAAATCCTTACCTATTGCGGGAACGGCATTTAAACAATGGCAACAAAAGTCGTAGCTTTGCAGCCACAAAAACAAATGAAATGCATATTATTTATTGACTGTCAGTTTCATATGAATACAATAATTTTAGCCATTGAATCTTCCTGCGACGATACCTCTGCCGCAATTATTCAAAACGGGGCCGTACTTTCCAATTGTGTAGCCAACCAGGAAGCGCATCGGCTATACGGAGGAGTCGTCCCGGAAGTGGCTTCCCGGGCGCACCAGGCGAATATTGTGCCGGTGGTTGACGTGGCTATTCAGAAAGCCGGGGTTCGCAAGGAAGACATTACTGCGGTGGCTTTTACCCGTGGACCGGGATTGATGGGATCTTTGCTGGTGGGCACTTCCTTTGCCAAGGCTTATGCACTCGCATTTGATTTGCCGCTGATCGAAGTAAACCACATGCACGCGCATGTTTTGGCGCATTTTGCAGAAGAACCTAAACCGGCCTTTCCATTTTTGTGCCTGACTGTGAGCGGTGGGCATACACAGATCGTATTGGTGCGCGACTACCTGGACATGGAAATCATCGGCGAAACCCTGGACGATGCTGCGGGTGAAGCGTTTGACAAAACCGGAAAAATTCTCAACCTCGGCTACCCTGCCGGACCGCTCATCGACCAACATGCGCGCCTGGGCCGGCCACAGTTTCCATTTCCCGAACCCGCTATTGCAGGATACAATTTCAGTTTCAGCGGGTTAAAAACCAGCATTTTGTATTTTCTGAAAAAGGAAATGGCTGCCAATCCGGGATTTATCGAACAAAATCTGAACGATATTTGCGCATCGGTGCAGCTGAGTATTGTGACCATTTTACTGAAAAAATTGCGCAAGGCAGCCCGGGAAACCGGTATCCGGGAAATCGCCATCGCAGGCGGTGTAAGCGCCAATTCGGGTTTGCGGCAGGCGCTTCAGGAAATGGGCGACCGCGAAGGCTGGAATACTTATATCCCGGCCTTCCAGTATTGTACCGATAATGCAGGCATGATCGGCGTAGCGGCTTACTATAAATATTTAAAAGGGGAATTCTGCGGTCAGGATGCCGTGCCGTTCGCGCGGTGACGTACCGGCTGCTTTAGCTGCCGGATAATGTAAAGCGGCGGGGCAGGTGAAAAGTGCGGGGTCGTAAGACCCGCACCTAAAGTAACGGGATGACTTTTATGCCTCCGGCAGCTAAAGCAGCCGGTACAAAAAAATGTCGAAATACCTTTGCAGATATTTCGACATGGAAAAGTGCATCATTCGGAAACCCAACTACTTCGTTGGACAAACAGGGGTAGGTGTTTTCAAAAGGTTGTTTTCAATATGGACATAATGGCGCTCCGTTGCCGGAGACTTAAAATTGGGATCATACAGGGTTGTATGTGGTCTTTGGCGTCTGGTGTTTGGTAGTCAATTTGTTTTCAAAAGTTGGTTTTTTGGGGCACTGACCGAGTGCGCTATATTGCTACAACACACTCGTATTGATACGCTTTCAATTGGTTTGGGTGGCCCTTGGGGTAGGCATTATTTGGCTCGATGATTGATTTTCAGAAAGGAAGCGTGAATTATTTATAATCTCATGGCTGGTTTTTCAAGGCATTTTTCAGAATTCCCCGGGCGAAATCCTGACAGTGATCCGTCGTCGGCCCCCGCCAATTGACTTTTATCGGAGACACTGCCAGGCATAAAATCGCTCGGGTTGGGTAGTTTGGTGTTTGGTATTTGGTGCTTGGGGCGGTTATGGAGTGTTTGGTATTTGGGGTATGGTTTATGGGGTGGTTTCAGGGGTTGGTTTTAAGGGTGTTTTCACTCGGTTTTGTTTTGTTCGTTTCCTTTTCGTTTTTGATAGCACAAAGATGCATGGTCCCCCCCTGCTCGTTCAAACACAGATTTTGAGATTACTTCCAAAGTATTTGGCAGGTAAGTACCGATGAAATAACAAGTTCACGATTTCATCGGTACTAATTCGGCTTTTTTTCTGATTTTTGCCCTGTTGCTTTCGGTTCTTATTCACACTGAAACAATGTAAAAACGCTTTTTTTCATAAAAAAAAGCCCATTTGCCCGCCATTTCATGCATAATAGTCCTTTAGTACGTACGCTCCAATTGCTCCGGCAGGAAGAGATGGAGACCCTGTATTTATTCGTTCAGTCACCTATTTTCAACATAGTACGACCGGAGGAAACCCTAGATTTATTTGAATATTTAAAAAATCATTACCCGGATTTTAATCATCCGGCCTTGCATCGCGATCAGGCAGGCAGGCATTTTTTTCCACAAAGCAAGGATTCGGTAGCGGCATTACACCGTACCATGACACAATTATTGTCCATTGTTCGGAAATTTATCACTTTCCAGCACTGGACAGCTATCGAGGAAAATACCGCCCGGCAAAAGGGCGCAGCCCCAGCAGTTGCGGGTTCGATGCATGATACGAGGCAGCGACTTGCTTTGATGCGATTTTACAGCGAGCGCCTGCACCAGCAGAAAACGCCGCTACCCGCCGTTCGCCAGGCAGTAGAAACAAACGAATCTGAAAGCAAGCGCCGCGAACGAAAAGCCGAAAATTTTTTCCTGAATTTATACCAGCAGGCCAAAAAGGAAATAGACAGCCACCAGGAGTTCAAACACTTTGAGGAATATGAATTCACGGACTTCCACTACTTCAAGTTTCTGCTGGAACAGGAAAAATCATTTTACGAAGGCCTGCATGAAAATCATTCGAGCGATCAGAATTTTCTTCATACCATGGAGCAACTCGACGAGTTTTACCTGCTCAACAAACTCGATCTGATGTGCAAACTCATGCACCACCAGCGCCTGGCGGAGATATACGACAAGGATTCCGATGAGTACCAGCGGCTGCAAACCAACCGCGATATTACCCGACAATTTGCCCGTTTGCTGACGGAGCACCACTACCTGCAAACGCCGGCCATCCGTTTGTACTGCCTGATGCTCGATTTTCTCACGCAGGACGACCCGGAGCAGGCCGACGAACTTTCCATACAAATCGGTCATTGGATGGAGGAATACCCGAATATGCTGCCCACGGCGCGTTTGCGCGATTGCAAAATCATGTGGCGCAGTTTCTGGCCCAGCCGCTACCTCGAAACCAAAGACCGCCGTTTTCTGGAGCGCCTGTTCCTCATTCAACTCGATCAGTTGCGGGTGATCGGTCCAACAGCCGGATTGCCCAGCAGCCAGTTTCAAAACATCTTATTTACCGCCCTGAAAGTGGGCCGCGTACACTGGGCCGAAATATTTTACAACGAATTTAAAGGACGGATCATCGGCACGCAACAACAGGAAATGATCGCCGATATCCTTAAGACTGTCCTGCTGTTCCATCAAAAAGAATTTGCAAAGGCTGCGAAAACCCTGCCGCACTACCTGCACTACGGCGAACTGGACGACATCTATTTATACGCCATCACGGCCACTTTGGATGCTCGTATCCGTTATGAACTGGATACACTGGATAGCGACTACGCTGAAAATATGCTGCGCGCCACGTCTACCCATATTCGCCGCGACGATGCGATGCCGCTGCACCGGCGCGATCAAAGGGTGCGTTTTTTTAGTTTCGTTACAGCGCTCGACAAACTCAGGCAACAACTGGGGAGGAAGGAGAAAATAAGCGCCGGGTTGGCAAAAATCAGAAAACGCCTCGATCAGGAGACCGTTGTGGACTGGGAATGGCTGGAAGAAAAGTACGCTGCGTTGTACCAGTCTGTTAAGTAAATAGTCGGAAGTCCGAAGTCGTCAGTGCGAAGTGTGCCACCAAAACACCAAAAACACCAAAACACCCTCCTTAAAACTGGAAATAAATAAACGGCTGCACGTCAGCAGATTTGATCTGCATCACCAGGATCACTACTGCCGTAATTAATAAGGCCTTAAACACAAGGGGCATGGCAGTGACCGCGCGTTGCCCCCACAATTCAGCCGAAGGCGGCAGCATGTGCAAGCCGTATCCCAGCGACATCCAGAAGATAACCGTGGCATATCCGCTTAAAAAGTCAGGGAAAATTTCGGGCCGGAAATCAAAAACAATCTGGTGCAGCATCGACTGTATAATGTCCATGTTCTCTGCCCGGAAAAATATCCAGCAGAAACAGACAAAGTGAAACGTCCACAAACCGCCCAGCGTACGCCGAATTGCGCCCGGTTTGTTGGGAAATGTTTCTTTCCACCAGCGTTCCACGGCCAATGCGACTCCATGCAAGGCGCCCCAAATGACAAAACGGGTAGCCGCGCCATGCCAGAATCCACCCAGTAACATGGTGAGCATCAGGTTGATATAGGTGCGGACACGCCCTTTGCGGTTGCCACCCAGGGGTATGTACAGGTAATCGCGCAGCCAGGTCGACAGGGAAATATGCCACCTTTGCCAGAACTCTGTTACACTGAGCGATTGATACGGCGAATTGAAATTCGGCGGAAACTGGAATCCCAGCAGCAGCCCGATGCCGATTGCCATGTCGGTATAACCGCTGAAGTCGCAGTAAATCTGCATCGCATAACCATATATGCCAAACAGGTTTTCCAACCCCGAGTACACCTGTGGCGACTCGAAAATGCGCTCCACAAAATTGACGCTGATATAGTCGGAAATCACCGCTTTTTTGAACAAACCGGTGCAGATCAGATAAACCCCGCGCCCGAAGTCCTCCCGTTTCATCACCCAGGGCCGGTGGATTTGCGGCAAAAAGTCAACCGCACGCACAATCGGCCCCGCTACCATTTGTGGGAAAAAAGTAACAAAAAAAGCGTAATCCCAGATATTGTCAATCGATTTCAACTCGCCGCGGTACACATCAATGGTGTAACTCAGCGATTGAAACGTAAAAAACGAAATACCCACCGGCAGAAAAATATCAAACGGCCCAATGGACGTGCCTGAAATACCGTTGATGATTTCTGCAAAATAATTGGTGTACTTGAAATAAGCCAGCATTCCCAGGTTGGCAATCAGGCTCCAAACCAGCAATATTTTTTTAGAACGCTTCGTTTCAGCCTGCTCGATCCAGCGAGCCAGGTGGTAATCGACCACCACACTGGCCACCAAAAGCAGGAAAAAGATGCCGCTGCTTTTATAATAAAAGAATACGGAAAAGAGCGTCGCCCAGACAATGCGCGCACGTTCGTGCGGCAATAAAGCCCTGTAAATCAGCAGAAAACCCAGAAAAAAGAAAATAAAGACGCCACTGCTGAATATCAGCGGCGATTCCGGGTGGTAAACAAACTGATCGAGGATTTTAGAAAAATCGAACTGAAACATAGAGGGCTGTATTCAAGGGCGGGCAAAAGTAGAAAAATTTGTTTGAGAGTTAGTTTGATGGTTTGAAAAGGTTTGATGGTTTGAGAGTTGGTTTGATGGTTTGAAAAGGTTTGATGGTTTGAGGTGGTAACTCAAGCCAAGAGTTGCCCCCGCAAACGATCAAACCTTTTCAAACCATCAAACCCTTTCAAACCTGCTTACCTCATCCCAAAAAGCAAACTCCCAATCCGCACCATCGTACTACCCTCCTCTACGGCTATTTCCCAGTCGCCCGACATACCCATAGAGATTTCGCGAAAATGTGGGTCATTTGGAAAAAAAGCCTTTTTGATCCGTTGAAAAATCTCCTGCAAATGATGAAATTCACTGCGAACCAATGCTTTATCATCGGAAAAAGAAGCCATTCCCATGACGCCGCACAAACGCACGTGTTTCATTTGTTGAAGCTCCGGGCTTTGCAGCAGGGCCACAGCCTCCGATTCGTCCAAACCGAATTTTGTTTCTTCCTGCGCAACATGAAATTGTAATAGGCAATCGATCGTTCGATTGGCTTTGGCAGCCTGTTTGTCAATTTCAGCCAGCAGCCGAAGGCTATCCACCGAATGAATCATCTGAACGAAGTCCGCAATAAACTTCACCTTATTGGTCTGCAAATGACCAATCAAATGCCATTCTGCGTCATCAGGCAGCGCATCCCGTTTTTCGAGCATCTCCTGTACGCGATTTTCTCCAAAAATACGTTGTCCTGCCCGGTAGAGTTCCAGCAGGCGTTCGGGCGGCTGTGTTTTGGAAACCGCTACCAATCTGACATTTTTTGCAGCGAGCAGGGAAACAAGTGTGTTAAATTTCATGTGGGCAAAGGTATGGTCGCAGCCAGATTTTGTACAGAAAAACAATCGCTTATCCTGAATCTGCGGCTTTTTTTAGTGGTTTGATAAAAAAATTTAATAAGTAAAGAAGCCTTAACGCCGGCAGGCAATGTGTTTTGAAGCATTTCACGCTACCTTAGCGCCCCGTTCAAACTATTCGAGCCGATTACGACCAATTATGCAGTATTTCACTTCAACATCTGCTGTTTCTTATCCCTGTATGCCTCTCCGTTTCATTCCGATTACCGTCGTGCTGACACTGTTTTTGTGCGCACAAACTGCCCAGTCGCAAGTCACCATCTGGCAGGAAAATTTCACTGGCCTTAACCAGGGTTGGACTGCTACATTTAATGACTGTGGCAACAACTTTTTTGCAGGTAGAGCAGTGGCAGGGCCACCTGCCGCCCCGGCCGGCATCACCTATCCCGCCTTCCGCCTCAACGATGTGGAAGGAAACTGCTGCACAGCCAACCCGAATGACGGCGGCAATAACGCGGGCGAATGGCTCACAGACCCGATAGATATAGACGGCTTTTGCAATGTCACACTTTTTGCCAATTGGGGTGCAACAGGCCCCATGGAATGTGATTTTCCGGCAACGCCATCTTTTGGTTGTACCGGCACACCCGCAGACAACGGTCACGACCAACTGGTTTTTGAATACAGTATCGACGGCGGCCCCTGGACGCAATTTTATTATGTCTGCGGCAGCGGCGCCGACCAATCCAATCCGGGTTTTGCCATCGGCGGAACCTCCGGCGATCCGGGCACAACCGGAACGGCAACTATTGCCGGTCTTTCCGGCGGAAGTATCCAAATCCGCATTTCCGGCGCCAATAAAGCCAACGATGAGTTCTACTTCTGGGACAATGTGCGGGTAAGCGGCGTACAAAGACCCACCGTCAATCAACCTGCCGATGTTACGGTCTGTTCGGGTCAGAACGCCGTGATACCGGCCTTCACCGGTACAGGCACTCCTGCGCCGACCTACGCCTGGACAAACAGCAACACCATGATTGGGCTGGGTGCTTCGGGTAATGGCAATATCCCCAATTTTGCCACGCCTGCCGGCCTTACCACTCCGCGTGTTGGAACGATTACGGTGACGCCTACTTCGGCTGGTTGTCCCGGTGATCCGGTTTCATTTACGGTGACGGTCGTTCCAGGCCCGACGCCTGTACTGGGTACCACTAATTTATGCACCAATTCAGGTATTTTCAGTTTGAATGCCCTGCGCGACCCGCTGGTTCCCAACGGCAACTGGTCTGGTCCCGGTGTCACAGGCACCAACTTCAATCCTGCGCTCCAGAACGGGGTGGTCAACCTGACCTTTACTCCAACGGGCGCTTGTGCAGGTCCGGCGACCATGACAACGATTACGGTGTCGCCAGCGCCAACGGCCACATTCAGCCCCACCACGCCCGTGTGTACCGGCGCACAAACCAACCTGAACGTCAGTTTTACGGGTACAGGTCCATGGAATTTCAATGTATTTGCCGGCGCGATGCTGGTGGGCAGTTTCACCGCCAATACCAGTCCGTTTCAAATTCCCGTAACACCCACAGGAGCAACCACTTACAGTATTCAAAATTTGCAGGATGCAAATTGTAACGGCGCCAATGCATCAGTAATGCAGGCGGTGAGTCCTGCGCCATCCGGCGTATTAAGCCTTGTGGGAAGTAATAATATATGCCTGGGTCAAAATGCCACGGTGTCCGTCAATTTTTCGGGAGGTAGTGCGCCTTATACTTTTGTTATTGCCATTAACGGCGTCGACCAGGCGCCGATGGCGACCAATGCGGATCCTTTTCAATTTCCGGTAGCGCTCACGGAACCTTCAACCATCACCCTGACGAGCGTCACCGCAAGCGGTTGTACCGGCACCGGTTCGGGATCGGCGAATGTAAATGTAAGAACACCGCCGACGGCTGCCCTGACTTCAGGGAATACAACAATATGCAACGGACAGTCTGTACCGCTGGAAGTGACATTTACCGGCACCGCGCCATTTACTTTTGTTTACAGTATTAACGGCGTCAACCAGGCGCCTGTCACTACTTCAAATTTAATTCACACCCAGAATGTGGCGCCTACCAGCGGAACAAATACGTATACTTTAGTGAGTGTTAACTCCTCCGGGTGTCCCGGCACAGTAGGTGGCACTTATGTGATTACCGTTGGCGCCGCTCCCACTGCTACCCTTTCCGGCACAACATCCGTTTGTCAGGGACAAAACGCCAACCTTTCTGTAACCTTTACCGGTACAGGACCTTTTACTTTCAATTACACGGCCAATGGCGTTGCTCAAACGCCCGTTACAACTTCTGCCAACCCTTACACGCTGAGTGTTTCACCTGTAGCAAATACTACGTACTTACTAACCAGTTTGAATGTAAGCGGTTGTGTCGGCTCCGTTTCCGGTAACGCCGATGTGAATATAAGTACAGCGCCGACAGCTACCCTGACTTCAGGGAATGCGACGATTTGCAATGGGCAGTCCGTACCCCTTGAAATAACGTTTACCGGCGCCGCGCCATTTACTTTTGTATACAGTATCAATGGCGTAAACCAGGCGCCAGTCACCACTTCCAATTTAATTCACACCTTGAATGTGGCGCCCACCAGCGGGGTAAATACCTATGTTCTGGTGAGTGTTACCTCCGGCGGGTGTGCGGGTACGGTGGGTGGGAGTTATGTGATTACCGTTGGCGCTTCGGCTCCGACGGCGACCCTGACTTCTGGCAATGCAACGATTTGCAACGGGCAGTCCATTCCTCTTGAAGTGGCGTTTACCGGCGCTGCGCCATTTACTTTTGTATACAGTATTAATGGTGTCAATCAGGCGCCTGTTACTACTTCTGATTTGTTTTATACCATTGATGCAGCGCCCACCGGCGGGGTAAATACCTATACCCTGGTGAGTGTCACCTCGTCCGGCTGCCCGGGCACTACAGGAGGCACTTATGTAATTACCGTTGGCGCCGCTCCGACCGCTACCCTTTCCGGCATGACTTCCGTTTGTCAGGGCCAATCTGCCGATCTTACGGTAACTTTTACCGGTACAGGGCCTTATACTTTCAATTATACGGCTGATGGCATTGCCCAAACACCGGTTACTACCTCCGACAATCCATACATGCTAAGTGTTTCACCTGCTGTGAACACTACATATTTACTGACAAGTGTGGACGTGAGCGGATGTGTCGGTACGGTTTCGGGACAGGGCGTGGTTACCATTGAAACCAGCCCCAGTGGTTCGTTGCTCAATGGCGGCAACCTGCTTTGCAGCGGGCAAAGCGACACCTTGCGATTTGATTTTATGGGTCCCGGCCCATATACGTTTGTGTATTCTGTCAACGGCGTCAACCAGCCGCCGATCACTACATCAAACACAACGTTTAACATCCCGATCATACCCGCCGCCGGCATGACGGATTATGTGCTGGAAACGGTGGACGCGCCCGGATGCTCCGGATCAGCCGGAGGCACTTATTCGGTAGAAGTGATTTCGCCGGTTACTGCCTCCCTTTCGGGCACCACAACTATTTGCGCCAATACTTCGACAAACCTGACGATTAATTTTACCGGAACGGGGCCTTTTACAGTCAATTATACAGCGAATGGCATTGCGCAAACGCCGATTGTGACCACTAATAACACGTTTGTATTTCCGGTCACACCCCTCTCCACCACTTCATACGTTTTGACAAGTGTCAGTGCAGACGGCTGTAGCGGTACTGTTTCCGGCAATGCGGTTGTTACCGTGACGGATGTGCCCACCGGGGTTGTGTCGGGGGGCGAACAAATTTGTACCAATGGAACAGGTACCAGTATTGATTTCACCTTTACCGGTACAGGGCCGTTTACGTTTGTTTATTCTGCCAATAATGTGCCGCAACCGCCTATTACGACCAATAATCCCAATTTCCCACTTGCAGTAAACCCCGTTAACGGCACTATTTACCGATTGGTCAGTGTGACAAACGGCGTCTGCAACGGTACCGTATCAGGGCAAGCGATCGTTTTTGTATTTACACCTCCTACGGCAGTGATGTCGGGAAGCGATACTTTTTGCAACTCGGCAGATACCAGTATCATGATCGATTTAACCGGCACACAACCATTTATTGTAGTGTACAGCATAGATGGCGTTGTGCAACCGCCGGATACCACTTTTGAAGACCCTTATTTTATACCGGTAAATACCAACGTGACGACCACCTACCAGTTAATCAGTGTAGAATCGCCGGGTTGTACAGGCAATGCGCAGGGTTCAGCGACGATTACAATCAATTATCCACCTTCGTATACCAACCTGCAACTGAATTGCAATGCTGTAACGAATGATTATACCGTTTCCTTTGATGTGCTGAATGCCACCTTGCCACTTACGCTTGTAAGCAGTTCCGTACCCGGAACGTTTACCGGTTCACAATTTACGAGTAGCGCCATTCCACAGGCGCAGGGTTATAGTTTTGTTTTCCGTGATGCCAATGATTGCGGCGACATCACGGTGAGCGGCCCTTCTACCTGCAATTGTGTCACCAGCGCAGGGTCGATGGATTTAACGGATACGATAGAGGTTTGTGTGGGAGCAGTTGCTACCGCTACGCACAACAACAACTTTATTGATGATGGCAATGACATCCTGCGCTTTATACTACATACCAACCCCGCTATACCGGTCGGTACCATCCTGGCATGGAACACAACGCCCTCTTTTACATTCCAGCCCGGCATGCAAACAGGCGTCACCTATTACATTTCAGCAGTAGCAGGCAATCCGGATGTGAATGGCAATGTGGATTCCACGGATATTTGCATCAAAATTTCACAGGGGACGCCTGTTGTATTTTTCCCCTTGCCTACCGCTTCGCTGGGGCCAAACGGCAGTGTTTGTGCGGGAAGTCAGTTTATCATTCCGGTAACACTCACCGGCGTCCCGCCTTATTCGCTGACCTGGGCCTTAAACGGCGTACAACAACCCACGCAGGCCAATATTCCAAGCGCAAGTTTCCAGTTAGCCATTCAGCCGGCTGTGAATACTATCGTTACGCTGGTTTCAGTAGGTGATGCGCGTTGTATCACTTCCGCTGTGGACACGGCGGTAAT
>JALHMA010000088.1 GCA_022844265.1 Saprospiraceae bacterium | reverse complement strand
TAGTGAGTTGTGAATTGTGAGTGGCATCTCGTTAAAAGAATATTGAGTTCTTTCCCCTAACGTGATGCCACTCACAACTCACAACTCACTACTCACTCTCACTACTCACTAAAAATTCAAAACCGCCCGCGCGAACAAGCGCCGGCCATTTCCGCCCATTTGCACGGAATCCCAGGGGCCGCCGGTTTCGCAGTTGAAAGCCCAGCCTTTGGCCGCTTGCACGACGGCCAGGTCGGGATGTACATTGGTGAGGTTGTCGGCGCCGACAAACACCTGAATGCCTTTGCTGAGCCGGTAGCTCAGGTACCAGTCGTTGACGACTTTAGCACCGTACACGTATTCGTCTTTGACATACACATTCGCGTCAGCATCGGTGGGCACCATAGGGTCGACGCCCGTGCCGTCTTCGCCATAACCGAGCAATACAATTTTGCCAAACAGGCTCAGGCGCGTACCGATGGTAAACCTGCCAATACCGTATTCCAGGTTCAGGGTGCCCTTTTGATTCGGCGCCGAAGCGAGAATAAATTTCTCTTCGCGGTCGCTCAGGAAGTAAGGACTGTTATTCAGGCGCTCCGGCACGTTTACCTTGTCGATGTTCATTTTCTGAATATTCCCGGCGAGCAATACTTTAAAGTTCTGGTTCGAGCCGATTCTTTTATTGTATTCCAGCACAATGTCCAGGCCGGAATTGGTCGTATTCACGGCATTGGCAAAAAACTGTGCGGAGGATACATTCAGTTCCTGCAATTTGGCCGTGAAAGCGGGATTGAGCGAAGCATCATCTGCGCTGAATTGGCCCGAAAGCACTACGCGGTCCTTTACTTTTACGATGTATCCATCCACTGTCAGGGACAGTCCCGGCGCGAGGCGGGATGAAAAACCAAGGCTACCATTGACGGAGCGTTCCTGTTTCAATTCCTCGATACCCGCAGAACGGGTGATATCGTTGTCGTTCGGGGCGATTTTGACTTCAAAAATATTGCCGCCCTGTACCGTCGTGAACGTGGAGGAGAAATTCAGTTGTTGCAGCGAAGGCGCCCGGAAACCGGAACTGACCGAACCGCGCAGGTTGAAACCGGGGCTGATTTTAAAACGGGTTGCCAGTTTCCCGTTGCCGGTGAAACCAAAATCGCTGTAATATTCTGCGCGAAAAGCGCCGCCCACCAGCCATTTTTCCGTTACATCCAACTCCGCATCCACATACGCGCCGACGACATTGCGGGTTGCATCTTTTTCGTCGCCGGGCTGGTAACCTGGGAATCCTTGCGCGCCCGGGGCTTTGTCTTCGTTATAACTTTTCCAGGAGGCTTCTTCGCCGGCATACAGCTGGTAGTTTTCAAAGCGGTATTCAGCGCCGAAAGCCAGGTTGAACCCCGATGCAATGCCCGCTATTTCTTTGGTAAAATTCAGGTTGCTGGTATTCTGCAGAAAAGAAAAGCCGCCGTCGTCGAATTGATTCTTGGTGGCGTCGCCCAGCGAGGCGTTGAACGTCTTGTCTCCAAAAAAGTGGAAATTATTGTAACCCGTCGTGTTGCTCAAATCCCACTGCCAGTTGCCCTGGCTGCCTCCGCGCAAACCGACAGCGCCGGAGTAATCCTGAATTTCGGTTTGAATAAGTGGATTATAGTACCGGTCGCTGCCATCGGCAATTTCCTGAACGATATTATTAGGATCCAGCAGGTTGCCATTGGCATCGGTCACAAAACGTTCGGGCCGACCGGAGAAATTCCGGGTATAGGCAAATGCTTCCGATTTTTTGACATTCGCGCCGCCGAAAGCATAAAAAGTGCTGTTTTGCGAAGCGGGCAATTCCATATTCAGGAATGCCCCCCCGCCCGTCATGGAGCCATCGCCAAAACCCCGGCGCACATAGTTGGGATACGGAATTTCATCCTCGTCTATGGATTGGCGGAAGGTTTTGCCGACTGTAGAGAAATCGCCGGAGATATTCAAAAAACCGCCTTTGTCGCCCAGGGCAAAGCCGTAATTCAGTCCGGCATTGAAGGTTTGACCGTCAAATTTGCTGCCGGTGTAGTATTGCGAAGGATCATCCGCATTGGCGGCGTTGTAATCGGGGTCACTGTAGCCCGAAAAACCGAGGTTGCCGCTGAGTTTGCCAACGGTGTTTTTGGTAATGATATTGATGACGCCGGCAATCGCATCGGAGCCGTACTGGGCTGAAGCGCCGTCGCGGAGTATTTCCACCCGGTCGATAGAAGCTCCGGAAATAGCATTCAGGTCGGTACCGGAATTGCCGCGACCGCGGGTGCCGAATACCGAAACATAAGCCGTCTGGTGGCGGCGTTTGCCATTCACCAGCACCAAAGTCTGGTCGGGCCCCAAGCCCCGCAAGGTAGCCAGGTCGATGTGGTCGGCGCCGTCGGAACCCGTTTGTTTGTTGTAGTTGAAAGAAGGGGCTGCGTAATTCAGCGCCGAAGTGATGTCCATTTTAGCGCTGGGCATCATAACCTGGGCCGGCGTGATCACATCGACCGGCACGGGTGTTTCTGACTTGACCCGGCTGCCGCGGCGCGAGCCGACAATAACGATCTGGTCGAGGGTAGAACTGCTTTCTTCCATCACCACGTCGAGGGTGGACTGGCCGGCTACAGCAACCGTAATCGTTTCATAACCGGTGTAAGCGAAAATGAGGGTGGCATTCGCACCGGAAAGGCGCAGTTCAAATGAGCCGTCCGCGCCTGAAATGGTACCGTTGGAAGTACCTTTTTCAGAGATACTGACCCCTGTCAGGCCTTCTCCGGCGTTGTCTTTGACATTGCCTTTGATCTGTGTTTGCGCACTGATAACGTCCAGCCCGATAATACAGGCCAGCAAGAGTGTAAATAGTTTTTTCATACAGGAAAAAGTTTTGTGATTAGAATGACGCTGATAAATAATCTGGAATTCAGGCGATCAAGCAACAGGATTAAATGCCAAATGTAGGAATATATATGAATTGTAGAAAACATATGAAAATGTATTCGAAACAGCCGTTCGTGATTTTTACAAATAAACCTCCCTCCCTCTTATGTAATTCCCTGCCAAATCGCATCCTTTTAATACTTTTGGCGGTCAATCTTTCTGTACCCGATTCATGCTCAGATTTTTCCGTCCGAATACACCCGAACAGCATAGCGATGAGGAGTTGCTGGCGCAATACGTCCAAAAGGGCGAAACGGAAGCATTGGGGCGCTTGTTTGAGCGGTATATGCCGATGGTGTACGGGGTTTGTTTGAAAATTTTGAAAGATACCGGGAAGGCGGAAGATGCCGTGATGGGTATTTATGAATCATTGACGGGGAAGGTAAAAGAACATAAAATCGAATCGTTTCGGGGCTGGTTGTACGTATTTGCCCGCAATTTTTGCCTGATGGAATGGCGCAAGGCACAGCGGCGACCCACCAATCACCACGCACCGGAAGACATGGCGTTCTTCGACGCGGTGGATGCGCCGGCGGAGTACGAATTGCCGCAGGAAAGCGCGCCGTTGGAAAAATGCCTGAAACAACTCAACGAATTGCAACGCAACACCGTTCAATGGTTCTATTATGAAGAAAAATCGTATAAGGAAATATCCGACATCATTGAAGAGGATGTGGGTAAGGTGCGCTCCTATATCCAGAACGGACGCCGAAACCTGCGCCTCTGCCTGGAAAAACACGGCGTGACAAACGCTGTTTGAAAAGGGTTTATAGGTTTATAAAAAGTTGATGAAGGTTGATGAGGTTTATAAAAGTTTATAAAGGTTTATGAGGGTTTATAAAGGTTGATAAGCCACACTTCACTCACGATTCACCACTCACCACTCACGATTCACCACTCACGACTCACTACTCACAATTCACTACTCACAATGAGCGTTCCAGCCGACGACAAACGATTTCTCGACTTGCTGCAAAAGTGGCAGGTCGGTGATTTTACGCGCGGCGACGAACAGGAATTACAGGCGCTGGCACGCAGCGACGATTTTCGCAGGGAAGCACTGGAAGGTTTTATGTTGCACCCGGAAGAAGATCACGATACCCGCCTGCTGGCTTTACGGGCCAGGCTACAACCCGCCGGAGCGGTCCGGCGTAACCTTTTCCCACAAATATGGGCAGCAGCAGCGGCCCTGGTTTTACTCATTGCCGCACTCTGGTTTTTCCAAAATCCTGCGCCGGGACCATTGGATACCATCGCCCAAAATGAAATGCCTACAGTAGAAAACCAAACATTGTCCGACGCGCCTGCTGCACCAGCCGAGCCTGCTCCCATGCAGTCGAAAAGTGTAAGCCCCCCACCGCCTGCTCCAGGCGGGTCTGCTGCCACTTCGGGCGCTGTGGCCCGATCGGAACCTGACCGGATAGAGGCCTTTGAAAGTAAGGATATAGTAGCAGCACCGGCGCCTGTGACACAACCTGCCGCCAGTACTGCGGATGAAGAAGTAGCGTCGAAACCCGAAGCCGATCTTGCTATGGAAGAAGTGGCGGAGCAAAAAAAAGAGCAGTCTTATGCCGATGATGCGAAGGGCGCCAAAAAGAAAGTGGAAACTGCCGGGAAAGTTGCCAGATCACAACCTGCTCAACAGGCTCCAGGCAATGCCATGCAACCCGCCGATTTTGCCATGATCGCATTAGAGGATTACCTGCGCCGCAATGCCCGCCTGCCGGAAGCGGCCCGCCAGAATAATATCAGCGGTTATGTGCAGGTATCCTTGCGGCTCGACCGGAAACGTAGAGCCACCGATTTTAAAGTGCTCCGGCCCCTGGGTTACGGTTGCGATGAAGCCGCCCAAAGTCTGCTCAAAGCGTATAACTGGCGCGATTTTACCCAGGATACCCTGACCGTAGAAGTTCCGTTTGTGCGTTAAGTCTTTTCCTATGCCTGGCGCTGCGAGGTAGAATTGGACAAACACTGCTAAATGTGCTGAAAAATGTAAGTCTCTCCTGTAACCAAACTACTTTTGCAGTGTTTATTGCAGAATGCGCGGGCGTGTTCGCAGCAGTGCGGCCTCTCTCAGGCAATTAATGGATTTCCAATATTCGATTGAAGGTGTGCCACACTTTCATGAACACGCTCGGATGCGCCGGGTTCTCCGGATGAATACGACTGAATTGTTTTGATTTTGAACAGACAAGCAGAAGCCCCCATTCCTTCCCGTTACGGGCCATTTCAGATGATCGCTTATGCCGATGATCCTGCTGAAAGAATGCCACATCTCGCTTTGATAGCGCAGGGCTTTGACCCTTCGCGACCTGTCCCCGTGCGTATTCACTCGGAATGTATGACGGGCGATGTTTTTGGTTCCCGCCGTTGCGATTGTGGCGAACAACTGGATATTTCCCTGAAAATTGCGGCGGCACGTGGTGGAGTAGTGGTGTATCTCCGACAGGAAGGACGCGGCATCGGTCTGATTAATAAACTGAAAGCCTACAACCTGCAAGACCTCGGCTTCAATACCGCCGATGCAAATACGCACCTCGGCTACGATGTGGATGCGCGGCAATACGATTGCGCCATTTTTATCCTGCAAGACCTGGGTATCCGGGAAATCGAACTCATTACCAACAATCCCGATAAAGTGGAAGCGCTGCGCCGCTCGCCGATTCAGGTGGTCGGACGTATCCCCATCGAAATCCCTGCTACTGAAGACAGCCGCGACTATCTACTGGCGAAAAAAGAGTTGATGGGGCACCTGCTCGGACTTTAGAGGTGAGAGGGTGAGAGGGTGAGAGAGTATCCCGTTCGGCTGCTTTCATGGCTTTGGCCTGGACTTTTCAGGTTGCCAAAGGCAAAGTACCACCAAACACCAAAACACGGCCAAAGGCAAGCGCCCCAAACACTAAAAACTACACACCACACACCATGCAAGGCCAAAGGCGAAGCGCCCCAAACACTATACACCAAACACTAAACACGCTTGTGTTTTAACCTTAAAAACGGCTGTTCCAGCACAACCCAGCTGATGCGCGCCAGCAGGTAGGTGCCTGCAAAAGCCAAGGGAATATAAAGAATCTGACTCCAGACAGTCCCCAGGCCGCTTGCCAGCAAAGGATCCCGGAAGAAATCGTGCCAGAAGTATTCAAACATCTGGTGGAAAACATACAGGCCGAAACTGTATTTCCCGAGGTGGCGCAAAAAAGCGTTTTCGCACAAACGGCGCACCCAGGCTCCCGGCTTTTGGTTTAATGCCAGGTATAAAAACGAAGCAAAAAACAGCGCAGTCATCGTGGCAAGGTATTGCGTATTGCCGTTCCACAGCCCGTCTCCGATCCGGAAACCCATCCAGCAGAAAAGAATGCGTGCAATCCATTTGTCGAATGGAATAAAATGCTGCAACTCCAGCCTGAAAAAAACGGCCAGAAAACTGCCTGCGGCCAGGCCGTCCATGCGGCAATACGGCAGCACATAACTTGCCCTCGACATGCTGGTGTGCATGAGGTCATCCGTCCAGTGGCGCAGACCGGTGCTAAAATACACCAGCAGGGCACAGAGCACCAGCAGATAACGGATGGGCACAAAACGAACAATCAGCGGCCAGAAAATATAAAACTGTTCTTCCACCGCCAGCGACCACAAGTGATTCAGGTTAAAAATATGGCTGTGCCAGGACCATTCATCTTTAAGGGCCACGGCAATATTCGGCGCAAAACCGAAAAACCACCAAAAAGAATCATATCCTTCAGGTCGTTGATTTTCAATGAAATAGGTTGAAAACCAGGTGATAATGACCACTGTGTAATACAAAGGGAAAATACGGAGAATACGCCGCCGGTAAAAGCTGCTCCAGTAATCGATGCGGCCTTTGGTGTCCAGCAGAATACCGGTAATCAGGAATCCGGACAACACAAAAAACAGGTCGACGCCGAGCCAGCCTCCCTGCAGGAGGGTGTACCATTGAGGATCGGCCCACCATTCCCGGATCAGAAAATGACCCAGCATAACCAGCAGGACGGCAATACCCCGCACCCCGTCGAGGGCAGGGATATGAGCAGGACGCTGGTTTATGTCAGACACGGTTTTGTTGTTTGGATGAAACTTAAGTAAAAGGGCAAAACTGCAAAGCGCAAAAATCCAAAGGGCAAAAAGCAATGCAAACCACTGAGTTGCATTTTGCAATTTTACCTTTTAACTTAGCGCAGCACTTGCACTTTTGCGCCATTGGAAAGGTTGAGTTGGCCTGTAACCACCACCCGGTCATCCTGCTGCAAGCCGGAAAGCACTTCTACTTTGTCGTGGTAAACGCCGCCTACCCGAATGGTGCGCAATTCCACCAGCGAATCCTGTACGACGACATATACTTTGGCCTCTTGCAAACTCCCCGCAATGGCTTTGCGCGGCAACGTCAGTCCCTGTCTGTTCGCATCAAACGTAAACATCGCTTTGGCGTGCATGCCGGCGCGCATGGGAGTGTTTCTGGGGTTGGTCACTTCTATTTCCACATCGTAATTAAAGGCGTTGTCAGCCCGCAGGCCTATATTCGTTACCTTTCCTGTCACTTGTGCATCGGGATACACATCGGCTATTACCTTGACAATCTGGCCTTTGCGGATGTTTAACACATCGCGTTCCGTCACTTTTACCATCAGCAGCAATTTTTCCAGGTTGGTAATTTGCGCCACCTGAATACCCGGACCGATCACACTGCCGCGTTCGATAAACCGCAAACCCATGGTGCCGGTCATCGTGGCTTTGATACTCGTGTTGGCAATTTGTTTTTTCAAGGCCTTTTCCTTGGCTTCGGCGGCTAAAAGGCCCAATTGCAGGTCTTCAATTTTATTTTTGGGCGCGGCTTCTCCTTCAATGAGATTGGCCAGCCGTTCCTGGTCTTTGCGCAGCTTGGCCAGATTGGCCTGGGTGGCTTCCAGTTCTATACGCAGCAGTTCATCGTCTACCTTTGCGATCAGATCGCCTTCCGTGACCCACTCGCCCTTGTTTTTATAGGTTTCCAGTACGCGGCCCGCCGTTTCGGAAATGACAAACATTTCCTTGACCGGCAGGAAAATACCATCGGCCTGGAGCGTATTCGCCAGGGTTTCCATTTGGGGTTTGGTTACTTCAACCGGGACAAAATCGCGAACAACTTTGCTGAGTTCGGCATCCGTTTCCAGTTCTTTTTTATTGGAATAGAGTTTCCAGGCGGTGACCGCTACCGCCAACAGAAAGAAAAGCCAGAGAAAAATACGTTTTTTCAAAAATGGAGGATTTGATTTTTAAAGCTGCAAAACTAACTAGTTATTGATTATCAACGCTGATAACCAATAACTAATAACGGATAACTACTTATATCCAAATGGTATCATCAATTTGCCTCCTATTGTAGAACTTTGCGCTGATTTTTTTTGAAATACCAAGCGTATTTGCCCTGATAACGAATAACCCATAACAGATAACTAAAATGCTCATCAAAGCATCCGGCATTACCAGCCTGACCGACGCTCGTTATTTTGCAGCGCGGGAGGCAGATTTTTTAGGGTTCAACCTGGAAGAAAATACGGAAGGGTACCTCGATCCGATGTACATGAAAGCCATTCGGGAATGGGTGGAAGGGCCGCGGATTGTGGGTGAATTCACACATGCTCCCCTGAGTTATGTGCGGGAGGCTGCGGCTTTTTTCGGATTGGACGCGGTACAGGTACCTGCCGCCTTGCACGGTGCTGATCTGTCGGCACTGGCCGGCCTGACTGTTATAGCTGCCCTGGAAGGCGGAGACCCGGATATAGATCGCTTGTTGCAGGAAACGGCGCCTTATGTTCAGTATTTTTTAATTGATATTTCCAAAATCGTCGAACTGGCTACGGGAGCGCTGCCCGATATGGAACGCTGGAAAGAGCGCTGCGCCGCCTACCCCGTGCTGATCCACGCCGACCTGTCAGCCGACCAATGGCCCGGCCTGCTGGATGTCCTTCGACCTGCGGGCCTGAACCTCGCTGGCGGCGAAGAAGAACGGGTCGGGGTGAAATCCTTTGATGAAATCGAGGCGATTTTTGAAGCACTGGATTTAATCAGGAATGAGGGATGAGGAATGAGCGGCACAATCTTTTTTGGGATTATTTTTTATTTAGGAACGATGAAATAACAAGTTCACGATTTCAGGCCAATTATTTTGGTGCCAGCCGACTATCTTTTGAGGCGAATAGCAGCGCTATTTAACGAAAAAGATGGGATGGATAGCGGCAAAAGAATGGCATCAAATCGGGAAGTTGTTATTTCATCGTTCCTTAGGGAATCTGAATCGTGAATGGCACCCAGTTAATGCCACTCACAACTCACGATTACAAGCCTGAAAAGCCCGTGCCAAAACTATCGAGCAGCCAAGCGGGATGTCTCTCACTTCTCACCTCTCACCTCTCACTTCTCGCTTCTCACCTCTAAGGATGCGCTGCCACCCACACTTCCCCGTCTTCAAACACTTCTTTTTTCCAGATAGGCACCATCTGTTTTAGCGTGTCGATGGCAAAACGACAGGCCTCGAAGGCTGCTGCCCGGTGCGCCGCCGATACGGCAATCACAACCGCCACTTCGCCAATCTGCAACACGCCCGTGCGGTGGTGTATGGCGATGGCATGAACCGGCCATTTCGCAAAAGCCTGCTCCGCAATACGGCGCATTTCCCGGATCGCCATACTTTGATATGCTTCAAATTCGAGGCGAAGCACTGCTTTTCCCTGTGTCGCATCGCGTACGGTTCCGATAAAAACATCGATACCGCCGGCGTTCGGCCTGGTCACCTGACCGACACAGGCCATGATGTCCAAAGGTTTATCTGAAATAATTACATCGATATCCATTGTTTGCAATGTTGCCTTTTTACTGAACTATCCTCCACTCACAGGTGGAATAATCGCCACTTCATCGCGGGCGGAAAGCGGTGTATCCGGCGCTGCAAACGCTTCGTTCACCGCCAGCAAAAAAGAACTCAGTCCGCCGAGTCGCGGATATTGTTCGGTCAGTAGTTGTTTCAGTTCGCCGGCAGTAGCATGGTCGGGCACTTCCACCTGGAGTGTGGAGCCGCCGCAGATTTCTTTGGCAATGCCGAAAGCGAGTATGTTGATGTGCATGGTGTTGAATGGTTGAGTTGGATTGGGGAAGGGTTGAAGAGGGTTGAGGTTGTTGAGCGTTGAGATTGTTGAGGGCCGCTCTAACGAAGAGAGTGTTCAAATACGTATTGGCCTCTCAACAACCTCAACGCTCAACAACCTCAACCCTCATCAACCCTTTCTCAATCCCAGTTCATTAACTTCTTCCGGTGTATTGACATTCGTGAGTGCTTCCGGCTCCGGCGCTTGGAGGATCGACGTATCCGAGTTGAGCAGCACTTTGCGCGGACAGGAGTAACCCTGCGCCAGGAACGAGAGCAACACCGCGTAACTCTTTGGTTCCCAGAGCGCAATGAGCGGTTCCGGCATTTGGTCGAAAGGGCTTTCAAAGGCAGTTGCCACACGCCGTGGCTGCCGGTTTTTTAATAAAAAATCAAGCGTTGCATGGTCGAGCAAAGGTAAATCGCAGGCTACCACCAGCCAGGCCCGGTCGGGCGCCTGGCGAAAAGCAGACAGGATTGCGCCATAAGGTCCAAGATCGGCGAAGGTATCCGGCAAGGTCGGATAGACTGTTCCCATGTCGGCCTCCTGGCCGGAGCGGCAGGAAATGAACACCTCCCCGCAAAAGTTTTTTAACATGTCCGCCGCATATTCGCGTTGCGGTTTGCCGTGCCAGGCAATAGCGCCTTTGTCGCGGCCCATGCGCAGGCTGCGGCCGCCGGCGAGTACGAGGCCGTTGACAGGAGGGATTTTTTTCAACATTTCCTGTTCAAAAAAACGCAGGATACCGGCCTGGTCTGTCAGCCGTAAACGGGGGATTCTTTCGGTATCGGGCAATGCATTTTCCACAAAATCAAAAACCTGTTCCACCCCTTCAGCCAGCAGGATAAGCCGGACATCGGTCAGTTGCGACAGGCGTTTGCGCAAAGAGTTTTCTTTCACCGGATCAATCACGACGACCTGTGCAACGGCTTCGTGGTGGTTGCCGTTGACTACAATCAGGTCGGCTTCGTTGAGCACCTGCCGAAACTGGTGTGCGCCCCATTTGGCATTTACCCGCAGTTGGTGGCTGTGAATAGCGTCGGTGTACTCCATGGCAGCGCCTGCTGCAAGTATTCCCGGCAACCCCGCTTCGGTATCTGCGCCGGCGTGGTCGGCATCCAGATAGGCGCAGTGGTAGCGGTCGCTCAGGGCAGAGACGAGATGCCGCGCCAATTGCTGGATATTGCCGCAGGTAGTACCCACAAAAGCCCATTCGTTGCGGCCGAAACGGCCGAGCGCCGGGCGGGGGAGTTTGGGGTGTTTTGTGTGTTGCATGGGTTGTATAGGTAATGGTTTGAAGGGTTTTGAGTAGGTTTGATGGTTTGAAAAGTTTGATGGTTTGAGGTGGTAACTTATAGCTTAGGTTACCACCTCAAACCATCAAACCTTTTCAAACCATCAAACCTGTCTTAAAAAATCCCTTTTCCCCCCACTTTTTGCCATCAGTTTCGTTTCCCGGATCACAATATCATGCGAGAGGGCTTTGCACATGTCGTATACGGTCAGCGCTGCAATGCTGGCCCCGACCAGGGCTTCCATTTCCACGCCGGTTTTGGCGGTAATGACAGCCGTGCAGTCGATCACCACCTGTTGTTTTTCATCCAAACGTATCTCGATGTGACAATGTTCAAGTCCCAGCGGGTGACAAAGGGGGATCAGGTCGCCGGTTTTTTTGGCCGCCATGATGCCCGCCAGAATGGCCGTCTGGAACACGCCGCCTTTCGCGGAGCGCAATTCGGCGCCATCAACTAATTGCGCCAGCACTTCTTCGGGCAGCACGACAATACTGCGGGCGGTGGCGCTGCGCCGGGTCACTTGTTTGGCGTTGGTATCCACCATGGTGGCGCGGCCGGAGGAATCGAGGTGGGAGAAGGTCATTGTTTATAGTTTAAAAACCCAGGATTATTGAGGGGTTCATCCATACAATCCCCAAGGGCCCTCTTGCTAGTAATTAGCAAACTTTGATTATTGCATAAAACGATCCTCAGCATTTATAATCTTCTAGTTTATTATTTGTAAACGATATGCCTGCATTATAGTTGGTGCTTTTTAAAATTTTACGAAAATTAATTTGATCTATATCTATATCAAAACCATCTTCAACCCAAAGAGCATAATCATCTTCAATCTTGGGATTAAAAACTACATAGTTTTCTGAAATATCTAGAACACATAGAATAAAACTAGGAAAAATACACCCTCTAATAACATGTTCATATTCACTAGGATAATATGGCTTCTCAAAAGTGGGCAACTTATCTACTTTTAGGTTATTTGATATTATTTTGAACTTAACTTCGTCATAACGCAGCATTGAAAACGCATAAGGTATCCAGAATAAAAAAACAACTTTATCATGTTCACTTTCATTAAGTGTAATTTTTGGATTCTCCGTACTTGAAACATAGTTAACTTGATAATAATCACTATCTACGTTGTGAAGATAGTATTGATAATAATGAATATATTCTTGGTTTTCAAGCAATTTTTTCAAGAAATCTTCTTTATTTGATTCATTCTGAAAATAGTCGTCAACATCCCACTTTCTTTTGCATTCGTCAAAAATCCAATTAATAACTTCCTTTGAATAATCATTGATGTCACTTACAGGAGACTCTGTATAAGGCCTTATCTCATCTTTATAATAATTTTTGGCCTTATCTCCAATCGAAAACAATAGATTAGAATAATGTTCGTCGAACCCTAGTTTTTTTTTAATGTTACTCTTGCATTCACTTCTGGCTAACAATTTATGATTGCCACTCTTAATTTCTTTTATCAATAAATTAATCTTTTTTATTATAATATTTTTTTGCTTTTTATTAGTTTTTTCTGTGCCAATATAGTAATCAAGACCTTTACATTTTTCCAAAACTTCAACAAAGTCACTTTCTGAACTCAATATGTTTTCGGTACTATTCATTCTCGTATAATTTTAGTGTATTACTCAAGCAAAAACTGAACCTCCTTTTGAAGAATCGGCAGGTGTTTGATCACGATTTCCCAAATCATCACTTCGTCTACTTCGTCATAGCCGTGAATAATTTTGTTGCGGGTATTGACAATCCGGCGGGCATTAGAAATAGGTAAGTTATCATCCAGTTGGAGGGCATTGTTCATGGCTTCGCCAATGATCTCAATTTTCCTTTCCACTGCTGCCCTGATCAAAGCCGATTTGCGAAAACGGTTGAAGTTTTTCTTTTCACCTATAAAAGATTCGATTTCAGAAACCGCAAAGAGAATATCTGTCAAATATTTGCGCAGCTCGTCACTCATAAATTGGCGTTTTGGTCTGGTTCATAACTTTAATAAAAAACGGATTACGCAAATTTTTTTCTACCACGATATCCACTTCTCGTTCAAGCAGGTTTTTCAAGGATTCTTCCAAAGACCAAAAGTTTTCGGCGTATTCGCCAAACGGAATTTTTTTAAAACTTACGAGCAAGTCAATATCACTGTTATCACCAAACCGGTCGGTACATACCGATCCAAAGGCATGGGCGCTCTTGACCCGATGCTCACGCAGAATTTGCCTTACCTGGGGCAATTTTTCTAAAAACAGTGGCTGTAACATGACACAAAAGTAAGACGTTTTAAGCAAAAGATACATCTGGTACAAGTCGGGAATAACCTTTTTCAAATGCCCATTCCTCACTATTCTGTCAAACCCCTTTAAACCGCCAGGCCCGAAACACCTCCCCCACCTCAAATTCCGTCCGTTCCATGGGCAATTCCAGAAACGCATCCGTGTCCAGCAGATTCGCGAAATCGCCCGAGCCGCGGCCTTCCAGCGGATCGGCCCAGAGGCGCGCATCCGCATCCTGCCGCAGTTTTACCTGGATATAATATACCATTTGCGGTTCGAAACGCACTTTTTTTGCTAAAACAGCGCAAGCGGGCGGCACAGGGGGAAAACCCAGCGATGTTTCCAGCCAGGGCAACACATAGCGGTGCAGACACATAAACGTGGAAACCGGATTGCCAGGCAGGGCGAACACCACGCCGCGTTCGTCGAAGGTTCCGAACCAGAACGGTTTGCCGGGCCGCTGCCGCACTTTGTGAAAGTGCATTTGTACGCCCGTGTCTTCGAGCGCTTGCGGGATGTAATCGAATTTGCCCATAGAGACGCCGCCGCTCAATATAATCACGTCGAACTCGGTCTGTAGGCGGGCGACCTCCCGGCGAATTGCGTCCAGGTCATCGGGCAAGTGCAACATCAGCGCTTCCACGCCATAATGCCGCAGGACGGTATAGGTGGAATAGTTGTTCGAGCGGCGTATCTGGTAAGGCAGCGGGGTGTCTGTCACATCCACCAGTTCGTCGCCGGAGGAAAGAATCGCCACGCGGGGCAGTTTTTTAACCAGCAATTCGGATTTGCCCACAGCGGCGGCCATATTGACCTGTGTCGGGCCGATGATTTGTCCGGCGGAGATTACGGTGTCGCCTTTTCGCCGGTCGCAGCCCTGAAAGTGGACATTTTGCCTCGGCAATACAGGTTCCTGTTTGATGTGTGCAATACCATCGGCGATGTGCATGTGCTCGTAAGGAATGATGGTGTCGGTGACGGAAGAACGGGCGGCGCCGGTCATCACTTCAATACAAGGCTTCGTAAACGATGAATGATGAATGATGAATGATGAATACAGGTCAGTAGGCGGCGGGTCGCCGGCGGCCTGGGTGGCCACGATCTGGAATGCCCGGCAGCCCGCTGCGTAGTCGGAATATTGAATGGCAATGCCGTCCATCGTCACCCGGTCGTAGGGCGGCAGGTCGCGGTCGGCGGCGATGTTTTCAGCCAGCACCCGGCCCCGCGCGGACAGAAAAGGCACATATTCCACACCAAAATCCTTGCAGTGCGACAGGATAATTTGTTCGGCTTCGCTGACAGTTATCATATTATTGTTGCATCTTCTTCTTATAATCTCACATCTCTCACTCCTCTCACCCCTCTCACTCTCTGTTATCCGCCTATCGTCGCCATAGATTCCTCCACCGGAATCCCCTTTCTCGCTTCTTCCGCTTCCCAGCCGTTTTTATGGCGGTGGTTGAATGCAAATATTAAATGATCTGCCAGTTGCGAGTCGCTCAGTCCTTCCCGCATCAGGTCGCGCAGGTGAAGAACGCCGTGGTCGTAGAGACAGGTTTTTAAAACGCCCTGGGGTGTGACGCGGATACGGTTACAACTGCCGCAAAAGGTACGCGACCAGGCGGCAATAATACCGATTGTGCCGCTATGCCCCGGCACGCGATAATTCATGGAAGTGGAAAATGGCGGATCGGGAATTTTTTCAAGATCGGGCCATTCCGCACGAAGCGTATCGAGGATGCGCAGGTGATCCCAGAGCGGCATTACATTGACATGGTCGCCGCCGTTGAAGGGCATTTCTTCTATAAATCGAACATCCACCGGCAGGTTTTGCGCCATTTTCGCCAGCGGAATCATGTCGTCCGTATTTTGACCGTCCATGACGACGGCGTTTATTTTCACGGCAATATCGTGTCGCAGCAAAGCGTCCATTGTTTCGAGTACATTTGGAAGTTCGTCGCGGCGGGTGATCTGAAAAAAACGCTCGCGGTCGAGCGTATCGAGGCTGAGGTTGACGCTGCGGATGCCGATTTTTTTCAATTCCGGCACCAGCGGCGCCGTGACAACGCCATTCGTGGTGAGGTTGATTTGTTGCAGACCCTCTATGCGAGAAAGTTCGGTGAGGAATTTCATCAGGTCTTTGCGCACAAACGGCTCTCCGCCGGTGATGCGCACTTTGTTGATTCCCAGCCCTATCAAAACCCGGCACAAGCGCAACATTTCCTCGTAACTCAATAAATCGGCACGCGACAGCCATTGCAAACCGTGTTCGGGCATACAGTAGTGGCAACGCAGGTTGCAGCGGTCGGTGACTGCGAGGCGGAGGTAATTGATGGTGCGGCCGTGGTTGTCGAGTAGCAAGGGATGATGTGGGTTGAGTTTGTTGAGATGTTGAGAATGTTGAGATTGTTGAGGGGCTGAGGGTTGAGTGGTCGTACTCAACAATCTCAACGCCTCAACGCCTCAACCTGTTCATGAATTGTTCCTTCCCGCAGCCGCAGCGCTCCCCCCTGCCTTCCGGCAAAACAGGCGCGAATTTCTGCGGCAATAGACAAGGCAATTTCCTCGGGGGTTAAGGCGCCGATATCCAGTCCGGCAGGCGCAAAAATGCGCGCCATCAAGTCATCGGAGATTGTAATTCCTTCGGCTTCAAAGGCATCAAACATTTTTTGTGCGCGTTTTCGGGGGCCCAGCAAACCGATATAACGCGCTGTTGAACCCAGCAGTTTCCGCAGGTTGTGCAGATCCGTCTTGTAGTCGTGTGCCATGAGCACAACAGCCGTAAAATCATCGATCGCAGGTTCTTCTTCTTCTTTCGGATTCAATACCCGGGTAGCCAGTGCAAACAGCGATTTTTCTACTTTCAGGGGATTGGCCATCACCGTCAGGTCCCAGCCGAGTTCCTTGCCGATGCGGGCCATGGGGTATATATCGTTGTTGCTGCCGAAAAGCACGAGATGCGTGGCGGGCATCAGCACTTCCAGACAAACCCGCACAGCGTCACCCGCAGCAGTTTGATATGTAACCGTATGGGTTTCGCTGTTTTTTAAAGCGTTCAGCGCATCGGCCAGCACTTGTTCACTTAATTCGGGAATGGGGAAATCGCTTGCCCATTGGGAGCGGTTTTCAAAAGGCACGGATATGCCGAGCACCTCCGGCTGCGCCTCGCAACCCGTTATGGTAGCCAGCAGACGCGGCCTGCGGCTGTACATTCGTTCCCGGAGGAGCGCAATCGGATTATTGGCGCCTGCCGGATCGAGCGGGGTGAATAACACGTCGATGATACCATTGCAACCCAGTCCTATGCCGATCTGGTTGTGGTCGTCGCGGGTGGTATCATAAGTGATAACGGAAGACTGGTTGGAAGCGATTGCTTTTTGCGCCCGGCGCAAGGCGTCGCCTTCCAGACAACCGCCGCTGATACCGCCCAGGTAAGTACCGTTATCGAGCACCAGCATACGTGCGCCGGTACGCCGGTACGAGGAACCTTCCACACGGGCGACCGTAGCGAGGGCCGCTTTATGCCTGGAAAAATCAATTCGCCCGTATGTGTCGACGATGTGACGGATTTCTTTCATTGTAGTAGCAATCAAGCAATAATAGCCCAAATAAGTAGGTGTGCAAAATTAGTTAAAACTGTGTCTTTTGTAACTCATTGATTTACACTGCCTTTTGCACTTTGCTCTTTTTCCCTTTTTACTTATCAGGCAAGACTTCGATTTAAATCAATTTGCAGACCCATTTGTTTATTTTTACAGGAATGATCAGGCGTGCAAAATTAGTTTTGGCTAAATGCCTGGTAAATGCTTGATTATGAACACTGATAACCGATAACCACTTATTAGTAAATACCATGTCATTCCACGAAGATATCCGGTTTTCTCCGGCTGAAATGGCGCGTTACGACCGCCACATCATACTGCCTGATTTCGGCCTGGCCGCCCAGCAAAAACTGAAAGCCTCCCGGGTGCTCGTCGTCGGCTCCGGCGGATTAGGCAGCCCCTTGCTGCTGTATCTGGCAGCGGCGGGCGTTGGCGTCATCGGTATTGTCGATTTTGATGAGGTGGATGACAGCAACCTGCAACGCCAGGTGTTATTCGGAAAAAATGATGTAGGCCACTCAAAAGCCCTTGCGGCCAAAAAACGCCTCGAATCGCTGAATCCCTACATCGACATCAGGGTACACCATACGCGCCTGCGTTCGGACAATGCGCTCGACATCCTCCGGGATTACGACGTGGTGGCAGACGGCACGGATAATTTCCCGACGCGTTATTTAGTCAACGA
>JALHMA010000087.1 GCA_022844265.1 Saprospiraceae bacterium | reverse complement strand
TATCCTTCGATGTTTTGCGCAATCAGGCGCCGTTGCCCTGCATTGCCTATTGGAGGCAACGCCATTTTGTGGTTGTATATGAAGTTACCGACAGCAGAGTATACGTCTCTGATCCGGCTTCCGGCTTGCTGGTTTACAAGAAAAAAGATTTTCTGGATGGCTGGTTAACCGGAGATCAGGGTAATGGAGATGAAGGTTTGGTTATATTGATAGAACCTACTCCGGAATTTCAAAAAGATGACATTGATCCCGTTCCAAAAAGTGATGAAAAGAAAGGCCTTAGTTTCTTATGGCCGTATCTGACACCTCACCGATCAACTATTGTAAGGCTTATTCTGGGGCTTATTATTGCCACCATTATCCAGTTAATTCTACCTTTTTTATCACAGAGTGTAGTTGATTATGGGATTAACTATCAGAATATTAGCTTCATCAACTTAATATTAATCGCGCAACTTGTCTTGTTTATTTCCAGAACCACCGTCGAAATAATCAGAGACTGGTTGTTACTGCATTTGGGATCCAGGATCAGCATTACTATATTATCAGATTTTCTGATAAAAATGATGAAATTGCCAATCCCGTTCTTTGAAAGCCGCTCTGTGGGTGATATCCTTCAAAGAATCCAGGATCACAGGCGTCTGGAACAGTTTTTATCAGAGCAGTCGCTAATGATGCTCTTTTCTGTCTTCAACCTCCTTGTTTTTGGAATTGTATTGTTACTTTATGATTTCTGGATATTTTTTCTATACCTGGCAGGTACAGTCCTCTACATTTTATGGGTATTAATCTTTATGAAGAAAAGGGAAAAGGTAGATTACATGCGTTTTGATCAAATGTCAAATAGCCAGAGCAGCAGTATTCAGATCATACAGGGGATGTCGGAAATAAAACTGAACAACTCTGAAAAAAGAAGAAGATGGGAATGGGAAGAAACACAGGTTAAGTTTTTTAAAGTAGAAATGAAGAACCTTTCGCTACTTCATATTCAAAGAACGGGAGGCACATTTATAAGCGAGTTAAAAAATATTTTGCTGACATACGTTGCGGCCAAAGGTGTTATTGATGGGCAACTTACATTGGGTACGATGATTTCTATACAATATATCATCGGACAGTTGAATAATCCCATCAGAAGTTTTATTGATTTTATCATGTCCTACCAAAATGCCAGAATAAGCCTCGACAGGATATCAGATATCCATAATCAGGCAGAAGAAGACGGAGGAACGAGTGCAAAATTTCTAACTCCTCCGGAAACGGGCGATATCAATATTGACGGCTTGAGTTTTCGGTATAAGGGAGCAAATACACCAAATGTACTGGAAGAATTAAACCTGAACATTCCAAAAGGAAAGGTAACGGCTATTGTAGGAGTTAGCGGAAGTGGAAAAACTACACTTATGAAACTGCTGCTAAAAGTATACCCGCTCAATACCGGTTTTATCAAAATTGGAAATATTAATCTTGCAGATGTGGATACCAGATCGTGGCGTCAAAAATGTGGGGTAGTGATGCAGGACGGTTTTATTTTCTCGGATACAATATTGCGTAATATTACAGAGTCTGATTCCGAAGTACCCGTCGATAGAAAGCGATTAGCCGAATCTGTCAGGATTGCCAACCTGGAAGAACTGATCAGTTCTTTGCCAAACGGATTCAACTCCATGTTAAGTAGCCAGGGAGGGAATTTGAGTGGCGGACAAAGACAACGCATGTTGATTGCCCGGGCTATTTACAAAAACCCGGAATATTTGTTTTTTGACGAAGCTACCAGTGCTTTGGATGCAAATAATGAACAAGCCATTATGGAAAAACTGGAGAAATTTTATCAAAACAGAACTGTTGTCATTATTGCCCACAGGCTTAGCACTGTGAAGAATGCCGACCAGATTATTGTTCTGGAAGGAGGAAAGATTCTTGAAAAAGGACACCATGACGATCTTGTCCGTCAAAAAGGGAAATATTATTCACTGGTTAAAAATCAGTTAGAACTTGGTTCATAATTATGCCGATAGAAGATAAAATTGAACAAATCAAAGAAAGAAGTGAATACACAGTAGAGATGCTTGGAAAAACGCCTCCCTTTCTGATAAGGGCCGGCATGTATATTTTTTTCATCTTCATAGCCGTCATCTTTGTACTGTGCTTCTTTATTAAATATCCTGACGTCGTTGTTGGCCGGATTGTATTGACCAGCCAAAACCCTACGGTTAGGGTTATCTGGCCTATTTCAGGTAAAATAGCACGGATATATGCTAAAGATAAGGATCTTGTCAAAAAAGACAGCATCCTTGTTGTTGTAGAGAATACGGCCAATCTGGAAGATGTATACTTGCTGAAAAAATTTATTATTGATGTGCAAAATACGGATCCAGCGCTATTATCTGTCAAGACTCTGAAAAGAGACCTGAAATTAGGAAGTTTACAAAATTTATATGCCGACCTGATCGAGAACATTAATATTTATACATACACTATTAATGACAATGATATTGTTCTTCGAAAATCATCTTTACTGAAGCAAATAAAACAAATAGAGGATTTGAATGCTTCCATCAATAAACAGGAAGATATTTTATCCCGGCAAACCAGAATCGCGCAATCTAACTATAAAAGAAATGCTCAACTATTTGAACAGGGAGTAGTAAGCGCCTCGGATCTGGAAATCCTGGAGTCGAATCAATTACAATACCAGAGAGATTTGGAAAATATCAGTACACAGATTATTAACAATGACATTAGAATAAACCAACTAAGATCACAGTTGGTAGAAATGATGCACCAGAAAGAGGAAACCACTAGAACCAGGCTCATTTCAATAAAAGAGAAAACGCAAACGATAAGAGCAGCAATCGAAGAATGGGAAAAAACCTATGTGATCAAATCTCCTATCGATGGCCATATCTCATTTCATGGAATATGGAGTAACAACCAATATGTGAATGCCAATGAAGATTTGTTTGATATTGTCCCTATAAATACTGCCAAAAGCTTTGGAAAAATTACAATTGCAGAACAAAACTCGGGCAAAATAAGGGTCGGACAAAAGGCGATCATAAAACTGGATGGGTATAATTACAGAGAATTCGGGGTTGTGAATGGATATGTAAAATCAATCTCCTTAACCCCCATTGGCGGTTTTTACACGATTTATGTTGAATTACCGGAAAAAATGCTGACTACTCATGACAAAGTAATTGGAGCTAACCAGGAAATCCAGGGAGTGGCTGAAATTGTTACGGAAGACCTGAGACTCATTGATCGTATTTTTTATACCATACGTTCAGTATTTAAGCAGTGAAAAACGATGAATTTGAGCACCTACTATACCAAGAAAAATTACAATGCGAAATTTTGAACTTATCCCTCAATTTATTTTTCGGACGCCTTTGTTGCCCTGGAACACTATCCAGGATTTTATTAGAATTAAAGAAAAAAAGGAACAGGAAGCATTCCTGAAAAATATTTTTTCAGATGAAATAGTACGCGAAGCAATTTTTATTGCTTCGCCAGGGTTGCTATCGTCCATCGAAGCCTGGGTAAATGGCAAAGTAAAAGAGGAGGATAAAAATGGAAAGTTAGTGCAGTCCATGGTAAAATACCTGCTGAGAATGGGCACCAGATGTACTCCTTTCGGCATGTTTGCTGGTGTCAGCCATGGTACATGGGGAACAAAATCAGGCATAACGATTGGAGAAAAGGAACAAAACCATCGCTTTGTAGGTCTGGATGTAGAATACGTTTTTAATGTAAAGGAGACAATTCTTCATCAACAAAAAGATATAATTCGCTACCTGACGATTTATCCCAATACTACGTTATATCAACTTTTAGATAAATATAAATTTATTGATTATCATTATAAAGGAGATCGAAGAAAGTTTAGCGTGTCTGTCGTCTCCCATACAGATTATTTGGAACAGGTACTTGAAAAAGCAAAAAACGGCGCCACATTTTCTGATCTTATCATAATCTTATCAGCCTTTGACGTATCTGAAGACGAGGCGGAGCAATATGTTTTTTCATTGCTTGAAAAGCAGATACTAGTGACCGATATTGAACCAGTTTTAACAAGTGGTTACTATTTTGATGCGCTGCTGTCAAAACTTGAGTCAATAGAAAAACAAACAACGCTCCATGAGGATATAAAAAGAATAATAGACGAATGCCGATTTATTGATTCGAACCTCAAAGCGTTGAGAAGTTTAGGCCCTGTGGATTTTATATCGTTATATGAGCGTATAAAGTTCAAAGATTTAATACCCAAGTATGCAGCATCAAAATATTTTCAAACAGATTTGATAAAGCCCGCTATAAAGGCGGACCTGGAGATGAATATTGCCGCTGCAATAAGAAAGGGATTGGAGGTTATGAATAAACTTTCAACCGCATCTGCAGAAGAGAACTTAATAGCTTTTAGGGATAAATTTCGGGATAAATACGAATCAAAAGCAGTTCCGCTGTTAGAGGCGCTGGACCCCGAGACAGGTATTGCCTATGTAGGTGCAAATGCAATCAGGGATGTCAATCCCTTAATTGATGATGTCACCTTTACACCGCCTTCCAATAATTTCAGAAAGATAAGTTCTTTTGAATGGAGTAGAAAAGACTCAATTCTGCTGGCTAAACTATTAGAATCCCGAAAAACGGGGGATTATTCTGTTGAAATTACAGATAAAGATATTGCCGATTTGATACCCAACTGGGAAGATGTGCCCGATTCGATAAATGTCGTGACCTCTTTGGTTCACTCCGACGATGCAGCGTCTGGCCTGGCTGTGCAGATAATCGGTGCAGGATTGTCCGGGGGCACTAATATATTGAGCCGCTTCTCCCATTTAAGCCCGGAACTTGAAGCGCTGGGCAATAGAATAATTGACCATGAGCGTTCGATCAATCCGGATGTTTGTTTACTTGATCTGGTTCATTTACCGGATTACTCCCGTATTGGCAATATTCTACAACGTTCGGTTTCCCATCAACATGAATTACTTTTTTTGGCAGGAACACTCAAGAACAGGGACTACACCGTTGATTTAAGCGACCTTTATCTGTGTATTCAGAACAATCGTTTCGTATTGTTTTCAAAGAAACTCAACAAGGAAGTATCCGTAAGGCTTATTACCGCACATAATTATGCAGTAGATACGCATCCGGCTTACCATTTTTTAGGAGATTTACAATTTCAGGGGCTCCACTGGCCTTTGCAGTTTACTTGGGGACCTGTGGAGCGTGTGTACCGCTTTTTACCACGCGTTTATTACAGAACAGATAAAATAAACGTCATCATAAATCCTGCCTCATGGCTCTATGATAAAAAAGAATATAAATACTTGTTGGATGCCAAGGGCGATGCTAAAATAAATCTTCTAAAAGCATTTAGGTTAAAATGGCAAATACCTGATTTGGTTGTATTTTCAGAATATGACCATGATATTCTGATCGACTTTGAAAATGAGTTGTGCAGGGAAATATTTTTTCAATTGTTAAGTCAAAAAGAAAACATCAAATTAAAAGAGTTTTTAAAACCTGCAGATAGTATAGCTATTGAGGATGTGAACGGGCTGACTTATACAAACGAAGTAGTAGCTCTTTTTTCAAGAAAAGAAGCAAAAAACCGCATTCCGACCGTTTTTCCTATTTTGAATGATCGCGTAAAAAGAAGTTTTCCTATTGGAAGTGAGTGGTTGTATTTTAAATTTTATGTCGGTACAAAAGGTGCAGATGATCTATTGTCGGGGCCTGTCAAGATGATTACGGATCAGTTACTTGCTTCACAAATGATCGACAAATGGTTTTTTATTAGGTATGCAGATCCGGAATACCACTTGCGGGTCAGATTTCACCTGGCTCCAAATGCCGATATTCAAGCCATTATAAAGGTAATTAATAATGGCATGCAAAAGTTTATTGATAACAGCAGTGTCTCAAGAATACAGGTGGATACTTATCAGCGTGAAATAGAGCGATATGGAGAAATCTCCATTGAGTTATCGGAAACATATTTTTTCTATGACAGCATCTTTTTCGTAAATATCCTGAATATAATAAAACAATCAAATAATGCTGCCAGAGTCAGATGGATGTATATCCTTAAGTCTGTTGATACGTTATTAGATGATTTTGGATTGAATATATCCCAAAAATGCTCTCTTATGAAAAAAATAGATGTGAGTGAACGGATGGGAGCGAACAAACAAATGAGTGCAAAATATAGAACCCTTGATTCGGAAATAGATTCCTTGTTATCCGGCGCCAGAGAGGAAGAGCCATGGCCGGCTATTCAAAGTATACTTTTGCAGCGATCTTCGATCATGAAACCGATAGCAGAACAGATTCTGGTTATGGATAAACGTGGAGAATTTCAGGTTGATCTTGAGAGTTATTTAGCAAGTATTATCCACATGATGATCAACAGGATTTGTATATCAAAACCAAATGAACACGAATATGCCGTGTACGATCTCCTTTACAGGTATTATGCATCTAAATATGCCAGACAAAAAACAATGAAGCAGGCACAGGAAATATAGCGATCCATAAACCCAGATGATTATCCTCAACTTTTTCATCAATAAATAAGATGTTTTTTTTACAACCAGAACATGAGAGATATCAGCACATTGTCAAAAATAGGGTTTGGAACATATAGAGTTTCCCGTAAAGACCCTGAGCATACGGAAGCAATACGTCTGGCGCTTTCTCTGGGTGGCAACCTTATTGATACGGCAAATTCATACCAAAACGGAGAATCAGAAAGGTTGATTGGTTCTATTATCCAAGAATTTGACCCCAATAGCATCTTTATTATCAGTAAAGCGGGATATGTAGATAATGGATTTATGCCAAAAATGAGTACTGCCGCCCTACAGAAAACAATACCGATTAGCGCTGCTTATTCTCATTGTATTCACCCCGATTTTCTTGAGCAAAAACTAGAGGAGAGTTTAAAAAGAATAAAACGTTCGTATATAGATTGCTACATGCTTCACAATCCGGAGTATCAATTATCAAACGGGCAAAATAGCCTGACTGATAACCAGGCATCTCTTTATTCTGATATACAGCAGGCTTTTATATTTTTAGAGGAGCAGGTGAAGATCGGCAAGATCAGATACTACGGTATCAGTTCAAATGGCTTTCCATTAGCGCCGGACAATCCTCAGGCGGTGAGTCTGACTGAAATTATAAAAATTGCTCAAAGAATCAGCCCGAACCACCATTTTAAAATGATACAATTCCCTTTTAACCTTTTCGAAAACAATGCTTCCGAGCAACTTTTTTTCGAAGGGAAAAGCCTGATTGATCTGGCTAAATCAGAGGGTATCATCACTGTTGGCAACAGGCCCTTTAATGCCAACATAGAAAACAGTACAATCCGATTGGCTAATAATAATGTTCAAGTCCATGAAGATGAAATGAAAATTGGGGAAAAAATCGCAGATGAAATCTTCTCAACTATCGAAAGTGAAATGCTGCGATTAAACTGGGAAAAGAAGATTGCCGATATTCCATTTCTTCCTTTCCTGCACGAAAACTGGTTTAACATAAATCATACCCAGGGTATAGACCATATTTTTTCCCAACAACTAACACCTTTTGTCAATCAATTATACGCTGACAGAATACCAGATGATTTGAATCGACAAATCGAGGCATTCAGACTGATTTGTGAAAAATCTGCCCTGAGTAAGATGGATCAGATCGCTTCAACCATAAAAAAACAACTCGAAGAAAGAGAAGTTGTGCATTCATCTGATAAGAGGCCTTTACAGGTAATTCTTTGTGAAAAATATCTGGAGGCCGGTATCGACCACGTATTGGTAGGTATGCGCAGAACAGATTATGTCCGCGACCTGCAACCTTTCTTTTCGTCGTAATCCATCCTGGGTAAAACACCTCCGGCGCTACACTCATATTTCTCTTTATATTTCATATTTTTATAACAAACGTTTTGCATGTACAGTGTTGTAATTAGTAGTAGTACATCTCCGGCAAATACCGAAGGCCTGGAAATTGGCTCCATTGGAACATTTAACCTGAACGGTTTTGACATCGGATGCTGCCTGGTTGAAACAGACATACCTGTCTTTGATCAAAAAGACACAGTTAACACAAATAATGTTTTACTGAAAAAACTGGCATTTTCATGCAATTACAGAGATAAAACACTCTTGATGAATTTTGCAGTAAATGCACGGAATTATGCCCTGGAGGCACCAGATGAGTTCCTGTTTGCTTGCATCGGTTCTGATTTTGTCGCAAGGGTAATCGATAAAGGTGCAAATGTTGAACACCTGAATATTGGAGATATTGTAATCCCGAATGATACTTATCCTGTAGTGTTAAACTCTTCGGCAAACGGCGGTATCCCTACGAATGAAGCATCGTCGAGACTTCAAATCCTGCATAAGGATAAACTGATTCGTGTGCCGGAGAACATGTCTGTTCCCGATGCCGCAAGTTTCACCATTGGCGCCCAGACGGTATATAGCATCTTGAGAAAAGCAAATATTGATGATACTAAAAAAATTCTCATTACTTCAGCCAGATCCAACACCTCCTTATTTGCTATCAATGCAATAAAAAATAAAGATAACTTATATATATTGACATCATCTTCAGATAACAATGATAAGTTCTATGAAATGGGGGTCAAAAATATCGTTACTGTGGATTATGGGAACCCTTCCTTATTCAATGATACGCAGGAACTGCAGAAAATGTTAATTGCTACAAATGGTTTTGATGTGATTATTGATCCGTTTATTGATATTCATCTTAAATATCTTATCAATTTGATGAAATTCGAGGCATCATATATTTCCTGCGGACTTTATCACCAATTCACGGTTGACGATAAGATAATACACCAGTCTGATCTGGGCCGGATATTTGCCGCATTAATTCAAAATAACATATCCATAATGGGAAATTGTCTGGGTAGCGGGCCGGACATTGAGTCAGCTTTAAATGATTATGCCAATGCTCAATATAAGATACCAGTCGATTCGGTATATTCAGGCAATGATATAGCAGGCTTTTTTAACAGGAGTTACAATTCTAAAGAAAGATTTGGGAAAGTAGTATATGTATATGATGAAACTTAGAGGGTTTTTCTGGAGTATTGATTAAGGAACGATGAAATAACAAGTTCACGATTTCAGGCCAATTATTTTGGTGCTAGCCGACTATCTTTTGAGGCGAATAGCAGCGCTATTTAACGAAAAAGATGGGATGGATAGCGGCAAAAGAATGGCATCAAATCGTGAAGTTGTTATTTCATCGTTCCTAAGGGGAAAGAACCGAATTTTATTTTTATCGAGTGGCTAAACCCTCCAGGTTTTTAAAACCTGGAGGGTTGTATATTCCGGAGTCTATGACAAAGTGAGCGAGTCAAGGTGGAACACTGTATTGGTGGTATGAAAAGGTATCGAATTCTATCAGAACGGCTTCGAGTACACGATTTTGAATTGTATGATGATATTCTGAGTGTATGTGCTGGCCTCTGGAATTTCTATTTTGAACATAACTGATTAATTTACAATACTGCAACAACTCTATTTATGCAGTAAGTTCTTCTTTCACACTTATCGATTTCACCAACTCATAACTCCGCATCCTGGCAATTGGATCATACACTTGGCAGGTAATCATGATTTCGTCTAACTGGAAGTGTTCCTGAAACTGGGAAAGGTCGTCTTTTACCTGCTCAATACCGCCAAGGAATATATGCCTGTTCATTTGTTCCAGTGCGGCTTTTTCCTCTTCATTCCACAGGCCATTCATTGTATCCACCGGGGCCTTAAGCGGCCCTCGTCGGCCAGAAATAGTGCCTAAAACTGACTGATAGTAAGAGGTCATCAACCGCTCCGCCTCCTCATCCGTATCAGCGGTTACTAAATACACACAAGCCATCATATATGGTTGTGCAAGATACTGCGAGGGATTAAATTCCTTACGATAAATTTCTATGGCAGAACTTAATAAAGTAGGGGCAAAATGGCTGGCAAAAGCGTAGGGTAATCCCAATCTAGCAGCCAAGCGGGCACTATCGTTGCTGGAACCCAATATCCAGATCGGTACATCTATCCCCTCTCCCGGTATAGCTCTAACCTGGGCTGTCTGGTTGTCTGTAGAAAAATACGTCTGCATCGCAAGGATGTCTTCTGGAAAGGAATATGAAAGATCAGAATTATTCCGACGCAAGGCCATAGCTGTTGTTGGGTCAGTGCCCGGCGCACGACCCAATCCCAGGTCGATGCGATCAGGATACAAAGATGCTAGCGTTCCAAATTGTTCTGCCACTACCAACGGAGCGTGATTGGGCAACATGATACCGCCGCTACCAACCCGTATGGTTTGGGTACCTCCCGCTATATACCCAACCAGTACTACCGTTGCGGAACAAGCTAACCCTAATGAATTATGATGTTCTGCCACCCAATACCGGTGGTAACCCAGTTTTTCTGCGTGTTGTGCTACCCGCAAAGTGTTTTTTAGAACTGTTTCAATACTATCTCCCTCGGTAATGGGAACCAAATCAAGGATAGACAATGGTATGTCCTGTATACTTTTACTCATCTTTTTGTTTGATATTTAGAGAGCCATAATTTGATTTATGCGCTAATGAATTCGATCAAGGAAACCTTCAAACCCACTTTAATCTGAGTATGAATATGCTTTTATTCATCAATAACTTTCAATTCACGTTCAATATCTGAAAGGAAAATTTTATCCATTGGATGGTAATAGTCCGCATATATTTTGCGGCCATTCGTATAATAAGCATAAGCCTTCTCCATATCTTGTTTAAACTCAGACATTTTACCCATTTTTTTGTACGCCAGTGCCCGATAGTAATAAGCTTCGGCATTGTAATCGTTTAACTCGATAGATTTGCCGAGGCTAACGATTCCATCTTCCAACTTACCGATCTCCACTTTCAGAACTCCCAGATGCAGGTAATCATAAAGCATCGGTTCATATCCTTTTTGAAGAAGTTGATCTTCTATCATCTGTATAGCCATCTGCTTTTGCCCCAAGGCTTTATAACACAATGCCTTGACAATATTCAGGTGATAATCGCCTGTTATGCAATACCCAATATTACCTTCTTTCATGGCGTCTAATTGTTCGATATCTTTGATAGCGCCCTTGTAATCCCGTAGAAACTGGTACATACACCAGCCCCTGTAGCCAAGGTGCTCCCCTGGATTTAGGGCTACGGCTTTGTCTATCAGTTGTTTCCATGTAAAAAAGTCGCCTCTTTTTAGGTAGGGAACAGCTTTCTGCATATAAGCATAATCGAGTGTCGGACAAAGCGAAAGGGCTTGATCAAATCGCAATTGAGAAAACTTTGAACCTTGCTCACCAAAGCCGGAGGTAGCAATCAGGCAGGCCTGGTAACAGGAATCATTTCCTGCCAACTTATAGATATTGCAATTGGGTTGACTATATC
Organism: Saprospiraceae bacterium; assembly: GCA_022844265.1. Classification (GTDB taxonomy): domain Bacteria; phylum Bacteroidota; class Bacteroidia; order Chitinophagales; family Saprospiraceae; genus M3007. Next base: position 6,548 of record JALHMA010000087.1, on the reverse strand, counting down.
CGTACAGTGGGAGAGTCATCAAAATTATAATAAATCTAGTCATGGCATTATTTCTATCAATTGTCCATTTTCAATTTTAAAAGTCAGGTATTGATAATAGTCGTATACTTTCCCATCGATTTCGCCTATCATCCAGCCATCTAACTTTTGGGTAAGTAGTAGCAACTGCTCAATCATTTTAGAGTCAAACTGTTTCATTTTGTAATCAAAATCAATCCCTTTCACCCTAAACATGCCCGTTTTACCCTCACAATTAACAACAAATCGGATCGTGATATACCCTGTTTCTTTTTTTTTCTTTTGTACTTGAAAATGTTCTTTAAAATATCTGTCTAAATCATCTTTTTCGCCTTTAAACATAAGCCCCTTTTGGAAATTATAATACTGCTTTGCCCTGTTTTCATCACACAGTCTGAATGTTGCATCATCTCTGCCTGCATCGAAGGCAATATCTCCAACGTGTCTTGGGTAATTACTACCTGACGTATCCAAAGTGTGTTTACATCCATTTACAAAAGCACAGGACAGCAGCAAAAAAACAAGTAAGTAAATCAGATTACGCATAATAAATATCTATTTTTCACTTCTGTTTTGGTATTCTTTTCGCAGAATTTCATATTGAAAATAAAAGAAGGATAGTATTATGAGGCCATATATAACATACAAGGGCCTTTTCACAATACTTCTGAATATATTGTATGCTTCAACATTATAAAATTGACATAGGTTATGGATTGATGCCAGGATACTGCCAAATATCACAACCCTTATCACTACATATCCAAAATGCGACAAGCCCAGCCTGCGGTTTTTAGGTGTGGAATAACAAATTTTATAAAATGAATGGTCGTTGCCATAATAAAGTCTGGATACAAAAGTTTTGAAATCATTTGGCGGATGCTCAAGTTTCACAGGTTCATATTTGAATACATGATAATAGTAACTCCAGATAATTAACCCGATCAATAGTATATTGGTTACAACTAATCCTGTCCAACCCAATCCAAAAAATCTGGTCAGAGGATTCATTTCACCCTTGATGCCGTCCGGTTGAAAAAACCATAGACTGGTAGTATAAAAATCTAATATTCTGGAGAGGACTAATAATACGACTAAAGACCAAAAGTTTTTTTTCATAAAAACTCATGTTTTAAGTGATAAATGAATGTGTTCGTGGCTTCAACAAAATTTGAAGGAATTATACAATAAAGTGCTCCGGCCTTTTCGCCAGCGCTTCCTGAATAACGCCCCATACTTCTGCGAATTCATCGCCGTCCAGCGGCAGCCTCGGCGCGCGCACGTGTTCGGTGCCGATGCCCGTGGCGACTTCCGCCAGTTTGATGTATTGCACCAATTTGGGGTGAATGTCTAATTCCAGCAGCGGCAAAAACCAGCGATAAATGGCCAAGGCTTCCGCGTGGCGGCCTGCCTGCACGTGCCGGTAAATTGCAACCGTCTCTCTGGGAAAAGCATCCACCAGTCCGGCCACCCAGCCATGAGCGCCCATGAACAGGCTTTCCAAAGCCAGGGTATCGACCCCGCAGAGGATGCTGAAACGATCGCCGAAACGATTGATCATACGGGTGACATTGCTCACATCGCGGGTGCTTTCTTTCACGGCCTGTATCGTCGGCCAATCCGCCATCACTCCAAACATATCCAGCGTGACCAGGATTTTATAGTCCACCGGATTGTTGTAGATCATAATCGGCAGCGGGCCGGCTTCTGCTACGGCACGGAAATATTCCAGCGTTTCACGGTCGTCGGCTTTGTAACGCATGGGCGGCAGCAGCATGAGTCCGCTGGCGCCGCAGTCTTCGGCAGCGCCGGCGGCAGCGATGGCCGCGCGGGTGGTTTGTTCGGCGATGTTCATGATGACCGGAATCCGGTTCGCCGTTTTTTCTACGGTAAAACGCACCAGATCGTACTTTTCCTCATTCAGCAGGCTGCTCGCCTCGCCGAGGGTGCCACCGAGAATGACCCCGTCGACGCCTGCATCCATTTGCGCGTCCAGGTTTTTTTCAAAAACGGCGTAGTCGATGCGGTCGTCTTCCGTAAAAGGCGTGGTGAGCGCCGGGTAGACGCCTTTCCAATGGATTTTCATATTTCGAAGAATGGGTTACGGTGCATCCAAATTGCGGTTATGGCCTCACCCCCCAGCCCCCTCTCCAACGGAGAGGGGGTGACTTCACCCTTGGCATCTTTATCAGGGAATGCTAAGGGTACTCGCTCCCCCTCTCCATTGGAGAGGGGGCCGGGGGGTGAGGTTTTATCCCCCGTGTGGGAAATCTATATCGTCATTTTCCGGCTTATCTAAAGGCGTTTTGAGCACTTTCCAGAAAAAATAAGCGGTAAATCCTGCAACGACCAAGTTGGTCAGTACCATCGTAATCAAAGCTTGTGAATTCATGACCATCTTCCTTCTTTAACGCGTTTACGATAAGCGATATACACCATAGCAGCTACCGTCGCAAACATGGCTACGAGCAGGAGGCGCGATAAGTTGATGTATGTCAGTTGTTTATTAAGTTCTTCCAATTGTGCGGCATCTGTGGTAGCGGCAATTTTTTTATGCAAACCGTTGTTCAGCATCGTATTGATGACCGAACCGTCGTCGAGTACCCAGCGGCCCTGCATGACGGCATTCCAGTCGTTGCCTTCCGGTTTGAAAAAGGCGCCGATAAATACGAGCAGCAACAGGGTAGGCGTCACCCATTTGATGATGAATTTAAAGACGACCGGTACCTTGATATCTGCATAGGCGGTAATTTCTTTCCAGCCTTTCTCCATGCCGAATATCCAGGCAAAGAGGATGATTTCGAGCAGCGCAAATACGACCAATGAAATGGTACCCGCCCAGTAATCGTACTCGTCGAATACACCGTATTTGAAAAACAATACCGTAGGAAGCCCAAGAATAAAGACGGCAGCGCCAAAAGTCCAGGCACTTTTTTCGCGGCTCATTTTGAATTCATCCTGCAAAAAGCCCATGCAGGGCGTTCCCATCGCCAGCGAAGAAGTGATGCCCGCAAAAAACAACAAACCAAACCAGAACACGCCGCTGATGAGCGCTATGACAGGGCCCCATTGCTGGAACAAATACGGCAGCGTGCGGAAACCCAGTCCAAGACCGCCGTTTTTGGTGTTTTCAATCACCCAGTCAATGCCGAAATACCCCACGGAAATTGGAATCACGATGGCGGCGCCGAGGCAGACTTCCACAAATTCGTTCATCCATCCGGCGCTCATGGCATTCAGGGCCACATCGTCGCGCTGGCGCATGTAAGAGGCATAGCACTGTATACTGCCCATGCCCACAGAGAGCGTGAAGAAAATTTGACCCGCGGCAGCCACCCATATTTTTGGATCCCAGATGGAACTGCCTGGCGTAGGCGACCACAGGAAATTGAGGCCTTCGCTGCTGCTGAATATAGCGCCATCCACACCGGCCTCTACCGTCAGGCCTTTGTATGCCAGGAAAATGCCGAAGAAAATGAGCAAAGGCATCCCGATTTTGGCCACTTTTTCAACGCCCCCGCTGAGTCCACGGGAAAGAATATAGGTATTGAGCACTAAGCAGAGTATCCAGAATGCGTAGGCTTCCGTTCCGGGATTGAGCACATAATTATTGAAGAAATTCGCGATCCCTTCTGCCGTTTGGCCCTGGAAAGAACCTGCAATAGAGTGCCAGGTGTACGACAAGGTCCAGCTTTCGAGGTAGCAATAGTAGGCGGCCACGGCGAGGTTGGTAAAAATGCCGAATACGCCGACATATTTCCACAAAAACTGCTTTTTCGGGGCCATATTGCTGAGGATGAAAGGCGTGGAGTGGTCGCCGTATTTACCGCCGAATCGCCCCATGCTCCATTCTACAAAGAGCAACGGGATGCCCATCAGCAGAAAGCACACTAAATATGGAATGATGAATGTACCGCCGCCGTTTTGAACGGCCTGAACCGGAAAGCGCAGGAAATTGCCCAAACCGACCGCATTACCGGCCATTGCCAGCACCAGGCCGACCCGGCTTCCCCAGTTTTCTTTGTTTGCCATGTGTAAGAGAGTAGAGTTTTAAGTCGTTATTCGTTGTTAGTTATTGGTGTGGGAGGGGTTTGATGGTTTGATAGTTGGATGGTTTGAACGTTTGATGGGGAGAATACGGTCGTAAAAGTAGAAAAACTTTGCACTTGCAATCTTTTCGGGTAGAAAAGATTGGTTTCAGCGGCCAAGATATACTTCACGCCGCTAGGTTTTGTGCATTCGATTTGGGGTTGTGTCAAAAGTCGTATTCTACTTAAGCCATGGTTCTAGTGTAAATTTTAATTTCGCGTTACCTCCAACTTCCCGAAAGTTTTAAACTTTCGGGAAGTTTCGAGCCGAAAAAACCAAGTATAATTTGGCGTCTTATTCCACTTCGCCCCTTTTGACACAACCCCTCGGCTTAAACCCTGCACAAAACCTAGCGGGCGAAGTATAAAACGCTATGTCTTTTTACTTTTGCCCCATGCACGTATTCATCACCCGCGCCCAAACGCCCGATTCCGAATTCTCCCGCCTGCTCCGGGCAAAGGGCTGGGAAGTGCATGGACGATCGCTGGTCACGCTGGCGCCGTTGCCTTTTGAAGCAATTCCCGACTGTGACTGGATTTTTTTTGCCAGCAAAAACGCGGTTCACTTTTTTTTTGAACAAGTCAGGAAGCAGGATATTCCCCTGCCTGCCGTGCAATGGGCGGCGCTGGGTGATGCCACGGCGGAGGCATTGGCAAAATACGTTGAAACCATCCATTTCAGGGGCAACGGCGAACCGGAACACAGCGCAAAAGCTTTTCAGGCGATGGCTTTCACGGCGCCTTCGGTACGTGTTTTATTTCCCGCAGCCCGGCATTCCATGAAAAGCATCGCCTCGCATCTGGACGATCGTTTTCAGGCAATACACCTCGAAGTCTATGATAATCAGCCGATAGCCAGTCCGCCGCAACGAAGCGACGAAGTGCTGGTTTTTACCAGCCCTATGAACGCGCAGACTTATTTTTATCATTACCCGCTGCTGCCTTATCAAAAAGTGGTGGCCATTGGCGCGACAACAGCAAAAGCCCTGCACCGACTTGGCATCAGCGATGTAAAGACGGCTGCGGCGGCGAATGAGCGGAGCTTGGCGGAAATAGTTATGAGTTATGAATGATGAATGATGAGTTATGAATGATGAATGATGAGTTATGAATGATGAATGATGAGTTATGAGTTATGAGTTATTGGAGTTTCAGGCTGGAATGGGGAAATGAAGTATGCATTGTTTCTCATTCCAGCCTGAAACTCCAATAACTCATAACTCATCATTCATAACTCATAACTATAATTTCCTACTTTTGCCGCTCCTTCATTGCAATCCACCTACAAACAATGGCAAAAAAAAATATTCCTGCCAGGCCGACGCAAAAGATCGCTGCCCGTCCTGTCCAGACCGCTAAAAAACCTGCTCCCAGCGTCGTGGAACGCGGTTGGATGCGTTACGGCTTTATCGTGCTGGCCATTACGGCAGCCTGTTATTTCCCTTCTTTGTCCAATCAGTTGGTCAATTGGGACGATGATCCGAACATTGTCGAAAACCCCAATATTGAACAGGTAGGGCAGGGAATCGGCTGGGGTGAAACCGTCCGCAATATTTTTGATATTGATAAAGGAAATGTCATCGGCAACTACAATCCCCTGCCGATTCTGACTTTTGCCGTGGAAAAGTCGCTGGCGGGCAATAAAATCAGCCCAAGGCTGATACATACGACCAATCTGGTGCTGCATTTGGCTACTGTCTGGATGGTCATGCTGCTGCTGTTCCGAATGGGCTTGAACAACTGGGGCGTTCTGGCCGGCGGCCTGCTGTTCGGCATTCACCCGATGCGCGTGGAATCGGTCGCCTGGGCCACCGAACGCAAAGACGTATTGTTTGCCGTATTCTTTTTTGCCGCGCTGGCGCTGTACGACCGCTGGGTGAAACGCGAAAAAACGGGGGAATCCCGCATCGGTTTGTATCTCGGGATGCTGTTATTCGCCTTGTTGTCGGGTTTTTCAAAAGTGCAGGCCGTTACCCTTCCGCTCTCTATGCTGGCGCTCGACTACTGGTATCGGCGTCCGATTAATTTTAAACTGATCTGGGAAAAAACACCCTTTTGGGGTATTTCCCTGATGATCGGTTTGATCAATCTGTACACGCTCAAACAACAGGGTTCTACCGACGACGAGATCACGAATTTTACATTCCTGGACCGGCTTTGTATCGGCGCGTATTCGTTTTGTGTGTACCTGTTCAAGTTGTTTGTGCCCTATCCGATGTCTCCGCTGTACCCCTATCCGAAGCCGCTGCCCATCTGGGTATACCTGGCGCCGATCCTGTTTTTTGCCGTGTGGTACGGCGTCTGGCGCTTCTGGAAAGCCGACCGCCGCATCTGGGTATTCGGCATCTTGTTTTTCTTTTTCAACGTAATGTTCCTGTTGCAGGTGCTGGGCGCGGGTCAGGGCTACCTCGCCGATCGTTTTACTTATGTGCCTTATTTCGG
>JALHMA010000086.1 GCA_022844265.1 Saprospiraceae bacterium | reverse complement strand
AGGAAGGAGGTGACATCTCGTAACGGTCGTTTTCAAGTAATTCTCGCTACGAGATGTCACTTGCTCCTGCGTCGCAAATGACACCTCTCCGCTAAGTCAACGACATTGCCCTGAAGGGGAGTACATCTCCGAAAAATTGAAAACCATGGTTCATTTTACGGGATGTGCTCCCCTTCAGGGGTCGGGGGCGGCCAAGAGCGAAGCACTCCTAAAACACAAAAACACTAAAACACCAAAACACGTTTAATTCGTTCTCGGTATCAGCAGGCGTTTTCCCGGCATCAGGGTCTCGTTGATTTCCAGCGAGTTGACCTGCACCAGTTCAGCGGAGCTGACTTTGAATTTTGCGGCGATGGAACCCATGGTATCGCCTTGTCTGACCACATATTCCTGGAAATATGCGGCCGTACCTTGCGGTTGGGCGCTTACACCTTTCGGTTGCTTCTGGTTTTCAAAGACCGATGTCTCATTGAAGCGATCCGTCGTATTGAGGTATATGGGTTCGGGGTTAGGATTGTAATTAGAATAGCCTATAGGCGCCTGGGTGAAGTTCGAACTGGCACCGGTCACCGGCGTCTGCGTATCGTACGTATTGTAATTGGTCGGTGTATAACCTGTCCCCGGATTGACCAGGATATTGGTGTTGGGCTGGTAAATCGGTGGCGAAACCGTCTGGCAGCTGCATTCCGGTATAATGATTTGCTGGTTGATTTGCAGCATAACATTGCCTTCCAGCGGCATGTTGTTGGCACGGCGGATACACTCTTCCGCGCAGACATAACGTTTGGAAATGCTGTACACCGATTCACCTTTTTCCACGACGTGTACTATGGGCCGGATATTTGCAACCGCAGTTTGTGGCTGTTGCGAAAAATAATACGGATTGGTGGCAGGCGTTGTCTGGGTGTTGTACTGCGCAGGCAAATACGTTACAGTCGGAGTAGTAGCATAATTGTAGGCAGCAGGAGCCGGTGCATTTTGATTCCAGTAAATGGACTGGCTGTTTACAACCGGGCCGTCGGGCGCTTTGGCAGCAGGAGCGGAGCCTTTGGAGATAACCGTGTTGACCGGCGGTTTGGTAACCCAGATTTTCTGACAGATTTCAATGTAGTTGGCATTTTTGATGTCGTTCCACTTCTGAATCGTTTTTACATCCACTTTGTATGTGCGGGCAATGGCTGCCAGCGTTTCCTTTGGCTGCACGATATGATAGCCATAGCCGGGTAATTCCGGACATCTGATAAGTCCGGGCGGCGGCCCGACCTGAGTAGCCTGCGGATTACTTGCAGCAGAATAATCCTCTTTGTTCGGTTCGCTCACGGTGGAGGGATTGACGCTGCCATAGCCGAATTCCGGCGCGTATTGCGGCAGGGTGGAGGCAGCAATACTTTGCCCTTTACAGGTAGCGGCTAGGTAATCGTCGAAGACCATACCATTCATTTTGACCAATCGCTTGGCATTGCCTTCCGCTTCTGCCGCGGTCAGTCCGGAGCGTTCACTCGTAATACCGATACCGGGAATAAAGTCGAAATCGGCGCGTTCCATGCCCGCCTGAACGGGTTCGCGGCGGAAAGAGTACTCGCGGCGGCAATCGCGCGATTTCACGCCGGAGAGGTATACGTAGGAACCCGAATTGGAGGTGCCCAGGTTTACAGAACCCACCAGTTTGGTGCTGTCCAGCGCAAAAGCATAGTTCGGCGCTTTAAACAGGTAAAATGCGCCGTTGCGCGTCACCTGAATGGCTTGGATGATCGGCATTTGCAGGTAACCGGAAGGGGTCTGATGCACGACATACACCTGCCGTGTCATCTGATTGATGGCATCCGTGAAAGCAGCATTCATGGTGAAACCGCGGCAAGTGACGGCGCCTTTGGGCAGGGTAGGGGATGTGATCCCTTCGTTGCCCGCTTTTAATATAAATTGTTCATTGCTGTTGGGGCGTACCGAATACGTCAGCACGCCGGCTCCGCTGTAGGTGTAGCGGTATTCGAGTTGATCCATACAATCCTGCGTAAAGAGCAGGAAAAGCGGCTGGCCCGTGGTGGTCTGGCCCGTCAGGCTACGGCTGATAAAAAGGATGACAAAAAAAGGAAGGAGGCTTTTCATAAACAGACTGTTTGGTGAAGAAAAGGGTTTCTTCTAATCAATAATCGGGTTATTCTTTTATTGTGGCATTAAAAATTTCTGCAAGGTAAGGGCAAAAAAGTCAAATAACCGCCTGAAAATCAGAACAATATTCAAAATTGATACAAAGAAGTGCCGAACATTCCGATTTTCATAATTTTTTGTTTAATAGACAACGCAATTTGTGTTGGAAGGAGTGTTTGGATTCAGGTAAATAATTAGTTTGAGGTGATATTTACCACATAGGCACAATAGGTTTACCACATAGATCACATAGTTTTTGGCGTAATCTTCACTATGTTTTCTATGGGGTAAATCTATTGTGCCTATGTGGTAAAAAGAAAAAGCCTATTTTTGCGGCCATGTCAAAACCATTGATTTTAGTCACCAATGACGACGGGATCGTCGCACCCGGTATCCGGGCTTTAGTTGAAATTGCTTCCGAAATGGGCGAAGTGGTTGTAGTAGCCCCCGATTCGCCACAAAGTGGCAAAGGGCACGGGATCACGATACACGACCCGCTTCGGCTGAAAAAAGTAAACGTCTTTGAAGGCATCGAAGCCTGGGAGTGTTCCGGCACACCGGTCGATTGTGTGAAACTTGCCAAACACGTCGTTTTGAAAGACCGCAAGATCGATCTTTGTGTATCGGGCATCAACCATGGCAGCAATGCCAGTATCAACATCATTTACTCCGGCACCCTGTCGGCAGCAATGGAAGCAGCCCTGGAAGGGATCAAAAGCATCGGTTTTTCCCTGGATGATTTTAGTTTCGACGCTGATTTCAGACCGGGTACTCCCTGGATTCGAAAAATCATGCAGTACACCCTGGCACATCCTTTCGAGTCGGGCAATCTGTTGAATGTCAATATACCCAAACTACCGGCCGATAAATTGCACGGCCTGCGTATCTGCCGCCAGGCAGACGGTCGCTGGGTGGAAAAATTTGTGGAAGGGCGCGACCCGAGCGGACAAGCCTACTACTGGCTCAGCGGGGTATTTGTCAATTCGGATAAATCCGAAGACACTGATATTCTTGCCCTGCAAAACGGGTTTATTTCCATTGTCCCGTCCATGCACGATCTTACCAATTACGAAGCGATGGGAAGTTTGAAGGAAATGGAAGATTTTTAATTTTTTTACCACATAGTCCACATAGAACCCGAACTGGTTTTCACTATGTAACGCTCAAAAAACAACTTATGCATTTGACTAACCCCCGCGCTTTAGCCGGGGGTATCGGAGAACCCCAAACCAACGGGGTTTTAACCCCAGATCACTCATTTTGGGTTAAAACCCATCTGTGTTTGCCCATTTATTCCCCCCGGCTAAAGCGCGGGGGTTAGTCAAATCGTGAACTTGTTTTTTTAGGCGTTACTATGTGAACTAAGTAAAAGGGCAAAATTGCAAAGGGCAAAAGGCAATGATAACCAATGAGTTACAGAAGAATTAGTTCAAACTAATTTTGCTTTATTACTTATGTGGTAGAAAATACGACAAAACAACAGAAATGCAACAACGAAATAAAATCTGGGTCGGCCTGCTGGTCGGCATCTTGTTCCCTGTCCTGAGCCTGGTTCTGCTGCACCAGGTATTTAATGTGCTGGAAAAAATGGGAGCGGTAAGTGAGGTAGGTTTTTCGCCGAATTTCCGGGCGCGCACCCTGGCCATACTCGCCATTGCGCTGAACCTGATCCTGCTGAATACGTTTCGCCGCCGCCGGTGGGACCTGGCGATGCGCGGCGTGGTGATTGCCACGACAATTTTGGCTGCGGCTTGGGTGGGGGTGTACGGAGTCAAACTCTTTTGATTTCGTTATTGGTTATCGGTTATTCGTTATTAGTGGTGGTAGTGGGCCATCTGTACAAATGTTGGGCTACCCGATAAAGAATGCCCTGAATTTGTATAGATGGCCCACTACCACCACTAATAACTAATAACTAATAACCAATAACTAAATAACAGATGGTCCCCAACCACCCCTGATAACTAATAACCAATAACCGATAACTATTTCTGGAGAACCTTGGCGACCAGGTCCGCCGCTTCCTGAAACTCCACGGCGCCCATTACTTCCAGACCGGATTCATCGATAATTTTCTTGGCGATGTCGGCATTGGTGCCTTGCAGGCGAACGATGACCGGTACCGGGATTTGGCCGATAGCCTTGTAGGCATCCACCACGCCCTGCGCAACGCGGTCGCAACGAACGATACCGCCGAAGATATTGATCAGGATCGCTTTTACATTCGGGTCTTTCAGGATAAAACGCATGGCATTTTCCACGCGTTGCGCATCGGCGGTGCCACCCACGTCGAGGAAGTTGGCCGGTTCGCCGCCGGATAATTTGATAAGGTCCATCGTTGCCATAGCCAGACCGGCGCCGTTGACCATACAACCCACATTGCCGTCGAGTTTGACATAGTTCAGGTCGTATTGCTGCGCTTCCACGTCAGCAGGGTCTTCCTCGGCAGTGTCGCGCAGTGCTTCGAGGTCTTTGTGGCGGTACAGGGCATTGTCGTCGAGGGTTACTTTGGCGTCGACGGCGATGATATGGTCGTCGGAAGTTTTGAGGCAGGGGTTGATTTCAAACAGGCTGGCATCCGAGCCAACGAAGGCGGCGTAGAGTTTTTGTACAAAATCGACCATTTCCTTGAAGGCCGGGCCACTCAAACCAAAGTTGAAAGCCACTTTTTGTGCCTGAAACGGGCGCAAACCAATAAGCGGATCAACAAATTCAGTAAAAACCCGGTCCGGCGTTTCTTCGGCTACTTTTTCAATATCCATACCGCCGTCGGGCGAGTAGATGATCACATTGCCGCCGGTAGCGCGATCCGTTACAATGCTGATATAGTACTCTTTGGGTTCGTTGGCGCCGGGATAAAACACGTCCTGTGCCACCAGTACCTTGCTGACCAATTTGCCTTCTGCGGATGTCTGTGGCGTAATGAGCCGCATACCGATCATTGTTCCGGCGATTTCGCCGGCTTGTTCGGGGCTTTTGGCGAGTTTCACACCGCCGCCTTTACCACGTCCGCCTGCATGCACCTGCGCTTTCACCACGCACCAGCCGGAGTTGTAGAGTTCCTTCATTTTGTTGGCGGCATCAACTGCTTCCTGAGCAGTGTAGGCTACGATACCTTCCTGAATTTTTACGCCGTATGATTTGAGCAATTCTTTGCCCTGGTATTCGTGTAGGTTCATCGAATGAGTGAGTGAATGGTTAAGCAGAATGGATGGGGCGCCCAAAAGTAAGACGATTTCAATTTACTGTGTGGCATCTGTCTGTTTTTTGAAGCGAAAGTTTTGCATGGCCCGGTTTTTGCGATGGGCTTTAAAGGGAAAATCTTTATTTTAATACTTGAAAAAAGTTGAAATTTGCCAATAATAAAATGTATAACTTTGTTTCTAAAAAATATTTCTCTGAATTATAGCGATAATATAAAATTACTGTTTTTATCTTGCCACTGCCAAATTAGTCCTTTACCATGAGTGCCAAATTAAAAATTGACCGCCAATTCCTGTTTTTACACGGGGATAACCTCGCAGTTTTCAGCGAACGCGTATTGCGCAATACACAAATGCCTTCAGCCGCCTGTATCCTGGAACGATTGAGCGCCACCACCGCTTCTCTTCGCAGGGTATTGGCAGATTCCAACTTGAAACGGAAATTGCGCACAGAAGCGGTTCGTGAAAAAGAAGCGGCTGTCCTGCTATCTTTAGGAGAAATAGCCGATTTTCTGGAAAATAACCTCACCTATAAATCGGATGTTTTTACCTCCGGTTTCAGGCCCTACACCACGCATCGAAAAACATCCGCTACCCGGCTGGAACAGCGGATGGCGGCTAAACTGGCTCGTCTGGACGAGTTGAGGATTGAGGAGATTATCGAACTGTAATGCCCTCGTCGTCAATGAGTTTGCTGTTTAATACCCGTACGATTCGGGCCGGGAAGTTTTGCAGTATTCTGTAGTCGTGGGTCGCGCAGAGCACGGCCGTATTGTGTTGTTTGGCGAGGTTGCGCAACAGGGTGAGCACATCGTCGCTGGTTTCGGGATCCAGGTTGCCGGTCGGTTCGTCCGCCAGCAGCAGCATGGGTTTATTGAGCAAAGCGCGCGCAATAACGATGCGTTGCTGTTCGCCGCCTGACAGTTCGTAGGGCATGGAATTCTGCTTTGTCAATAAACCAACTTCCGTGAGCACTTCCTGCATCCGCGTATTCATTTCCGCTTCGTCAGTCCAGCCTGTGGCGCGGAGCACAAACAGTAGATTTTCTGCCACATTGCGGTCTGTGAGCAGGTTAAAATCCTGGAATACGATGCCCAGTTTGCGCCGGAGCAGGTGGATGTTGTTGCGACTTATCTCCCGAAGGTCGAATCCGGCCACTTCTCCATGTCCCGTGTTGAGCGGTAATGCCGCATAAATTGTTTTGAGCAGACTGGATTTGCCGCTGCCCGTTTTGCCAATGAGGTAGGTAAATTCACCCTCCCCGATATTCAGGCTGATGTTTTGCAGGATCACGCTGTTGTCCTGCTGACAAATGTCGACGTTGCTGAGTTTGACGATGGATTTCAAGGAATGTGATTTTGGGCAAAAGTCTTGTTTTTTATTGAAAATAGATAGTTTTTTTCCCCTCGTAGAGTGATGGGACACGGATGAAACGGATTTTTGCGGATTAAAACGGATTTTTCACTTGTAGAGTTGAAAGGATCAATGGGGTTTTCTTTCTTATTCATTCCAGAGTTTGATAAATAACGGTCAACTCTACAAGGGAAAAATCCGTTTTAATCCGCAAAAATCCGTTTCATCCGTGTCCCATCATTCTACGTGGGGAATCCACGCCTCTTCATAGCCCCAGCACATCCCCCATCCCGTAACACCCCTTTTTCCCGTAAATCCACTGTGCAGCCAGCACGGCGCCGCCTGCAAAACCCATACGGGAATGCGCGCGGTGTTCGATGGTGATTTCATCTACCGCGCTGTGCCAGTTCACGATATGCGTTCCGGGCACTTCGCCTTCCCGGACGGCGGTCACGGGCACCTCGCCCGGCCCGGGCGGGGTAGGGGACAGCGCCCAGCCGCCAGTGCGGGTATGGTTTGCAATAAGTTCATTGACAAGGGTTAACGCGGTACCGCTGGGCGCATCCAATTTGTGGATATGGTGTATTTCGGTTAGCGCCGGGCGGTATTCGGGTCGCTCCTGCATCAGCTGCGCCAGGTACCGGTTGAGTGCGAAAAACAGGTTGACGCCGATGCTGAAATTGGAAGCCCACAGCAACGCTCCCTGGTGTTGGAGGCAATATGCCTGCGCTTCGGACAGTTGTTCGTTCCAGCCGGTGGTGCCGCACACGACCGGCACGTCCGCCTGCAGGCAAAGCATCACATTTTCAAAAGCCGCTTCCGGGCGACTGAATTCAATCACCACATCGGCTTGCCTGAGCAGGGCCTGATTCAGGGTTGCCCGATTGTCGCGGGTGATGCGCCAGACAATTTCCATGCCCTGCGCAAGTGCGATTTGTTCGATCGCCCGGCCCATTTTGCCGTATCCGAGTAGTCCGATTTTCATTATCGTGAGTGGTGAATCGTGAATCGTGAATCGTGAGTGGTGAGTTGTGAGTGGTGAATCGTGAGTGGGTGATCAGGTTGGGAAGAAAGCGTCTTCAATGTGCCTGATTTCCAACACCTGTTCGTTTTTCATCAGGATAGCGATGATATCGAAACGTATTTCCCAGTCGTAATCAATCTGTTCCATATAAATGCCGGCTGTACGCGCCAGGAGATCTTGTTTTTTGAGGCCTACGGCGTCTTCCGGTCCGCCGAATCCATCGCCCGCGCGGGTTTTGACTTCTACAAAAACGAGTAGGCGTTCATCGGCCCAGGCGATAATATCAATTTCACCCCGACCCGCTCGAAAATTGAGCGCAACCACCCGGTATCCCTTGTTTTCAAGGAATTCAACGGCGATGGATTCGCCGCGGCGGCCGATTTCGGTGGAATTCATTCTATGTGAGTAGTGAGTTGTGAGTAGTGAGTGGGGTTATTTTTCTATGGCATGGATAAGTCCGCTGAGCAATTTGAAACATAAAGTCATGGATGATTCAAGTCTTGCAGTGTCGATAGGGTCCAGGTATCCAAGGTCAGAAGCAATATCCAGTGCAGCATCTATTTCGATGCAGGAACCTCTTGCAATCTCAAAATAACGTTTCCTCTCCATTGCAGATTTTCTTGATGCTCCTTCAGAGATATTTAAATGTACCGATAAGGCTGCTCTCCTGATTTGTGAAACCATACTAAATCGTTCTTCTGAAGGTAATTGATTCGTTAGTTGATAACAATCATGCACAAAAGCCCTTGAAGCCTTGTATACATGGAGTTCAGTGTGTTTTAATGTTAGAAACATATTGAAGCGGGTTAAAATGAAAGTTTGAGATTGTGGGTGAGTAGTGAGTAGTGAGTAGAGTTTCAGGCTGGAATGGGGGAAAATGAATACCATATTACGTTCCCCTTCCAGCCTGAAACCACTCACAACTCACAACTCACCACTCACTACTCACTATACAACAAATACTTCTTCCTGATCTCCTTAAACAACCGCAGTTCATATTGCCAGCTCGCCCGTATTTCCGCTTCCGTTTTCCCGGCAATGATTTGTTCGCGGAGCGTACTGTTGCCGGCCAGCAGGTCGAAAAAATGATTGGCCAGAAAAAAACTTTCCGGGTTGGGAACGCACTGGTAAAAATCGAGCAACAAGGCCAGATTGAGCGAATGAATCTGGCGCAGGGTATCCATAGGAATGTTCCGAAAATCTTTTCCAAAACAAACTTTTCCTTCCTGGGGCGGGTATTTTGCGGCGAAACCGCGCCGTGGTATAAATGAAAAACTGCTGTCCGTGTAGCCGGGATGACCTGCCATTTGAAAAGGCGCCGGCGTGCCGCGCGCTACACTGACCTCTGTGCCTTCAAAAAAACAAAGACTTGGATACAACAGCGCAGCGCGGGTATTGGGAAGATTGGGCGATGTGCCGACGGGCAAATCATAAGGCGTCCGGTGGGTGTAGTTTTTGCACGGAATAACCTGTAAATTAATTTTGTCCGCCTGTCCGATCCAGTATTCGCCGGCAAAAAGACGGCCCAGTTCGCCGATGGTACAGCCATGCACGACAGGTAAAGGCGCTATGCCTACAAAAGAGGAAAAGCGCGTATCCAGCACCGGACCGTCCACGTAGTGGCCATTGGGATTGGGTCGATCCAGAATAATGACCTGCTTGCCCTGTTCGGCGCAGGCTTCCATGACGTAAAACAAGGTGCTGATGTAGGTGTAAAAACGGGCGCCTACATCCTGAATATCAAATACGACCACATCAATCCCTTCAAGGTCTTGGCGACCGGGTTTTTTCTTTCTGCCATACAGCGATACAATCGGGATGCCAGTGCGGATATCCTGCCCGTCCCGCACCGTTTCACCGGCATCTTCGGCGCCCCGGAAACCGTGTTCGGGTGCAAAAATGCGCACCACGCAAGCCCCGATATCATGCAGGGTGTCGACCAAATGGGTGTTGCCGACTAAAGAAGAGTGGTTGACAACCAATGCTGTCTGTTTGTCGCAAAGCAAATGCAGCAGTTCTTCCATTTGTTCCGCTCCAACGATAACGCGTTGATTTTCAGGCGTTTTGGGTTGTGAAAACGCAGGAATTATCCAGAACGAAAAGGCGGCGGCAAAAAAATATTTCAAGTACATCAATTTCAAAACGGACTTTTTCAAACAATTCGTGTTTACTGTTATATGTTTGCAAATGCTTTGCTGTTTGTTGATGCGATTGCCCTCCTGGTGAGGGTGTATTATCAACCTTCATCAACCTCATCAACCTCATAAACCCTTATAAACCTCATCAACCTTCATCAACCTTCATCAACCTCATCTCCTTCATCAACCAACCAGATTGTGTACGCCATTATCGACGTTGAAACTACCGGCGGACAGGCCCGTTACGAGCGGATCACCGAAATTGCGATCGTTTTGCACGATGGCAACCGGGTCGTCGATACGTTTTCGACCCTGCTGAACCCGGAGCGGAGTATTCCATGGAATATCACGCGGTTGACGGGTATTTCCGATGAAATGGTCGCCGATGCGCCCAAATTTTACGAAGTGGCGAAACAAATCGTACAGATGACCGAAGGTGCGGTTTTTGTAGCGCACAATGTTGCTTTCGATTACAGTTTTGTACGCGAAGAGTTTGCGCGACTGGGTTTTACCTTCACCAGAAAACAACTTTGCACCGTCCGGCTTACCCGAAAAGTGTTTCCCGGCCTGGCCAGTTATAGCCTGAGCAACCTGAAACAACACTTTGGAATCCGGGCCGCGCGCAGCCACAGAGCGCTCGACGATACCCTGGCAACCGTAAATATCTTCGAACGCATTCTCGCAGAACAAGAGGGCGATGCCATCCGGCAATTCATCAATCACGGCATAAAGGAAACCAAACTTCCGAAAAATATCACACTCGAACGCCTGCATGAAGTGCCGGAGGCTTGCGGGGTGTATTATTTGCACGACGAAAAAGGTGATGTCATCTATGTCGGTAAAAGCCTGAACATCCGCAAACGCCTGTTCGAGCATTTTGCCGATTTCTCTCCCAAAGGTGAAAAATTGCGCAATGGTGTGTCCGATATCAGTTATGAAGC
Organism: Saprospiraceae bacterium; assembly: GCA_022844265.1. Lineage (GTDB taxonomy): Bacteria > Bacteroidota > Bacteroidia > Chitinophagales > Saprospiraceae > M3007. The sequence continues at coordinate 7,251 of JALHMA010000086.1, read as the reverse complement.
GACCGGCAGCGAACTGGTGGCGCTGTTGCACGAAAGCGCCGAAATCAAACGCCTGCAGCCGCAGGTGAACAGGGCGCAACGCACCCGCAATTTTGCCGGCGGCATTTTTACTTACCTCGACCAGGGCGGTTACCGCTGTTTTGCTGTCGGGAAACGCACTGCGCGCAATGCCCAACACCTGGATTTGGTGGCGGATTACCCGAAAGTGGACAGCGCCCGCATGCACCTGCAGAGTGTGGTGCGGCAATACGAACTCTGTTATCGCCTGAGCAACCTCGATGCTTCCGACCATGCCTGTTTTCATTATTCCATCAAAAAATGCCGGGGCGCCTGCATCGGACGTGAAGCGCCGGAAACGTACAATGAACGGGTGGAGGAAGCCATGCTTGTGCTCAATAAAAGATTGTCAGGTAATTACTTGATTATTGACCAGGGTCGGAACGAAGCCGAAAAAGCGGTTGTAGGGGTACAAAACGGCGCCTATATCGGCTATGGTTTTGTGGATCACCAGGACGGTTTTATCAGCGCAGAGGATTTACTCGAAGCGCTTTCCCCGCCTTTGATACGAGACCCCGATGCCGCCCGTATTATCCGGGTTTACCTGGAGGGACAAAAAGCGGTACAGGTTATCAAATTTTAAATTCCTCCTGCTGCGCTTTGTCCGCCAGGTAAAAAACAGAAGCCGCAGCACCGGCGCCGAGCAGCGGCCCGATCACGTACAAAGGAAGATCGCTCCAGAAAGCCATGCCTGAAATCATATAGGCAATGGCTATGGCAGGGTTGAACAGTGCGCCGCTGATATCGCGGAGTGCAATCCCCAGCCCCAGTACGATCATGCCGATCAGCAGGCTGCTGCGGGTGGCATTTTCATTTTTAAGTACGGCGCTGAGCACAGCTGTTGACCAGGCCAAAGCACCCAGAAATTCTGCAATCGTAGCCGGTAATCCCGCATTTTGACGAGGTTCGATCTCCGGGATGGACTCCAGGCTGCTCTGCATTAGAAAAACAGCAATACTGCCCGCGAACACAGCGCCCAGCCCTTGTGCCGCAAGGTAATACAGGATATTCCCGCGTTCCATTTTCCCGCGTATCAGCAGCGCCAGCGACACCACCGGATTGTAGTGCGCCCCCGAAATGTCCCAGCCGATACCAGTCAGCCCCACCAGCATAGCCCCGATGGCTAATGGCGCCAGGGCGCTGTAATTTCCCGAAGTGGCCAAAATAGCCGTCAGAGACAGAAAAAATGTTCCGATAAACTCAGTCAGATATTTATTCATGGGCGGATAAAAATTAGGTGCATTTTTGCCGGGCGAATGTAAGGTAAATTAGTGTTTGGTGTTTGGTGTTTAGTGTTTCGGGTTCTTCGCTTCCGGCAACAGTGAGTGGCTTAGGCGGAGTGCCCGAAACACTAAACACCATACACCAAACACCTAAAACAATGTTATAACTCATGTCCAGAACGTATTCACTCCTCTTTGTACTCATGTTATTATTACCCCTTCATACAGGTGCGCAGCAACAGGTACTTACGCCTGAATTACTGTGGAAAATCGGCCGCGTGGCACTCGATGATGTCTCCCCGGATGGAAAATATGCCTTGTATGGCGTGCAGCGCTACGATGTGCAGACCAACAAAAGCAGCAGGGTATTGTACCTGATGGAGATTCAAAGCGGCGGATTTCGCGCCATTACGGACCCTGATGAAACCAGCACAGACGGCGAATTTCACCCGGATGGGCAAAAAGTAGGTTTCCTGCGCAATGGCAAATTGTACGAAGTGAAAACTACCGGAAATGCCATGTCGGGGCCGATAAGCGATCTCGAAATCAACGGTTTTCACTATGCTCCCAACGGGCAGTCTGTACTGTTCACAAAGGATGTAAAATTAGATCCCAATACCACAGACCGCTACCCGGATCTGCCACTCGCCAGTGGGCGCATTTCGGATGGCTTGTTTTACCGGCACTGGAAGAGTTGGCACGATTACGCTTACAGCAACGTGTTTTATGTGGATTATAAAGATGGAGTTTTGGTTGGTAAACCTGTCAATATCCAGCGGGAGGAGCGATTTGACAGCCCGCTCACACCAGACGGCGGTATGGAACAAATTACCTGGAGTCCGGATAGTCGCTGGATCGTTTACACCTGCCGGAAACAGAACGGCAGTGCGGAGGCCAAAAGCACCAACAGCGATTTGTATGCCTTCGAAATCGCTTCGGGCAAGACCCTGAACTTTACAGAGCTGAACATGGGTTATGACCGCGACCCCGTTTTTTCACCAGATGGCCGTTATTTGTTGTGGACCAGCCTTGCCAAAGCAGGCTACGAAGCCGATCGCTCCCGATTGATGATGCTCGATTTGACTACGCAACAGACCGTAGAACTGTCCGCAGGTTGGGATTTTGAAGTCAACCACCCGGTCTGGTCTGCCGACAGCAAAACCGTCTATTTTCTGAGTTCCGAAGATTTCACCTACCAGGTGTATGAACTTCGGTTAGCAGATAAGAAGATGCGGCGCATCACCACGGGGCAGCATGATATTACCGCTTTAAAAGTGACTGAAAATGAATTGATTGTATCCCGGGTGTCCATGACGGCGCCTGCAGAAATATTCGCCGTTAATCCGGCCACAGGCGCTATGCGGCAACTGACTTTTGTCACCGATGATCCCTGGAAAAACCTTCAAAAAAGCAAGGTGGAACGCCGGACGGTAAAAACTTTTGATGGCAAAAACATGAATGTGTGGGTGGTGTTTCCACCCGATTTTGATCCGAAAAAGAAATACCCGGCGCTGGTGTATTGCCAGGGCGGACCACAATCTAATTTGAGTCAGTTTTTCTCCTATCGCTGGAACCTGTCGCTGATGGCCGCGCAGGGTTATGTGGTAGTAGCCCCTTGTCGACGGGGTATGCCCGGTTCGGGTCAGGCCTGGAACGACGCCATCATCGGCAAATGGGGCGACGCCATGAAAGACTACCTGTCGGCCACGGACGCCATTGCCCGCGAACCTTTTGTAGATGCTAACAAAATGGGTGCAGTCGGCGCCAGTTTCGGCGGATATGCCGTGTACTGGCTGGCCGGTAACCACCAGAAAAGATTCAAAACCTTTATATCGCACTGCGGCTTGTTCAACCTGGAAAGTTTTTATGGGACAACGGAGGAAGTCTGGTTTCCACACCACGATTTTGAAGGCGCGTACTGGCAAACGCCCATTCCCAAAATGTATCAGACCGACAGTCCGCATCGCTTTGTTCAGAACTGGGATACCCCGATCCTGGTGATGCACAATGAACTGGATTTTAGGGTGCCTTTCAGCGAAGGTATGCAGGCTTTTCAGGCGGCGCAATTGCGCGGCATTCCGTCTCGGATGCTCAGTTTCCCGGATGAAGGCCACTGGATGAGCAAACCGCAGAACAGCCTGTTGTGGCAGCGCGAGTTTTTCGGCTGGCTGGAGCGGACGTTGAAATAGTGCGAAGCCGACAGTCCGAAGTCCGAAGTCGACAGTGCGAAGTCGTGGGTGGCATGGCCCACTGGTGTCTGGAACCTTTGAATTGCGGGCGACCACAAGGGTCGCCCCTACGACAGAAACATAAAAACCTGGCAAATTGCAGATCAAAAAGACCGATTTTGTAGGGGCGGCCCTTGTGGCCGCCCGGATTCCCGGGCATTTTTTCCGCCTCGCTCGGTCTTTGCTTACCCTGCGCTCGATGCCCCGCCGCCGCGCTTGTGTCTTTTGACCAAGCGCAACTCCCGTGAGTGGCTAAACGGTAGTAAGACCCGCGCACAGATGTTACCGCCGTCCACGGGTCTTACTACCCCGCACATGTTTTTTAGGCAAACTGCGGCTAAAGCCGCCGCTACCAAAAAAAAATCCCGAATTTTCCACACAGGGAAAATTCGGGATCAATCGTATTGTAGTTTGGCCAAATACTTAGTTGGTGATGCCCAATTTGGTTTTAACCAATGGTGTCACGTCCAGGGATTCATCGGCATAGAGTACGACCTGCGTATTGCTGTCGAACACCAGTGAAAACCCTTTTTCTTTGGCCACTTCATTCATGGCATTATTAAAACGTTCAAAGATCGGCTTGAACAGTTCTTCGCGTTTTTGCGTCAGTTTCTGCATCACTTCCTGTTCGTATGCGCCGATTTTTGCTTCCTCTTCTTTGAGTTTGGCAGTCTGCGTTTCCAGTTCTTTCGGTGAAATAGTACCCTGTTCCTGTTTGCGTTTCAGTTCTGCGTCCTTTTCCTGCAAGGATTTAACCATTTCCTGGCCGCGTTTGGTCAGTTGTGTCTGGAATGCTTTCAGGTCGCTATCGGCAGCTTTCACTTCTGGTAACAGGGTGAGCACGACGGCAGAATTGCAGTAGCCGAATTTTTGGGAAAAACCAGTGGCGGTCATCAAAAGAACCAGGCCAAAGGTGAATAGGAGCGTTTTCTTCATTGTTGCGTTAACGGTGTGAAAAAAGAATCGGCAAAAGTAACACTTTCCGCCGGATGCTTATTAACCTCTTTTCAAAATGGTTTTAATGTCTTCTGTTTTGTCGTTGCGTTTGTCGGCGTAGATCATACCTGAAGCGCTGCCTTTTTCAAAGATAAATTCAAAACCTTTGTCTTCTGCAAACTTCTGGATAGCAGCATACACCTTGTCCTGAATCGGTTTGGTGAGTTCTTCGCGTTTTTTGAACAAAGCGCCTTCCGGGCCGAATTTCAGGCGTTGATTTTCCCGAACGGTTTTTTCCTTGTTCATGATTTCCTCTTCGCGTTGTTTTTTCATCTCTTCGCTCAACAGCACCTGTTCTGCCTGGTATTTGCTGTACATGCCTTTCACCTGGTCTTGCTCCTGTGCGATTTCCTGCCGCCATTGTGTGGCGACTTTATCCAATTGTTCCTGTGCTTTCTGGTATTCCGGGAGGCTTTCTAAAATGGCCGTAACATCCACAAAAGCAATACGTTGTGCAAAGGCAAAGGCCGTCAGAACGAAAGCAAACAGGGTGGTCGAAATGATTTTTTTAATCATGGCTTAGTAATATTGATTTGTGTAGTGGTTAATCTGTTGCACTCATTTTGCGCTCAAAAGTAGGGTATTTCACTACTTCAACACGGCTTTCTGACGTAAGTTGATACCGGGAAGTTGCTTGCCTGTTTTAACAAAATTTGGTAAATAAAAACCAACGTGCTCATTTTCAAGGGTTTATTCAGGTAAATATGAAAAACCACACGCGAACCTTAACCAGTGTTTAACCGGTTTTTAATCAATTTTAACGGGAAACTATACCTTTGCGGCCCGAAATCAAAGCCTAACCAAATTCTCTGACCCGTGCACCTGATTAGTCCCGCCACCCTGACTTTAGAAAAAATCGGTGAAATATTAGCCGATCGCAGCCCATTGCAGCTGTCCAATGAATCTGTCCGCCGTATCCGGCAATGCCGCGATTACCTGGACAAAAAACTCGCCGACTCGGACGAACTTTTTTACGGAATCAATACCGGCTTCGGTTCGCTCTGCGATATCCGTATTTCAGATGCCGATATCGAACAACTGCAACACAATTTGGTGGTGAGCCATGCCGCCGGCACCGGCGATGCCGTGCCGCCGGAAGTGGTGCGTATCATGCTGTTGCTGAAAATCCAGAGCCTTTCCTACGGACACAGCGCCGTGCGGGAAACATTAGTGCAGCGGCTCATCGATTTTTACAATGCCGGTGTATTGCCCGTCATTTTTGAACTGGGTTCGCTGGGCGCTTCCGGCGACCTGGCCCCGTTGGCGCACATGAGCCTGCCGCTGATCGGCCTGGGCGAAGTATGGCACGAGGGCCGCCGCCAGCGCTCCGATATTGTGCTGAAAATGAAAGGCTGGGAACCGCTGCGTTTCAAGGCCAAAGAGGCGCTTGCCCTGCTGAATGGCACCCAGTTTTCGGCGGCCTACGCGGTATGGTGCCTGCTGGAAAGCCGCCGACTGGCTGATATCGCCGACTTCAATGCAGCACTCGGTTTCGATGCTTTCAACTGTCGCCTGTCGCCGCTCGATCCGCATATCCACCAGTTGCGTCCCCATGCAGGACAGATAGCAACAGCTGAGAAAATACACAACCTGCTGAAAGACAGTGAAATATCTGTGTCGGAAAAAACCAGTGTGCAGGACCCCTACGCTTTTCGTTGCGTCCCGCAGGTGCATGGCGCCAGCCGCGACGCCCTGGCGCATGTGGAATCCATGCTGACTACCGAGATCAATTCCGTGACCGACAATCCGAATATTTTCCCGGAAGACGACCTGATCCTGTCCGGCGGCAATTTTCATGCACAACCGCTGGCGCTGCCGCTCGATTATATGGCCATCGCGCTCGCTGAATGGGGCAGCATTTCCGAACGCCGGGTGTATCAACTCATGGGCGGTCAACGCGGGCTGCCTGCTTTTCTCACCGACAATCCGGGACTGCATTCGGGCATGATGATCGCACAATACACGGCAGCGTCTATCGTCAACCAGAATAAAACCCTGTGTACGCCGGCTTCGGTAGATAGTATCGTCAGCTGCAACGGGCAGGAGGACCATGTGAGCATGGCTGCCAATGCCGCTACCAAAGCCCGCCGGGTGGTGCTGAACCTCGAACGCCTGCTGGCCATCGAGTGGATGGTAGCGATGCAGGCCCTCGATTTCCGCAGGCCCCTGCGCTCATCGCCGGCCATTGAAAAAGCCCGAAGTGCCTACCGGTCAGTAGTGCCGCGTCTGGCGGAAGACCGGGTGCTGAGTGACGATATAGCGAAGACGATTGATTTTCTTTACCACATAGGCACATAGATTTTACACATAGAACACATAGTTTTTAGAGTACTCTACGCTATGTGTTCTATGTGTAAAATCTATGTGCCTATGTGGTAAAATTACACCTCTTTGACCTTTTGCTTACAACAATCCCTCCACCACTTCCACCGCTTTCCGGGTTCTTTCTTCAAAAGCGCCGCGAATAATCGTGAACGGCAGTTGGCGGCTTTCCAGCACTTCCTGCAGGCGATTAAACATCCATTCCCGCTGCCCTTCGTATTCCCGCAGGCCATCGTTGACCCAGGGAATATCGGGCGCCAGCAACAGGAAATGATCGTAATGCCGCTGCTGCGCGGCCCAGATGATCCAGGGCTGACAGACGCCCTTAAAATAAATTTCGCTCCAGACCTGTGTGACGATCAAATCCGTGTCGCAAAACAGGATGCGCTGCGCCTGTTTTGCCATTTCATCTTCGCGGTACAATT
>JALHMA010000085.1:12127-18072 GCA_022844265.1 Saprospiraceae bacterium | reverse complement strand
TGGACGTACCAGATCATGGACATCGACCTCGAAGCCGAAACGATGGACGTGGAGTGTTATTCCATCGGCAACAACGATTATGTGCTGGATAATGTACTGATTGATCGCTTTCACCGCTATTTCGGTAAAAAAGGCCCTGCGCAGCCCACGGTACTGCCCCTTGCCGATACGCTGCTGACTTTGCCCTATACTTTTGAAGGTTCCGCGTATTTCTCCCAGGCGGGCGAAGCTTACAATGCCACAGAATTTGAACTGGCCGGCGCTTCCGGCGATTTTGAAAACGAGTTGCTGCTCAATGTCAAACGCGATTTTGAAGATTTTTTCCAGATCGAAAGCGCGGCGTATTTTTCCCCGATCGACCAAATGGCCGGGGTCAATATTTTCCGGTTGAGCATAGATTCCACGCAGGTTTTTGCCGGGAAAAACTGGCTGCGGGTGCGTTATCGCGACCAAAACCTCGAATGGAGTCCCTGGAGCGCGCCGCTCGCTTTTTATGCCCAAAACGGCAATACACCTTTGCCCCTCGAACCCATCGCCTGGTGGCATTTCAACGGCGACGCCTACGATGCTACCGGTCATGGTTTCAACGGAACAGTGCCTGCTACGGGCGTTGCGTTCCCGGAAGACGAACCCGTGCGCGGACAGGTGGCGGCGTTCAACAACACACAATCCATTCCGGTTCGGACGGGCGCAACGGCAAGCGAAGGCCTGCCAACCGCACAAATTACCGTCAGCGGGTGGGTAAAAGTAAATGCCGCCGATACCTGGGGCGGATTTGTCGGGTGCCTGCAGGATAACGGCTCTTACGAAAGGGGCTGGGTGCTGGGTACCCGCTCCCAGAGGTTTTCGTTCGCCATTGCATCGGCCAATACGGGTACCATGACTTATCTGACCGATACAGAAAACTTTAACCTCGGCGAATGGTACTACCTCACGGCTACCTACAACGGGGCTGCCATGAAACTTTTTGTCAACGGTGAACTGAAGGCAACCAGTCAGGCTCAAAACGGCGACATCGCGTATGCCGGGCTGGCGAGCGACTGGTTTGGCATCGGATCTTATGTGGATCAGGACGAAAACTGGCTGCACGACGGCGCTCTGGATGAAATTATCATCTGGGCCCGAGCGCTTCCCGATGCCGAAGTGCAACAACTATTCCTCGAACAAAGCAACCTCGCCCCGGGCGTGAGTATTATCGAACCGCTCAACAACGCTACTTATATCTCTCCTGCCAGTATCACGATTACGGCTGAAGCCCAGGATGCAGACGGTACCGTCGGCGTAGTCGAGTTTTTTAACGGCACGCAAAAACTGTTTGAAGATACGGACGGAGCGCCCTTCACGTTTACCTGGGAAAACGTACCGGCGGGAACCTATACCCTGCACGCGCGGGCTTCGGATAACATCGGCGCGCAAAGCCTGTCGCCGTCCGTTACTGTGGTAGTCGACGAGGGCGTAAGCGCCTACGAAGCAGGCAAAGTGCGCAGCATTCGTGTAGCGCCCAATCCGACCGGCGGCATTTTGCGGTTTATAACGGATGAAATGCTGGGCGGCGCGACCCTGCGGGCATACAATGCTGATAATCAACTTGTTCTGTTGAAAACACTTCAAAATAACGAAGCGGATCTGGGTACGCTTCCACCGGGCGCCTATTTTCTGGAAGTAGAAACGGAAGGCCGCGCGCGTTTGCGGGCCACTGTTGTCAAACAATAACAGGCCTATGAAACAGTTCACTTTTTTGTTGGGCCTGTTGTTTCTGCTGTCCATGCGGCCGGTGCACCCTTTGAAAATGTGCGTCTGCCACGCGAAATACCAGCCCGAAACAGGCCGACTCCACCTGGCTTTCCGGTTCTTCTGGGATGATCTGGAACGCGCCCTTGAACAACAAACCGGGCGCGACCTGGACCTCACCCAAATCACGACAGCGAACAATCGCCTGCTGACGGATTTTGTCATAAAACAGTTTGACCTCCACATCAACCGGCAGCAGATTCAGTTGCGCCACACAGCCTCGTCCATCGACGATGTGGTGTTGATCGTGGAGTTTGATGCTGCTTCATTTACACCTGCTTCAGTTTACGACATAGACCTGAGCAACCAGATTTTACTGGATGTATTTCCCGACCAGTATAATATGGTGCGTTTCGATTTTTTCGGCGACGGTAACCTGGAAACGATGCGTTTTGAACGGGCGGAGCGGAGATTGATGAAGCATATTGTGCGGCGGAATTAAAGGCGAATGAGACGCTCGCCTGGTATCGAGGAATCTCAAATTTTTACAAAACTTCCCTGCCAGCCTTGATTCTTAGCCAAAATAACGTATTTTTATATGTCTTTTTTCAGTTCCACAATATGTCTCTAACCATTCAATTGCCATTTTCCATAGAACAACAGCTGCGCGACAAAGCCGCACGGCAGGGTGTTTCATTGGAAAAATATGTAGCACAGGTGCTTTCGAGTGGTATTTCCGATGCAAGTGGACAGCAATCGCCCAGTCTTACGGAAGACGATTTATTGGTAAAAATCAATACTTCCATTGTTTCTCAAAAAGAACTGGAGCGTTTTCATATCCTTGATAAACGCAGGCAGGCTGAAAAACTCACGCAAAAAGAGCACGAAGAACTGGTCCGACTGGTGAACAGAATCGAAATCATGCACGCGGAGCGTTTAAAATGGATGCTGGCGTTATCCACAATTCGGAAAGTACCTTTCAATCAATTGCTGGTAGAATTGGGCATTAAATCCGCTCAGTAATGCGCTATCTGCTTTTAGTTATTGGTTATCAATTATTAGTTATTAGTGTGGAAACGCTTGGCTTAAGTCGATAATTTAGCCAAGCGTTTCCACACTAATAACTAATAACCGATAACTAATAACGAATAATCAGAGGCTCGATCACCTGCCCCGTTGTCCCGTTCGGCTGCGCAATGCGCAACATAGCCGATAGCGTCGGCGCAATGTCCGTGATACTAACAGGCGCGTAGCTGCGGCCTTGCGGCACTTTCCAGCCGTGCCAGATCAGGGGTACATGGGTGTCGTAGGCATACGGCGAACCGTGTGTAGTACCTCCGAGTTTGAAGGCTTTGTCGTCGGCATGCCAGGCCGGGTCGAGTTGGAACATAATGTCGCCGGATCGACGGGGGTGGGTACCCCGGCGGGTTTCGGCAGCAAAAGGAAATTCAAGTGGGAAAGACGTGAGTTCGTCGCGGGTGAAGGCATCGTATACGCCTTTTTGCGCCCGCAGATAGTCGATTGCGATATGGGCTACTTCATCGGGGTTCATATCCAGATCATTGAGGGCTTCCCAGTTGAGCCAGATTTGCTGGTTGCCCACCTCGTGAATAAAATCGCCGGGCATGCCAAGTTGGGCTGCGAGCAAATTTTCAAGCGTTGCTTCCAGTTTACTTTCTTCAAAAACGCCGGCAGGGATACGCAGGTCCTGCATGTGTACGGGCGTTTCCGCGCCGCCGTGATCGGCAGTCAGAAAAACGAGCACATTGTTTTTACCGAATTTTTTATCCAGGTAGTCCATCATGCGAGCGATGTCGCGGTCGAGCTGCAGGTACACGTCTTCCATTTCTTCGCCGTGTATACCGAACTGGTGGGCGCAGTAGTCGGTGCTGGAAAAACTAAGGCAGAGAAAGTCGGGGGCATCGTCCAGGCCCAGCCCCATTTTATCAATGGATTCAAGCGCAAAATCCAGGGTGAGTGTATTGCCGATCGGAGTAAAGCGCAGCACACCAAAGCCCTGGGCTTTGCGCAATTCGGGCATGTTGTAAGGCATATTGCCAGGAAAATTGCCATATTTCCCTTTGTTGTATTTCTCCCATCCTGCAAAACTCTCGTCGTAGCGCAAGGTCGAGTCAGTAGCCCAGGGTTTGGAGAGGTAGCGCTCCGGCAGTCGGCGGTCATTAAAATCCTGCACCCAGGCAGGTAACCCCATGGAATCGGGGTAGTAGGTTGAGGTGATCCAGTTACCGGTGGCGTCATCAAACCAGTAGCAGGCATTCGGGATATGTCCGGCAGGGAGGATACTAGCCCGGTCTTTCAGGCATACGCCTACAACTTTAGATCGAAAATTATTGGACAAGCGCAACTCATCCGTAATGGTGGTGGACAGCATCACAGTAGGCGAGTGCTGGCCGACTTTTTCGGTGGGGCTTCCGACCGTTTTATACCGTTTATCAGTTGTCACATAGCGGTGTTCGCCCCATTCCGGGTCCCACCAGTCATTGCCGATAATACCGTTGACGGAAGGTGTTGTGCCGGTGTAAATGGCAGCATGGCCGGGCGCAGTATAGGTTGGAGTAAAGTTGTATTTGGTGTTTTCACAGGAAAAACCCTCTGATAAGAGGCGTTTGAAGCCGCCGGGCACATATTTAGACTGGTAGCGATACAGGAAATCGTAGCGCATCTGATCCACCACAATACCTACAATCAATTTGGGTTGTGCCGGTGCGTTATTTTGGGCGAAACCTGAAATAGGGAAACATAATGTTGCGATAAATAAAAGTGCTTTGTATGGCATATAATATAGGTTAACGGTTGAATGATCGCACAAAGTTGGGTATAGCGGATGAATAAAACGTAAACTTTTACCTTTTGACATGTTGCTCTTTTACTTAATGCACGCAGGAAACTATGCCGGGAAATAAAATTCTGTACTTTTGCCGCCGTTTTGGCCGCATACTTTTTGGGAAATGGCCAATTTCGGATACCAAATTATTCTAACTTTCACGTCAAAACAAAACTTAACGGATGAGTTCTCTTATTTACATACTTCCGTTTTTTGGAGTTATCGGCCTGTTGTATATGTTCATTCTGCAAGGCTGGGTGACCAAACAGGATGCCGGTGATGAAAAAATGCAGGGCATTGCCAAAAATATCGCTGATGGCGCCATGGCTTTTCTAAAAGCCGAATACCGCGTATTATCCATTTTTGTGCTGATTGCAGCCGTACTATTAGGCTGGCTGGGCACACAGGTGGAAACCAGTCACCCACTGATCGTTTTTGCTTTTGTAGTTGGAGCGCTGTTCTCCGTACTGGCAGGTTTCATGGGTATGCGCATTGCTACCAAAGCCAATGTGCGCACCACGCAGGCCGCCCGTACCAGTCTGGCACAAGCCCTGAAAGTTTCTTTCAACGGCGGCTCGGTCATGGGCCTTGGCGTAGCAGGTCTGGCCGTATTGGGCCTCAGCCTGTTGTTTGCACTGTTCTACAACTTTTTTATGGGTGGTATGTATGGCCCGGACGGTTATGAGAAAATGTCACGCGTACTGGAAGTACTGGCGGGTTTCTCGCTGGGCGCTGAATCCATCGCTTTGTTTGCCCGTGTAGGCGGCGGTATTTATACCAAAGCTGCCGACGTAGGCGCCGACCTCGTGGGTAAAGTGGAAGCAGGTATCCCGGAAGACGATCCGCGTAACCCTGCCACGATTGCCGATAACGTAGGCGATAACGTAGGCGACGTAGCCGGTATGGGCGCCGACCTGTTCGGTTCTTATGTGGCTACTGTTTTGGCTACCATGGTGCTCGGGAACTCTGTGATCCGCGATTCCGGTGGCATCGACGATGCATTCGGCGGGATCGGTCCGATTTTGCTGCCTGTACTCATTGCAGGTATCGGCATCCTGTTGTCTATCATCGGCATGTGGCTGGTGCGTGTAAAAGATAACGCGGAAGTAAACTCCGACACCGTACAAGGCGCACTGAACCGCGGCAACTGGGCGAGTATCATCCTCACGGGTGTTGTTTGTTATCCACTCACACAGTGGATGCTGCCGGAACAGATGACTATGGTTTTCTTCGGCCAGGGCGCTGTCATCGTAAGCAGCACCAATGTATTCAGCGCAATGATTGTGGGCCTCGTTGTAGGCGCCCTGATTTCCGCTATTACCGAATACTATACCGGATTGGGTAAAAAACCGATCCTGAACATCGTACG
>JALHMA010000085.1:0-12027 GCA_022844265.1 Saprospiraceae bacterium | reverse complement strand
TCGACCCGCGCTGCCCTGCGCGAAATGATGCCTCCGGGCCTCATTACCATCATCACCCCGATTGCTGTGGGTTTCCTCATGGGACCTGAAGCATTGGGCGGCTATATGGCCGGCGTAACCGTGAGCGGTGTCATGTGGGCTATTTTCCAGTCCAATGCCGGCGGCGCCTGGGACAACGCAAAAAAATCCTTCGAAAAAGGTGTGGAGATCAACGGCCAGATGTTCTACAAAGGCTCTGATCCGCACAAAGCGGCTGTTACCGGCGATACCGTAGGCGACCCGTTCAAAGATACATCCGGTCCATCCATGAACATCCTGATCAAACTGACCTGCCTCGTCGGCCTGACGATTGCGCCGATCCTGGGCGGTCACATGAGCAGCAACCAGGGTTCCAATATGAAAAAACCTGAACTGAAAATGGAGCAGAAAGCGCCGGATGCTTTATCGCAGCAGGTGGCTCCGATCGGGGAGAAGAAGTAAGGGTTGGTATTGAACCCAGTGACGGGGTGACTTGAAGTCACCCCGTCACTATACGAAGCGAGTCTGTTCCATTGGTTTGGGGCAGACTCGTTTCTTTTTGGCGAACCTTCCCAGTGAGGCGGTGACTTGAAGTCACCGCCTCACTTCGCACCAGCAATATATTGACGGGGTGACTTCAAGTCACCCCGTCAATATACCCGTTGAAAAAAATTACAAAAATGTGGGTACATCTTTTCCAACGCAGACACAGGTATACAGATTTCAAATTTTTAACCAACCATTCCAATTTAACAACAATGAAAATTCTGTTTCCTTTTTTCGCATTCCTGCTGGTCATCGTTGCCAGTTCTTTCACACTCCCTGCTGTTGCACCGGAAGCGCCTGAGGCCGCAGTAGATTATTTCCTGAAACTCGAAGGTATCGACGGAGAGTCCACAGACGACAAACACAAACAATGGATCGATATAGATTCGTATTCATTGAATCGTGCAACTCAAACGATTCAAATCGTTCGCAAGACTACCCGCAAATCTTCTGCTAAACTTGCGCTTTTCTGCGCACAGGGGCAACACATCAAAAAAGCCGTGCTGCACGTCAGAAAAAGTGGCGGGGATTATATGGAAATCAAATTGGAAAATGTTCTGATTTCGAGCTACCAGACTTCCGCCAGCAGCAGCGGTATTCCAACGGAGTCCTTTTCTTTGAATTATACAAAAATTACTTTTTGAAGTTACCTCATTAATAGCACGATACACAAAAGCGAGTCTGTTCCAGGGATTGGAACAGACTCGCTTTCTTTATGCCTAAACTTATCAAAACATTAGCAGATGGCTTGTTTTGAGAAGCACAAAAACATCATGTTATACGTTTGTTCGAAAAAGACACTGCCGCGGCGTTGGGCGCGGGCAAGTCGGAAAAGTAGGAACACCTGCCAAACAAAAAATCCGCTGCTTCGCATCATCGAAGCAGCGGAACTATGTAAAACAACGGGTTTTTGTTTCCCTTAGCAGTTTGCCTTATTCTTTTATTATACGGCGGGTGGCGATACCTTTGTTGCCGTCCTGAACGCGCAGGAGATACATGCCTGCCGGCAGTTGACTGAGGTTGAGCGTAGTCTGGCTACCCGATGCATTTTCCTGCATCATAAGGCGGCGTCCATTAAGGTCGTACAGTTCAATACGGCTGAGTTCGCCGTTTTTCAGGCCCACTGTAACCGTGGCGCCGGCAGGGTTGGGACTCACTTGCAAATCAAGCATACCGGCAGGCTGATAAGTAACTGTAGTGCCTTGTGTGTTGAAGAAACGATTGGCCAGCACACCGGCTTCTCCGATGATCAGACTGTCGAAACCGCAGTTTTCAGTGATCCATTGCAGGAATTCTTCATCCGTTTCGAAAGTTGGCGCCGTGAGCCAGCAGGCAGGAATGGTTGCTGTAAATTCGGAATCGCAGTTTTGAACGATGTGTTGCAGAAACTGCTGGAAAGTCAGGATGTCGGCCGGCAAATCCAGCAGGCATTGCGGGATATCTACAAACGTAGTATCCACTTCCAGTGGGCAGTTGTCCATGGCGTAGCACACCACCTCATGCACGCAGTAGAACGGACCCGCATTTGCCACACAATCGTAGCCCTGCGCTACCAGGTCGTCGATAGTTTGCTGAACGGCTGTAGGAGTACATTGGCCGCCGCCCGTGGTATCGATGGGTGGCGGGCAGATTTCAAAGGCATATTCGAATACGTCGTCTATACAAATAAACGGACCTGCGCCTTCCAGACATACAAAACCCTGTGCAATCAGATCGGCTTGCACCTGTCCTACCAATACCGGATCGCAGGCGCTGGTATCGATTGGTGGCTCACAGTTGGCAAAGGCATAGTCGAATACGTCATGAACGCAGGCAAACGGTCCGGCATTGACGAGGCAGTCGAAACCCTGCGCAATCAGGTCGTTTTGCGCCTGTGCCACTTGCGCCGGATCGCAGGGGTTATACCCAGTTGTATCAATCGGCGTCGGGCAGTTAGCGAAAGCATAATCGAATACATTATTGACACATTCGAAAGGCCCTGCGCCCTCCAGGCATGCAAAACCTTGCGCAATCAGTTCCGCCTGCAACTGGCCGACTACAGCCGGATCGCAAGGGTTGCCGCCGTTGCCGCCGTTGGGGTCTGGGCAGTTGGCCAACACAAAATTGATCACATCATCCACACAAGCGAATGGGCCGGCATCTTCCAGGCAGATAAAGCCTTGTGCCAGCAGATCGCTTTCTACCTGTGCAACGGCTTCGGGCGTGCAAGGATTATTGCCTACCGTATCGATGGGAGGCGGGCAGTTTTCAAAGGCATATTCGAATACGTCGTCGATACATTCGAACGGTCCGGCATTTTGCAGGCAGTCGAACCCTTGTGCGATCAGGTCGTTTTGAAATTGGGCAACGGAAGCCGGATCACAGGGGTTTACCGGCTGGGCTGCTGAATGATTTGCGCCCAGGCAAAGCAGCAAAGTGATGAAGAAAAACTGTTTGAGCATGGTGTAGTCGTTTTTGTGTATAAATTTGAGAAAAGTGTTTATTTTATTGTGTTTAGTAACGCTAAAAAAACAAGTTCACGATTTGACTAACCCCCGCGCTTTAGCCGGGGGATTCGAAGCAACCAGACCTAACGGGGTTTTAACCCCAGAACACTCATTTTGGGTTAAAACCCATCTGTGTTTGTCTCGTTCATTTCCCCCGGCTAAAGCGCGGGGGTTAGTCAAATCGTAAACTTGTTTTTTAAGCGTTACTTAGTGTATAGGATTTGGTTGATCGTCAATTTTTTACGAAACACTAAACACTTCGCAAGAATTTGAAAAAACTGCTGTAAAGAGAGGGCATAACATGGGCCGGTCGCCGACAGGCAACATCCCTATTATGTTCGTTTTATGCGTCAGAAACGGGTGCGTAAGCCCAGTTGAAGCGATGTTCGCCTGAAATGGGCGCTGGTGGGCGCGCCGCTTTGCAAGGCATCGCTCAGGCCGAATATGGTTGAAGGCCTGAGTTGGATATCCAGCCAGGATATCAGCTGGTAATTCAGTCGAAGATCGGCATACACGCCCAGGCCCAGGGTTTGTTTGTATGGCATGTATTGCAGGTCCGTCACACCGTTGGCCGGCCCGGAGTCTGCAATATGCCCTTGTATTTTTTTGTAAATATTGGCGCTCATACCCGCTGTCAGGTCCAGGCTGAAACGATGACCTTCCCAGAGCGAATGTCCGAATGCCAGCCGCAGATCGGCGGCCGTGTATCGGTTGAAGTAGGTTCCTTTTACAGTTTGTGTGCCGGAAATCACGGTGTCTCCATACACCCTTACTTCTGTACCGATCGGCTCGTATTGCACCACGCCGAGCAGTACATTGGTCAGGTTGTATTCTTTTGCTTGTTCATACTGATACTCAAATTGATCATACCACATGTCATACCGCAGGGCTACATCCACATAGTTGCGCTGCGACACTTCCAGCGCAATACCCAGGTCGGTGCTCAGGCCAGGCAGAGTGGCTTCTGATATAGATCGCAGGAGGGCATATTCAGTCTGTTCAATTGTTCTGGCTTTAAATTGCTGTTGTGCCAGTACAGCGCCACAACCCAGGTACAGCGATTTGCGCATCGGCGTTTTTCGGGCAGGCCGGGCGGTCGACAAACCAATTTGTACCACTGGCAACATCAACGGTGTCCGGGACGGCCTTACCGCCATAGCGAATACTTTTTCCGGTAAAACATCCATCCACACCGATTGCTGCCGAATGTACGGCGGCGGCGAAGTGGCCAGGGCGCGGGTTGAGTCATTTCCCGCCTTGCTCTGTTGCGGGCCATTACCTGAATTATCACTGCCGTTTTCGGGCATCACCGCCGATGATGTACCGCCGGAAATATGCGACCATTCAGGTGCGAGGGACGGTGTTGCCGCAGGCAAGGAAATGCCCAACGCGCTGTTGTTTAAAATGTTTGTTTTTTGTGTGTTGTCATTGGAACCTGTGGGTTGGTTCAGAAGGGTTAGCGTTTGAATAGGAGAGGAATTGCCCGTTTCCGGGGATTGTTGGGAAGTTAATGGCGTGTATATTACAGGGTGTTTTTCTGTTCGGGTTAAAGTCGCATTTTCAATCGTATTACCGGCGGAATGGCTGGTGCTGATTCTGGTTGTTGCAACAGACTGGTTTGTTTGCAAAGGGGCAATCGCTGATACGTCTTCCCGGACAGGCGATTCCAAAGATTGGCCGGCGCGTTTTTCCAACAACCAGCAGGCGCCGCAAGAACCTATCAGCAGCAATAGCAACAGCACGCTGCTTTTGCGCTTCCATTTAACCTGGCGTTTTTGTTGCAGTTCCTGCATAGCCTCCCATGCCTCATCGAGGTTGATGGGCGACTCGTAGTCGCGCAAACGCTTTTTAATATGGTCGAAGTCCTCTTTCATGTCAGAAATGCATGCTTTTAACTGTTTTTTTTTTGGCGTTCAGTTTTTGCCGCAGCATGGCTTTTGCTTTGAACAACTGGGATTTGGAGGTTTGTACACTGATTCCAAGGGTTTCGGCGATGTCGGCATGGCTGAACTCGTCCACGACATACAGGTTAAAAACGGTTCGATAGCCTATCGGCAGTTCCTGGATCATTTGCAGCACCTGCTCTTCTGTAAGTTCATCCCACTCATTCGCTTCCGGTTCGGTTGCTTCGGGTATTTCGGGTAAACGATCCAGTTCGACCCATGCCGGCTGCTGTTTGCGCAGCATTTTAAGGGCGGTATTGACGGCAATTCGGTTGATCCAGGTTTCAATGGCGGCTTTTTCGGGATTATATTGTGTGATTTTTTCAAAAACAGCCATGAAAGTTTCCTGTAATATATCCTTCGCATCCAGCCCTTTGGTTTCGTATCGCCGGCAAGTAGTCAGTATCCCGGGGGCGCAACGGTTGAACAGCAGACGCTGTGCCTGCGCGTTCTTACGAACACAGCCGGCAAGGATGCTGCCCAGGTCATTTTCCTTGAATGATGAAAAAATACTGATGACTTTCATGAAAGCGGACGACCGATTCGTATTAATGGGCTCTGCCGAAATAACAGATGAATTCCCCCGAAATACCTTTGTAGTTGTTGTTCATGTCGTTTCGCATCAGGCCGCTGAGTTTTACCCTTGCCCTGTCTATGTAAAATGTATCGGTACCAATGATTTCAATTCTGTAGGATTCGATTACCTCGCTGATATTGACGGTTACATCGTGGGCATCATAAGTTTCAAAAGAGATGATAAGGTCAATTTGCGGAGAAGTGGCGGGGTTGCTTCCTTCAACAATCCACTGCCATACCTGGGCCCGGGCACTGTCACTCATGGCCAAGGCACAACATCCGGTGTAGTTGCCTGCCATAATGCGCGATTCGGAGGGGCTGTTCGGATCCCAGCGCAATAAAAAAGAGGGCCATTGCCCGATCATGGCTTGCAGGTCGTAACCAGTGTTTTCATTTGGGTTGGAAGGATTTCCTCCCCATTGTATCTGGGCAAAAATCGTGTCGGCCGGCATGGGGCTGTTGTCCAGTAGCAGGTTGCCGTAATAATTTATGATCGTGGTATCTGGCACAACTACCGGTGGGTGGTCGATTAGTTCGATCTGATCCTGCTTGCTGCACCCTTCCAGGAGCAGCAGCAACAGCAGCATTAATCGAAACAACAGGTTTATTTTTCCGGTATTCATGTTTATCGTTGCTTGTTGCCTTTTATATCCACAAAGGGATAAAAGGTTGCCTGAAAAAAACATAAATATTTTCCGGAAGGCTAAAATGAGCAAGAATAGGCGTTTGGTGGGATTGCTCTGACGGGAAGACCAGGCGCGGCGTATAAATGAAACAAGCCTGCGACGCACATTTGCATCGCAGGCTCTTGGTTATGTTTCATGAATGTAATCCAGTGGGATGGCCTCGAGTTCTTATTCGGAAATGTTCAGGGATTAAATCATCGGATGAGTAGCTTCCCGGAGGCTACTGGCTTGCCATCGGCGGCAAGCCAGTAGAATAAGGTTCCAGCCGGGAGCTGAGGTCTAAATAATCGGAATGTGGGTTGATTAAAAATTTGATTCACAAGTAATCGGCCTTGGATATCGTATAACTGTAAGGTGTATTGCCGGGCTTCTACACCTGACAGTTCAAAATTCACCACATCTCTTGCCGGATTGGGATACACGCGTAAATCGGCGTTCGGCAAGAAAATTTCTTTGTTTTTGACAATCACAAAGGAGTCAAATTCGCAGACAGTGTGGAGTGTTTGATTAGACATTTCGGGGGCGCCGAAGTCAAAAGAGATAGCAGCGCTGTTGAGAATCTGGGTCTCGCAGGGCAGGCCGGAGCGCTGCGCTACACGAAACTTGACATAACCCTCACCCGCGCTGCTACCTGGCGCAAGATTAACATTGGATAAAGTGAACTGCACAACGCCTTCTCCGTAGATGTCAAATTGGTAGGGATGGCTGGCAGCACCCGGATACACAGTCGCCGGGTCGAGTGCAGCAGAAAGTGTGTCAGTAATGACCACTTGCTGCACTACATCGGTTCCGGTATTCTGGAATTGGATTAAAAATTCTAAATCGGTGTCAGGTGTAACGAAATGTTCCTCGTTGTAACCTTTGGGATGACCTCTTTTTAAATATATTGGATTGTAATCGGCTTCAAAATTTTGCTGGCAATCCGACTCTATAAATGCGTCGGCGTCGCCTTCCGGAAACATGGTATAAAAACCCATCGAAATGGGGAACGTACTCGTATCCGACTGGCAACCTTCCACGGCAGCGGTCGGGGTGTTCAGGCCGGGATAACCCGGACTTTGTTCGGCGATGATGCGATAGGTTTTGCCATTGGCGATGGTATCCCAAACAGTTTGGGAGGCGCCTGAAATCAACTGGAACTGGTAGTTCGGATCGCCAGGTTCCGTCAGCATCACCACGTCTTCCGCAATCACAAATCCCAGCGGATTACTCATATTCCCAGGGCCTATATTGGCCAGGATCATTCTTACGGAATCATTCTCACAAACGGCTTGTGCCACGATAATGGCGCCATCCCAATTGCTGGTTTGAACGCTGCAGAAGGAATCGGGGTAAATATGTGCCGTTACGCATTGCGTTGCGCCGGCCACTGTATTGTCGCATCCCAGAAAAGCAGTCACTGAAAAACTACCGCAGTTGCCATTCTGGAGGGTGCCTACATCGTATCGATAGGTGTTATCGCCCATCGGCGTCCCGATCATGGAGCCGCCCGTTACCGAAAACTCCGGATCGAGTTTGACTTCCACATAGGTGCCGGTGGAGGTAACCGTACCCGAATTGCAATACCGAACCGTATAGGTGTTTTCAGCGCAGCGCCGCAAAATGGGTGTGGCAATATCCACTTCATTGCGGGGGCAGGCAGATTTTACCTGAACCGGAATATCCGTGATGACCGTATCATAAAATGCAGGAATATCAACCGTAATCGCGTCTTCGCAGGTTTTCCAGTAGTTATTCGGCGTAATCAGGGTAATATCGTAGGTGCCGGTATCGACTGCAATCTTGAAGGAACCATCAGTTTTGGCTACTGCATACCGGATGAATCCACTGCTCTCCACTTTTACAATCCAGTTTTCCTGATTGTCTTCTCCATTGTCTCTGATGCAGTTCAGGTTGGCGTCTTTAAAAATACGGCCTTCCAGGTAACTGGTAAAAATAAGCCCGTTGGCATCCGTTTTTACCAGGTATACTTTGGATTCCACGGTGGGGCCGACAAATTGTTCGCTGCGGCCCGCTACGGCTGCACCGCCGTCGGCTGTTGCCACAACGCCCATAGCGCCGTCAAATCCACCTTTGCCGATCCGGGGTTCCCAGATGACTTCACCTGCTGCATCCGTATGAACGATATACACATCATCCAGACCGTTGACGCTTTTATTGCCGCTGAGGAACAGGTTGCCGTTGGCGCCATTGGCAATATCGTTGAAATCGGCATTGGGGAACGTTTTGTTCCACAACTGCGTATCACCGCCATTGCCGTCAATCTTCATGATAAATCCCGCGCCACCTGTAACGGAGCTGGTGAATCCTGTCATGACCAGATCGCCGGCAGCCGTGGAAACGATGCCGCGTGGCAATTCATCGCCGGGATTGCCGCCGGTATTCGTGAGTCCGTACGTGTTGTCCCAAATCGCTGCGCCGTCCGTGCTGTTTATACGAACAACGTATATATCCTTGTCGTCTGAAATGGATTCCTGCGCTTCGGCAACTACAATCAGGTCGCCATTAGGGGCACGGGTAATGCCCATGCCTTTTTCACTTACTTCCGCCTGGCCATAAGTATTGTACCAGATCTGGGCGCCTTCGCTGTCCAATTTGAGCACAACCACATCGGCTTTGCCATTGACATTTACCTGATAACCTGAAATAATCAAACTGCCGTCCGGCAATTCAAGTACTTCGGTTCCGCGGTCGTCCAGACCGGTGCCGTAGGGCTTTTTCCAAAGCAGCGTACCGAAAGCGTCTGTTTTCAGTACATATATATTGTCGCCGCTGGGGCCTTCTCCTTTCACGTATCCGACGACGACATAACCGCCATCTTGCGTGACGATCACTTTGTTGCCTGCGGCTAAAGGAGAACCGAAAAAGGTTTTAGACCATTGGAGATCGCCATTGGCGTCCGTTTTTAACAGGTACACACGGGTATCAGCATTGTAGCTGCCCGTAAGAATATAGCCCCCGTCGGGGGTCAGTGCCAATCCGTTTGCTGCATCTTGTCCGCTTCCACCATATACACGTTCCCATCCCTGCCCTGAAGCAAGGGCGGCGATAAGTACCAGCATGAAAGTGAAAGTGTACTTGTACATGAGCATTCGGATTACTTGATGTCCTGTTAAGTTTCTTTTGACAGTACAAATGTGCGGGGTTAGTTGCTGCGTAGTAAAGACAAAAAATCGCATTTGTTGAAATTTTTTAAGCAGATACGAGGGGTGAAAAACGAGGGATAATAGACAAGATAATTTCATAACGATTTTAAAAACGAAAAAAAACCTTGTAAAGTACCATGCGAATCTCTTTGTTTGTGCGTTACTTTGTTGAACAGATAAGCAATAAAAAGTATGCAAAAAAGTGTATTAGTGGAACTCATTCGCTCTTTAAACAAGAAAGAGGTACGCGAATTGCACAAATGGTTGCAATCACCCTCCCACAATCAACGGCAGGATGTGATAAAGTTGTTCGATTTCCTGACGAAAAACCTGCAACAGGGCGACGAAACTACCGAAAAAGAGCGGGCATGGGCGGCTATTTTCAAGGGCGAACCCTACGATGACGCTTTTATGCGGCAGGTCATGTATTTTTTGTTGAAAGCGATGGAAGAGTACCTTGTGTTTACGGATTACACCAATGACAAGGTACAGTTCCAGATTGCGCTGACGCGCATTTACCGGATGCGAAAACTCGAAAAGGCATACAAACAGGCCCATCGAACCGGTACGGAAACCCTGCAACACCAGCCGCTTCGCAACCGCTATTACCTCTTGCAGCGTTTCTTCCTGGAGCAGGAGGAATACGAATACAAAATGAGCATTACCCAAAACGCTTCCGTGAACCTGCAGGAAATGTCAGATGCCATGGAAAAATGGTTTATCGTGGAAAAACTGCTGATCGGCAACGCCATGCTGGCGCACCACCACGTGTACCAGAAAGCCAATTACGATTCGGGGCTGCTGAATGAGGTGCTGGCCTACTCGTCCAAACACAAGCTGTTGGATGAGCCGGCTATCGCTGCGAACTATTTCGCTTACATGGCGATTACCAACCCCAATGACAAACAGTATTTTGACGATCTGGAAAAAATGATCCTCGAAAGCGACGACGAATATTTTACCCAGCCCGAAATGCTGAACCTCTACCGCACGGCGCTCAACTATTGTACGGCCAAAGTGAACCAGGGCGAACTGGATTACAGCCGCCGCGCTTTGAAATTTTACAGAAAAGGCGTGGAAAACGGCGCTTTGATTGAAAACGGCGTCATTAGCCGGTACACGTTCGGGAATGCCGTTGGTTTTGCCATTAAAATCGGCGAATTCAACTGGGCGGAACAATTTGTCGAACGTTTTCAACATTTCCTGGAAGAGAAGCAGCGCAACAGTATTATCAATTTCAACCTGTCGCGGCTCTATTTTGAAAAAGGCGATTACAACAAGGCGCAACGCCTGCTCACTCAATTCGAGTATGACGATATGATCCTGAACATCATCGCCAAAACCATGCTGCTCAAAATTTATTACGAACGCAGCGACCTCGATGCCTTCGAATCGCTGATCGAAAGCCTGCGGATATACCTGCAACGCAAAGAAGCGCTCAATCCCGCCCGAAAAGCGGCGTATAAAAACCTGGTGAGCCTGATGAAAAAACTCTTGAACCTGAATATTTATTCCAAAGTGCAAAAGGAAAAATTCCGGGAACTGGTGCTCAAAACCAATCCCCTGACCGAGCGCGAATGGTTTCTGAAACAACTGGATGGTAAATAATTTGGTCATTTTAGCGCGGAATTGTACGCGGCGCACAACCCAATTGCCCAAAATCTCGTTTCTTTGCAAACTTTTTCACACAAATAATTCTACCCTTGAAAAAAGGATACATCGTAGCGCTCCTCATTTTGGTGGTGCTACTTATAGACCAGGCATCCAAATTTTATATCAAAACGCACTTCGAGTACAACGAGGATATCCTCATTGGCGGACTCGACTGGGCGCGGCTGCATTTCGTGGAGAATGAAGGCATGGCTTTCGGTATCACTTTCGACTGGGAATACGGCAAACTCCTGCTGAGCCTTTTCCGGGTGCTCATGGTCGTGGGCCTGATCTGGTACCTGCGCCTCCTGTTAGCGGCTGAAATGCCGTTCGGTTTCATTCTGAGCATCGGACTGATTACCGCCGGCGCTTTGGGCAATATTATCGACAGCGCTTTTTATGCGCTTATCTTTTCCATGTCGGGTTACCACGGCGGCGTCGCCGAACTGACGGCTTTCGGACAGGGATACGGCCTTTCACAGGGTTTACCGTTCAATGGCTTTATGCATGGCCGTGTCGTAGACATGTTGTATTTCCCGATAAAATGGGTGCACATTCCCGAATGGATGCCCTGGATCGGAGGCGACGATTTTTTGTTCTTCAGCCCGATCTTTAATGTCGCCGACGCTGCCATCACCACCGGCGTCATATCTATTATATTGTTTCAACGCCGGTTCTTTAAAGACGGGTTTGTGCAGCAGGAACCGCCTGCCGAACCTGCCGTTACCTGGGAAGAGGCTGAAAAACTGGAAGATGAAGCCTTC
Source organism: Saprospiraceae bacterium (assembly GCA_022844265.1). Classification (GTDB taxonomy): domain Bacteria; phylum Bacteroidota; class Bacteroidia; order Chitinophagales; family Saprospiraceae; genus M3007. The sequence goes on along the minus strand of JALHMA010000085.1, from coordinate 212 downwards.
GCATCCGCTGATTCGGACACCGATGCGCCGGAAAACCCGGACTGGACAGAAAATACGGAACTGGAAACACCGGAGGAGGATACGCGCAACAACGAACAACCCTCAGAAAGCGCGCCGAAGCCGAATAACCATAATTTGCTTTAGTGTTTCGTGTATGGTGTTTAGTGTTTGGTACAATAAGCCAAAAGTATTGTGCCACTCATCCCTCACTC
>JALHMA010000084.1 GCA_022844265.1 Saprospiraceae bacterium | reverse complement strand
AAATCATCCATGACTTACGACGTTACCGTGATCGGCTCCGGGCCAGGAGGATATGTGGCCGCTATTCGTTGCTCCCAGTTGGGTATGAAAACTGCTTTAATTGAACGCTATCCTGTGCTGGGAGGTACTTGTTTAAATGTAGGTTGTATCCCTTCCAAAGCATTGCTCGACTCATCCGAGCACTACCACAATGCCCACAGTAAATTTAAAACGCATGGCATTGACCTCAAAGATTTAAAGGTCAATATGCCGCAAATGATAAAACGGAAAAAGGAGGTCGTCCTTGAAAACAATAAAGGAATTGACTTTTTGATGAAGAAGAACAAGATAGATGTGTACCACGGGCATGGTTCATTTGTGAATAAAAATCGGATCAGGATAACTGCCCAGGAAACGCAGGAAATAGAAACGCAGCGTGTCATCATTGCTACCGGCTCCAAACCCATTGTGCCGGCATCTTTCAATTACGACAAACAACGCGTCATCACCTCGACGGAATCGCTCAACCTTGAAAAGGTGCCCGGGAGTATGGTCATCATTGGCGGGGGTGTTATCGGTCTGGAACTTGGAAGCGTATATGCACGCCTCGGTACGGAAGTACATGTGGTGGAGTTTTTAGACCGAATTATTGCCGGTATGGATAGCGATTGCAGCCGCGAACTTCAAAAAAGTTTGAAAGCCCTCGGGATGCAATTCCACCTGCGCCATGCGGTAACTGATGTCACCCCTTCCAAAACCAAAGTAAAAGTGGTGGCAAAAAGCCGCGATGACGAATCAAAAACCTTGAGTTGGGATGTCGATTATTGCCTCGTGGCGATTGGTCGGAAGCCTTATACGGATAACCTCGGTTTGGAACAAATTGGAATTACCCTGGATGAAAAAGGCCGCATCCCGGTAGACCATCATTTACAAACATCGGTACCGGGCATCTACGCCATCGGCGATGTCATCCAGGGAGCCATGCTTGCGCACAAGGCAGAAGAAGAAGGCGTGTTTGTAGCCGAGGTCATGGCCGGACAAAAACCACACATCAATTACAACCTGATTCCCGGTGTTGTTTACACCTGGCCGGAAGTAGCGGCAGTTGGGTTTACGGAAGAACAACTCAAAGAAATGGGCATTCCGTATAAACCTGGTAAATTTCCGTTCCGCGCTTTAGGTCGCGCCCGCGCCTCCATGGATCTGGATGGTATGGTAAAAGTACTGGCGCACAAGGAAACTGATGAAATACTGGGCGTTCATATTGTCGGCGCCCGCGCAGCAGATATGATCGCAGAAGCCGTAGCGCTCATGGAATTCAGGGCTTCCGCAGAAGATGGCGCCCGTATGAGCCATGCACACCCGACTTATACGGAGGCCTTTAAAGAAGCCTGTATGGCGGCCAGTGCGAATCGGGCGATTCACATGTAAATTGGGAACTTTTGTTTCAAAATTAACATAAACAATTGACTATCAGTTTTTTAATACAAAAAAGTCTCCTGCTACACATGGTAACAGGAGACTTTTTTGTATAATACTAAGTAACTAGGCGTGCAAATTAGTTTCGACTCAATTCAATTCTTTGCACATGCTTGATCGTCAGCACTGATAACAGAAAACTGATAACTACTTCTCAGGCTACCGAATTTTTCTCGGATACTTCTTTCAAAAAACCATCCAGGATAGCATTAAAATCTTCCGGCTTTTCCATCATGGGCGCATGTCCGCATTCATCTAAAAAAAACAGTTGAGAACCAGCAATCAACTCGTGAAATTTCTCGGCCACAAAAGGCGGCGTCACCGAATCCTGCTTTCCCCAGATCAGGAGCGTAGGCGCCTTGATCTTATGCAGTTTATCACCCAGGTTGTGCCGCACGGCCGACTTGGCTGTTGCCACAACGCGTATGGCTTTATTGCGGTCATTCACGATGTCAAAAACCTCATCGACCAATTCTTTGCTGGCTACCGAAGGATCGTAAAACGTTTCGGCGGTTTTATTCTTGATGTATTCATAGTCGCCGCGTTTGGGGAAAGCGGTACCGAATGCACTTTCAAATAAACCGGAACTACCCGTCAAGGTAACCGATGCGATACGTTCAGGATGTGCAAGCGCATACAGCAATGCGACGTGCCCGCCCAGCGAGTTGCCAAGCAAGTGCACCTTGTCATACCCTTTGTGTTCAACGAACTTGGTGGTAAAATCGACCAGCCCCATTACGGATACCTGTAAGATAGGCATTTCATAAATAGGCAGAAGCGGCACAACTACATTGTAATTAGCCGAAAAATGATTGATGATTCCCTGAAAATTACTCAACGCGCCAAAGAGTCCGTGTAGTAAAAGTAATGTTTCACCCTGGGTTCCAGACTCAATGAAACGGAAGCCGTTTTCTTCTTTTACAGTTAAAGTCATTCGTAGTGTTTCAATATAAGTTGTGCAAAAATAGCAAAAACCATTAAACTAATTCATTTGTGCAAAATGAGTGCATTGTTCCTGTAGATCATACCCTCAGTTAAGCCCAATGTAAAGTAGTTTTGAAGGAAATATTAGTACAACAGCCTGAAAAAGAAGCCTCTAAATAATCCGAATTTTTCAAACGTGACTTTCTGCTTTTGTTGTTGCATCCATTTGGTACGTCACAAACAAAAGAAAACCCATCAGGAAAATAGCCCCGGCCTGGTGTAAAACGCCCAAGGTAACCGGAATAGCGCCTTTGCAATGAATTAATGTAAAGATACCCAGCAATACCTGAACGAGTAACATAGTAGTCAGTGCGATATTGCCGAAACGAAGCGAACGCGAGACGGCTCCGTTTTTGCTGGTCCGCCAGACGAAGTAAATGATCAGTGCAGAAAGCAGATAGGCCACGTTGCGGTGCAGAAACTGGATCAGGGTAGGCATAAATGCATTGATATCATAGTTTCTGAAATTCTCCGGTATCCAGTTAGATCCATCCAGCAGGATGCCCGGCAGGTAATATCCGTTCATATCAGGCCAGGTCGGATAGGTCAATCCGGCTTTGGTGCCCGACATCATGGCGCCCAAAGCAATTTGCAGAAAAGCCAGGCCTACCAGGCCCCAGGCAAATGAAACGCCCCAGCGTTTCGATCTTTGTACACCCTTCGGCTGATACGCGATAAACAGCGTCCACAACAAGTAGGCAAAAATAACAATCGCCATACAAAGGTGCAGGGTAAGGTTGTAGGCATTTACCCAGGGACGTCGAATGAGACCGCTGGCAACCATGATCCAGCCGAAAAAACCTTCCAGCCCGGCCAGGGCTACCACCACGAGCATGCGGGGTAACAGGCGGCGGGAAAACATTCCCCGGTATAAAAAATAAGCAAAAGGAAATACAAAAACAAAAAACATGAGCCGCGCCCACAGCCGGTGAAAATACTCCCAGAAATAAATGAACTTGAAATCGCCCAGAGACATGCCCTGGTTGATTTTAAGGTACTGTGGCGTCTGTTGGTACAATGCGAACTCTTCCTGCCACTGTGCGTCATTCAGGGGTGGCAGCGTGCCCGTCACGATTTCCCAGCGGGTGATGCTCAGTCCACTTCCTGTCAGCCGGGTAATACCTCCAATAACAATTTGCATAAAAACCATGATCAAACCCGTTATCAACCAGATTTTGACTGCCTTTGCAATGCGCGTGTCCTCCGTATAGCGAAACATATAGATGCTGTATTTTTTTTGCGTTCGATAAAAACTTGACACAAAAGTAGAGCCTTTATATCGTTCGCTTTTCGGAAGGTGACTTCCCTTTATTAATTTTAGATGATTTAAATTAAAAAAAGGGTCGCCATCATCATGGGTGTTAGCTTGTTAAAAACCTCGTAATTGCATATACTTCAGCCCAAGCTACCAAGAGTTACCATGTTTATCCACACTTTTTGTGCAAACAAGCGTATTTGTAATCAGCACCTTGTAAGGTTATGCACATATAAATGGAAAAATATGGAAAACCCTGCTGTTGGTCGTTTCGTTTTCCCCATCGCTGTTAGCTGACGTTTGTAAAACAGCAGTTCCCCACAGTCCAAAAGCGAAAACAGCACAATGTTGATAAGTTCAACAGCACACTGTGGAGAGCGGTGCATTACTACCACACTTATCCACACTAAAATATGGACAACAGCATGCTGACAGTCAACTTTTTATACAGGTTATTATTTTTAATGTTTGTAACTGTTTCAAACAAGTAGTTGAAGTGCTGAACAGGTTCAAAATGAAGAAATTGTAAATTTTGAGGATCATTTGACAAAATAAAACCTTACTTTTAAGACAAAATCAGTGTCTTTTATTTCGAAAAAGTTAAAACAAAAACCCTCTTATCAACAACTATGTGTGGCCGTTACGCGCTTGCTCCTACCCCAAAACAAAAAACCGAACAACTGCGCGACGTGCAGCAACCCGTCACGTGGAAAATCCGCTATAATATTGCACCTACCCAGTCAGCCTATATTATAGGCAACGACCATCCAGACAGGATTTGTGAAATGAGCTGGGGCCTGGTGCCGTCCTGGAGCCGCGACGGCCACAACAGTGGAAAACTGATTAACGCCCGCGCAGAAAGTATTTTTGAAAAACCCTCGTTCCGGGAAGTCATCCAGACCCGGCGATGCCTGGTACCGGCAGACAGTTTTTACGAATGGCGCAAGGAACCCGACGGTCGAAAACTGCCGTATCGTATTTTACTGAAAAACGGCGCGTTGATGTTTATGGCCGGCATCTGGGATGAATGGGGTTCGGGATCAAACGTCCAGACCACCTTCTCCATCATCACAACCGGTCCCAACGAAGAGATGGCAGCCTTGCACAACCGGATGCCGCTGATACTTGCTTCGGCGGAAGCGCAGGCCGCCTGGCTTTCCGACCTATCTGTGGAAAAAATAACGTCGATGCTCCAGCCGCCTGCAAACGGATTGCTCCGAATGTATCGCGTATCGGAACGGCTGAACGGCACCAATTATGACGCGCCTGAATTGCAGGACGAAGTCCCCGATGTGCTGCGCTTATTTTGAAAGCATGCAACCACCGGCGCTATTCCTTGTTTTTAGAATCCAGCAGGATCGTTACCGGTCCGTCATTGAGCAATAAAACTTTCATGTCGGCGCCGAAAGCACCCGTGTATACAGGCCTTGCTGAGGTACTCCGAAGCGTCTCGACAAAACTTTCATATAACGGAATAGCGGTTTCAGGTCGCGCAGCGCGGATAAAGGAAGGGCGATTTCCTTTCCTGGTACTGGCATGAAGTGTAAACTGACTCACAACCAGTAGATCTCCTTCAATATCCTGAATGGAAAGGTTCATCAGATCAGCATCGTCGGAAAAGATGCGCAAGGCTGTTATTTTTTTGCACAACCATTCTATATCTTCCTGATTATCATCCAGTTCTATTCCCAGGAGGATGAGTAGTCCCCGGGCGATCCGTGATTTTTCTGTCCCGTCGATGGTAACGGATGCCTGTGAAACCCTTTGTATAACGACACGCATGGATATAGGAATGAGCAAATGTGAAAATAGTGAGACTTTTGCAGCGGCGGCTGGAGCGGTTTGATTGTTTGAAGTGGTAACTCATGGCATAAGTTACCACTTCAAACCATCAAACTGCTCAAACCTTCCCAGCATTTTTCTAAACTACAATTTCAATATGTCTCTCGTAACAGAATTCAACGATTACCGCGCCCGCATGAACGAGCGCATTTTGGCCACAGACAATAAAGTGATCAAACGTTTTTGGAGCCTCGACAACCAAACCTACCAGGAAGGCGCACTGGATGTGCGGACCAAAGAGATGTTGGGCTTGGTGGCGTCCATGGTGCTTCGATGCGATGATTGTATCAAATATCATCTGGGCAAGTGTCACGACCTGGGTATCACAACCGATCAGATTTTTGAAATCTTTGCGGTGGCGAATATGGTCGGAGGTTCTATCTGTATTCCGCATACCCGACGGGCCGTGGAATATTGGGAAGAACTTCAACAGATATGATAACGGAAAAGGGTAAAAGAAGAGTATTTGAGGAACTGAAGATTCGAGTATTTGACTGGTAACTTTTGGTGTTGGGAGGTCAGGTGATCGAATACTTATATTCTAATTATCGCGTACGAGACCTAAAGTTACCAGTCAAATACTCGAATCTTCAGTTCCTCAAATACTCAGTTACTCAAATACTCAAACCTAATCAACATACTCCACTTTTCGGAGTAGTCGCAGGCCGATACCCAATTCGACGGCGGCATTCCGAATACGGCGTTCGGAGATAGTGATTACAGTGCCGGGGTTGAAAGGATCGATGACATTACCGATGCTGGGTTGATTGTATTGTGGGGTGACATCGGGCTGGATGGAAAGTTTGAGCTCTCCGCCGATCAGTTCCTTGAGTTTGAACTCGATGCCGGTGCTGATGGTAAACCCGACCATCCAGCGATTCATAAAGGCGACGCTGGGGTAATAAATGGACAGCGATGGATTGCCCCGGCTCAGGTCGTCGATATTGGTGGACAGGGTATAATCGACGCGCAGTCCGCCGCCGTAAAAAAAACGCGCCCGGCCGCTTGTGCCTAAATCGCGTTTTTGTTTGGCGCCCAGAACGAGTGAAAGATTGTTAAAGAGAAATTCTTCCGTGAAAGTACCGCCCGGCGCGCCGGAGTTGATGTTGAAATACCGGAATCGGGTAGCGCTACCTTTTACATGGTAGCCTATTTGCATAAAAAGGGAGTTTTTATCCTCCTCATTATCCACCGATTCGATACTGAGTGCCGCATGATATTTGAAAAGTGGCTCTCGCTCAAAAGAATTGTCCCACTTTTGCAGCCCGATGGTCGGACCGAATTGAAATACATACGCGGTTGACTGGGCGTTCATTTGTTGGCCCAAACAAGCAATTAAAAACAAAACACATACAAAACGTAGCATAAAATCGTTTTTAGGTCGAAAAGTAAGGCATTATGAATGAAATATAGTCAATGCAAAGTGGTTTTGAACGATAAGGTAAATTAATTCATTGATTACCAATGCTTTCTCAACCATCAACATACTCAACCTCTCAACTTTCAGTATAACGGAGTACAACACACACAAAGACTATTATATGCGCAAAGCAATCCTTTTTTTACTGCTTTTGGTGAACGTGAGCTGGATACAGCCCAATCAGCCACCCACGCTCAAACTGGCATTACTCAAATATTCCGGAGGCGGCGACTGGTACAACGATGTCAATTCTTTAAAAAACCTCGCCAGGTTTTGTAATGAAAACCTGCGCACCAATTTCGATCTCGAGTTTGCAACGGTGGAGCCAGGTAGCGCAGAACTGTTTAACTATCCTGTGGTATATGCCACCGGTCATGGAAACATGCTTTTTAATGATCTGGAAGCGCGCAATCTCCGGGCTTATCTGGAAGGCGGCGGATTTTTGATCTTAAACGACGACTATGGTTTGGACCCGTTTGTACGGCCTGCAATGAAAAAGGTATTCCCGGAACTGGATTTTGTAGAACTGCCTTTCAGCCATCCGATTTACCATCAAAAATATAATTTCAACAACGGGACGCCCAAAATACACGAGCACGATGGAAAACCGGCACAGGGTTTTGGGCTGCTCTGGCAGGGGCGCCTGGTATGTTATTACAACTTTGAAACAGACCTCGGCGACGGCTGGGATGACGTACACAATGATCCGCCGGAGATGCGCGCCAAAGCCTTGCAAATGGGAGCGAACATTGTACAATTTGCTTTTCAACAATGATTTTTTGGTTGATGAGGTTTATAATGGCCGCTCGAAAAAAGAGCATTTGCCTCATTGAGTGGCCATTATAAACCTCATCAACCTTATAAACCTCATCAACCCAAAAAAAACACACAACGCACACAATGAAAATACTAATACTCGGCTCGGGTGGCCGCGAACACACATTTGCCTGGAAAATTGCCCAAAGCAAGCGGTGTTCCCAATTATTTATAGCCCCTGGTAATGCCGGCACCGCTGCGCATGGGCAAAATGTCGCGCTGGATCCGCTCGATTTTGCAGCTGTAGGGCAGTTTGTGCTGTTATCCTCTATAGATATGGTGTTGGTGGGGCCTGAAGAACCCCTGGTCAGGGGGATATGGGATTATTTTCAGGAACATGAATCCTTGAAACACATTCCGGTCATAGGGCCTTCCAAAGCGGGGGCTGTGCTGGAAGGCAGCAAGGCCTGGTCCAAAAAATTTATGGAACGCCACCGGATACCGACGGCAGCGTACCGGGAGTTTACGGCAGATGATATAGAAGAAGGGGTAAGATATCTGGCCCAACACCCTTTACCGATTGTGCTGAAAGCCGATGGCCTGGCAGCGGGTAAAGGTGTTGTGATCTGCCAAAATCATGCAGAAGCGGAAAACGAGTTCCGCGCCATGCTCGATGGCAAGTTTGGCGCTGCTGGCGATCGGGTTGTGGTGGAAGCATTTCTGGACGGTATCGAATTCAGCGTATTTGTGCTGACGGATGGCAAAAACTACAAAATTTTGCCTGAAGCCAAAGATTACAAACGTATTGGCGAAGGTGATACCGGCCCTAATACGGGTGGCATGGGCGCTGTCAGTCCGGTGCCTTTTGTAGACGAAGTCATGTGGAAAATGGTAGAGCAACGGATTATTGCTCCGACCGTCAAAGGTTTGCGGAAAGAAAAAATAGTGTATAAAGGGTTCATTTTCTTTGGTTTAATAAAAGTGGCCGGCGAACCGTTCGTGATCGAATACAATTGCCGAATGGGTGACCCTGAAACGGAAGTAGTGCTGCCGCGCCTGAAAAACGACCTGGTGCAGTTGCTCGAAAACTGCGCAAAAGGAACCCTCGGCCGCATTCGGATCCGCACGGATAAAAAAACGGCAACTACTATTTTTTTAGTCAGTGGCGGATACCCCGACCACTATGAAAAAGGTAAAACAATCACCGGTTTGGAACAGGTAAAAGGGGGTTTTGCTTTTCATGCAGGCACCCGTTTTCAGGGCGAAAAAGTGGTGACCAACGGCGGAAGGGTGCTTGCGATGACCAGTTTAGCGAAAGATTTAAGCGGCGCATTGCGCAAATCAAAACGCAATGCCAAGGTTGTACAATTTCAGGGTAAATACTACCGGCGCGATATCGGGAAGGATTTAGAAGGACTGTAACCGTGCAATAAGCTCAAATCCTTTTATCTTCACCACTCCAAACGTAACAGCCTTTATTTTGAGACACTTCCTGCCACATTTTATCCAGGAAAACTACCGAAACGGCATTCACGCAGGTCATCTGAATGCTTTTACGATGTTTGTCGACCTCAGCGGTTTTACCCGGCTGACGGAGACACTTATGCAAAAAGGTTCGGAAGGCGCCGAGGAACTGTCTGTTGCACTGAATCACATCTTCCAGCCCATGGTTCGTTTGGTATACGATCAGGGCGGCTTCATTCCTTATTTCGCCGGAGACAGTTTTACGGCGATTTTCCCGGTACCACAAAGCAGCGCATTAAATCCTGAAACAGTAGCAATTGCGCGGCGGGTGATACAAACGGCTCAATTGACGCTCTCTCGTTTTGCACTTCAGCAGGAAGACGAGGACTCCATGTTATTAGAACACAATATTGGTATCAAAATAGGGCTATCGGAAGGAACCGTAGAATGGGGAATTGTTGGCAAAAACAGAAAAGCGTATTATTTCAGGGGCGAACCCATCGACGGTTGTTCGCAGGCGCAAGTACGGGCCAGTAGTTTGGAGGTTGTGGGCGATACTTTTTTCAGGCCCTATCTGCTTCCCCTGGAGTTGGAAGCGGAAGAACTGGAAGATGGTTATCTTAAAATTACCCTATCTGCCGCACAACCCCAGCAGTCAAAAAAAATGATGCCGGAAGGGCCTGGCAGGCAACTGCCGGTTCCCGACCCGCTTATTATGGCGGAGTTTTTGCCAAAAGAAGTTTTTGAAAATCAGGGAATTGGAGAGTTCAGGAATGTTGTAAGCGTTTTTCTGTCCTTTACCGGAGTAGATACCCATACGGCATTAGATCATTTTGCTTCTGTGGTGCTGCAGGAATGCGACAATTTTGGCGCCTACCTCAAGGAAATTGATTTTGGCGATAAAGGTGGCGTAATTTTTTGTTTGTTCGGGGCGCCGATCTCCTTTGAAAATAATGTGGAGCGGGCGCTCGAATTTGTGGCGGCCATCCTGGATGAAATGGTGAGTCTGGAGAACCTGACAGGTGCGCGATATCGCATTGGTATCACGTCCGGCCTGGCATTTACCGGAGTGATCGGCAGTGCCGAACGCTGCCAGTATGCTGCCGCAGGCGCGCGGGTGAATCTTGGCGCCCGCCTGATGATGAAAGCAAAATGGGGGGAGGTGATGGCAGATGAAAATGTGCAGCGCAACCGCAACTTCAAATTTACATACAAGGGCGAAGGTTATTACAAGGGTTTTGAAAAAGCCATTCCTACCTATCTGCTCACCGGAAGGAATCTTGCAGGTCGCGCCAGTTTTTCGGGCGATTATTTTGGCCGGGCAACGGAATTGCGCAGCCTCGTGGAATTTGCGGCTCCCCTGCGCGAAGGCCGTTTTGCCGGCGTGGCGTATGTTTTTGGGGAAGCCGGCATCGGCAAAAGCCGTTTGAGTTATGAGTTTCGCCGACAATTGCGCGATGCTATGGCGGTCAGTTGGTTCACTTGTCAGAGCGACCAGATTCTGCGCAAACCCTTCAATCCTTTTATTTATTTCCTCAAAAACTACTTCGAACAAAGTCCTGAAAATACGCCGGAACGCAATCGGGAACTCTTTGAACAAAATTTTCTCGAATTACAATTTGAATTAACCGAAAACCGCCACCCCGAAGCGGATGCGGTTCGCCGGGAAATCAACCGTACGCAGAGTGTGTTGGCTGCCATGATGGGCATCCACTACCCCAATTCACTGTGGGAACAATTGGACGGACGGGGTCGCTATCAAAACGGGTTGGCCGCCATGGCTAATCTGTTCGTGGCCGAATCGCTGTTGCAACCCCTCGTGATCGAGCTGGAAGATGCGCATTGGTATGATGAAATGAGTTATGAGTTTTTAGCCCAGTTTATCCGGCGCGCTCAGGCTTATCCGCTTTTGTTTTTAGCCACCAGCCGCTACGAAGACGATGGTTCCAAAGCATACCTGTTTCGGCAAAATATACTCGGCGAATTGTCCATCGCCCACATCGAAGTGGATCTGAATTTTTTGCATCCCGATGATTTAAAAGCATTTGCAGAAGCCAGGCTCGGTGGAAGCCTGCACCCGGAACTGCTCGAATTGCTGCAACGCATGACGCAGGGCAATCCTTTTTATATCGAGCAAATGGCCGAATATTTCAGGGAGGCTAACCTGTTGAAAAACACCAATGGTCTGTTGCAATTGAAAAACCAGGACGTGCAGATGAATGACTCTGTTAAAGAGATCATGATGGCGCGCATCGACCGGCTGAGCGGCCTGGTGAAAGAAACCGTAAAAGCCGCAGCGGTTATCGGACGGGAGTTTGAATTGCCTGTTTTGTCGGCAGTAATGGCCAAGCAGGAAGAATTTATCAGCAAAAACGGCGACATTGAACTGGTGCTCCGCGAACAGATTCAAACCGCCGAGAAGTGGCAGGTCTGGTATGCCATGAACGAGTTGCGGTATATTTTCAGGCACTCGCTGCTGCGCGAAGCGGCGTATGACATGCAATTGCGCACCCGCCTGCGCGAGCTGCACCAACTGATTGCCGATGCGATCGAGCAGTTGTACCCCAATTCGGAGGAGCGTTTTGTCGACCTGGCCTTCCACTACGAACAGGCCGAAGACGAGCGTAAAACCAATAAATACCTGGAAAAAGCAGCCCGCTACGCGCAGCGCAATTTTCAGAACCGGCAGGCGCTGTCTTTTTATGAAAAACTGATAACCAGCACTTTAAAGAAAGATAAAAAAAGCAAAAAGGTCATTAAACTGATCCTTCGAAAAGGAACGGTGCATGAATTGGTGGGACAATGGGAGGAAGCCGAGCAGGATTATCGCACGGCGCTCGAACGCGCCAAAAACCTGAACGACTGGTATCTGATCGGTCGCGGCAACCGGCGCCTGGGACAATTGCTGATGCTCCGGGGCAATTACCCCGACGCCAAAAAGTACCTGGATGTGGCGATTACCTGTTTCGACCTGGCCAGCGACCAGATCGGTATTGCCAAAACCTACGGCAACCTCGGCACGTTCTTTTTCCGCCAGGGCAGTTACGATGCTGCCAAAAGCTGGTTTGCCAAAGCTATCGAGATCAACCGCGCCAACAACCGGGAAGCGGAAAATGCCGCCATCGTCGCCAACCTGGGGCTTATCTTTATGAACCAGGGCCATTACGACGAAGGTATTCGCTGGCTGGAAGAACAATTGGACATTGCCGAACGCGTGACGGATAAACAGGGTTTGACTACCCTTTATACCAATCTGGGTATCATTTACCTGGAAAAAAATAGTCTGGACAGCGCTTTGCTTTGTCTGGAAAAAGGGCTTGCTTATTCGGAAGAATTGGGCAATAAACTCCTGATGACCATTTGTATCGGCTCCATCGGCTCGGTTTGGGAGAAAAAAGGCGATTACACAAAAGCCATGCAAAATTTCGACCGCGACCTGCTGCTCGCCCGGGAATTGGGCGACAAACAGGGTACCGCCATCGCCTGCGGGCTGATTGGCGATCTGATGTCAACCATGGGTCAGTTTGACGCGGCCATTGAGTACCTCGAACAAAATCTGGCGCTGAGTCGTGAACTGAACTACAAAAAAGGGATCGCCAAAGCATTGAATACGCTGGGAGATACCTGGTTTTTCAAACGCGACTACGCCCGCAGTATCCGGTATTACAACGAAGCCATCGAACACGCCCGGGAAATGGGCAACCGGCTGGTTTTGGGGTATTCCTTAGTAGAAAAAGGATTGGTTCACCTGTATTCCGGCGAAGTGGCCGCTGCCCGCCAACTGCTTGAGGAAGGCCGCGATATCGCCCTGGCATTGGGAAATGCCGATCTGACCTTCAGTTCCAATATTTTGCGGGCGCAGGTAATTATTTCGGAAGGAAACAAACCGGAAGCATTACGCCAGCTGCAACAATTGATGGCGCTGGCCAGAACGGAGCGGGAAGAAGCGGCCGTACATTTCGAGCTGCGCCGCATCGCCGACAACCCGACGCCTCACCACCTGCGGGCGCTTTCTTTATATCGCTCTTTGTACGACCGTACGCCGCAGTATATTTACAAGGTGCGGCTGGAAGAGTTGGAGAAAAAATAAAAAACGTGTGGCACACCTCAGAGGTGTGCCACACGTTTTTTTGCCTTTTATTTTTTTGCCCTTTTACTTCTTCTCCCAAGAAACCCCTTCCTTCCCGTCTTTCACCTGAATACCTACTTCAGCAAGCACATCGCGTATTTTGTCACTCGCGGCCCAGTCTTTTTGAGCGCGGGCGTTGGCGCGCAGATCAAGAATCAGTTCCATCAGCCCTTCCACGGTGCCGCTGTCTTCTTTAGGTTCCTCGTCTTTCAGACCGAAAATATCAAAAACAAACGTGTGGTATACCGTTTTCAGGCGTTCGATTACCCAGGGAGCCACATCGCCGGAAGTCAGTTGTTTGTTGGCTAATTTATTGACATAACCGCCCAGTTCGCTGAGGCAGGCCAGGGCGATGGCGGTATTAAAATCATCGTCCATACCCTCGTAGGCGTCCTCGATGAGCGCCAGGATAGCCCGGTCGTGTTCCGTTTCCGAACCGTCGAAGTCACGGGCGTCTACCTGTAGTTTTTGCAGGGTGTTGTAGGCGTCCATGAGTTTTTTGAATCCTTTTTCCGCTGCCTGCAGGCCGTCATCCGTTATATCAAGGGTGCTGCGGTAATGCGCTTGCAGCATAAAAAAGCGCACGGCCATCGGAGAATAGGATTTGCTGATATGCTCGCTGTCGCCGGTGAACAATTGCGGCGGGTTGATGGTGTTGCCGTCGGATTTCGACATTTTTTTGCCGTTCAGCAGCAGCATATTGGTATGCAGCCAGTAGTTGGCAGGCGAGCAGCCGCAGGCGCCGTTGCTCTGCGCCACCTCGTTTTCATGGTGCGGGAATTTCAGGTCGTTTCCGCCGCCGTGAATATCAAAAGTTTGACCTAAGTACTTGGTACTCATAGCGCTGCATTCGAGGTGCCAGCCCGGAAAACCGACTGACCAGGGGCTTTTCCACACCATAATATCGTGTGGGCGGGCCTTCATCCAGATTGCAAAATCGGCAGGGTGGTTTTTTTCTTCCTGGTTTTTCAGGCCGTCGCGACTTTCCGCCATCAGTTCATCAATGACTCGGCCCGACAATTGTCCGTACACGCCGGGTTGCTCCTGATTAAATTTGATGACGTTGAAATAGACCGAACCGTTGCGTTCGTAGGCGTATCCGCGATCCAGAATATCCTGCACCATGTCGATCTGTTCCGGGATGTGGCCGGTAGCCCGCGGTTCGATGCTCGGCGGAAGGGTGTTAAAAATCCGCATCATGTCGTGAAAACCCACGGTGTAGTGTTGCGCTACTTCCATCGGTTCGAGTTGTGCCACTTTGGCGCCTTTGGCCATGCGGTCTTCCCCATCGTCGGTCAGGTGGCCCACATCGGTAATGTTTCGGACATACCGCACTTTATACCCGATGTGCAGCAGGTAGCGATAAATGACATCGAAACTGGCAAATGTGCGGCAGTTGCCCAGGTGTACATCGCTGTAAACTGTGGGGCCGCACACATACATACCGATATGACCAGGCACGATGGGTTGGAAAATTTCTTTTTTGCCGCTGAGGCTATTGTACAATTTGAGGACGCGTTGTTGTGTCATAAGGGCGCAAAGTTAATACGAAGCGAAGCGGGACGATATACAGTGCGTGTGGTTTTTGTGAAAAAATCTATTTTTGGCATCTAAAATTTCTACCATGCGCCTGATACTCCTTCTGTTTGCAATTTACCTGCCACAATTGGCTGTTCCGGCAGCCGCCCAGGCACAACAGGTAAAAACCGGTATTTACCTGATGAACCTGTATAACCTGAACATGGACGAGCACTCGTTTTATGCAGATTTTTATATCTGGTTCCGATGGTCTGGACCTATCGATCCGACGAATATTGAATTTGTCAATGCCATTGAAAAATGGAGTATGGACAAGGCTACTTTCGATGGCGACAGCACTCCCGTACAACTGAAAACCGGAGAAAAATATAAGATTTTCAGGATAGAAGGGCGCTTTTTCCACTCTTTCTCCCTCAATCGTTTCCCACTGGACCAGCACACGCTGGATATTCAGATCGAAAATCCGGAATTTCCGTCCGATTCGCTGCTATATGTAGCGGATACGGTTGGCGCCCAAATCCGCAAAACACTGAACCTGGTAGGTTGGGAAACCAAACGTTGTGAACTTATTTCACAGGTACACGACTACGGCACCAACTTCGGCAACCCCGAAGAAAATGCCCAGCGGTACAGCAATTTGAGTTACAACATCACCCTTTCCCGCCCGATCAGTTATTTTTTACTGAAAATGCTTTTGCCCCTCCTGGTGGTAATGCTGGTTAGTATCGGCGCACTGCTCCTGCATCCGACGCATATAGACTCCCGTTCCTCTCTTCCGATCGGCGGATTGCTGACGGCTGTTTTCCTGCAACAATCCTACAGCAGCGCGTTGCCGGATTCGGGTTATATGGTGCTGATGGATAAAATTTACCTCCTGAGTTACGTCATTATTTCGTTGGTGCTGTTGCAGGTGATCCGTGCGGGCAATGTAACGGCAAAGGATAAACCATTAAAAAATGTCATTAAATTTGAAAAACGGCTGGCGCAGGCATTTCTGGGCGTTTTTCTTTTGGGTATATTGATTTTGAGTGTGATTAAGTAAACTAACCACATAGGTCACATAGTTCTTCCACATAGAACACATAAGAAAACAGAAACAAAAACGAGTTATGTGTCCTATGTGTAAAACCTATGTACCTATGTGGTAAAAATTTTTTACATGAAGCAAATCTTCCTTGCAACCATCATCCTGTCGGGTTTACTGTCGGCGCCGCTTCCGGGTTTTTCGCAGCAAACAAAAAAAATCATCGACCACGCTGACGTGCAGCGCTGGAAAAAAATAGAACAACAACGCATTTCCAATGATGGCCAATGGGTCAGTTGGGCGCAAATGCCCGTCGCGGAAGGTGATGCGGTATTATACCTGTGGAATGAAGCGGGCAAGCAGACCCGCGTATTTCCGCGCGCCTCCGAGGCCCGTTTTTCTTCGGACAATAAGTTGTTGATTTTCACCATCAAACCGCCGCTGGACAGCCTGAAAGCGCAGCGCCGCAAAAAGATAAAAGATGAAGATTTGCCCAAAGACACCCTGGGTATCCTGACACTTGCCACAGGGCAGTTGGAAAAAATCCCGCGACTCAAAACGGTGCTGGTTCCCGAAAAATGGTCGGGCTGGTTTGCCTTTCAATGCGAGCCGATGAAACCCGCGCCCGCCAAAAAAGATACGGCTAAAACGCAGCCCAAACCTGCGCCCAAAACGGCCAAAGAAAAAAAAGAGGACAAGGACAACGGTTACCGCCTCGTGGTTCGCAACACTGTTTCCGGCAAACAGGACACCATTGCTTATGTCAAGGAGTTTACGCTGGCGAAAAATAGTCCGCGCCTGTTGTTGTACAGCACCGGCTGGGGTGATACCATGACGGTGAAAACCAACCGTTCCATCCAGAAAAACGGGGTTTACCTGTATGACCTGGACCGATCGGCTATTCAGCCCTTGTTCAGGAGCAAGGGTAAGTTTCAGCAACTATCGCTTGATGAACAGGGTGAACAGGCTGCTTTTTTGGCAGACCTCGATACCAGCAAAGCCAGGATCCGGCCTTTACAATTGTGCTACCTGGAATCAGGCAAGGATTCGGCCAAAATTATTGCCCGGCCGGAAAGCGATTTTTTGCAGCGCACCAACGGCGAGGCCAACTGGGTTATCAGTGAAAACAGCCGCCCCGTTTTTTCAGAAGACGGCAGCAAACTGTACTTTGGCATTGCTCCGGCACCGATCCTCAACGATACCATGTTGTTAAAAGAAGAAATTGTGGATGTGGAGGTGTGGAACTGGACGGACAACCGCCTCTACACCCAGCAGGAAGTACAGTTGGATAACATGAAGAAACGGTCGTATCCCATTGTTTGGCACAGCAGGAAAAACCGATTTGTGCCACTGGCTTCTCCCGAAATGCCCGAGCTGCGATTTCAGGAACAACGCAATGCGGAAATGGCGCTTGTTTTTACCGAAGAACCCTACGGAACCTATGTGACAATAGAAGGTACGCCGCACAAGGATTTATATGCCGTCGATTTAAAAACAGGGGATAAAAAATTGATTGTGAAGGATTTGCGTGGCAACCCACGTATTTCGCCAGAAGCCGGATACATCATTTGGTGGAGCGATCCGGACACCGCCTTGTTTTCCTGGAGTGCGCGCAGGTCTGAAATCGTCCGGCTGACGGATAATCGCCTGGCGCCGTTTTACGACGAAGAAAATGACGTGCCCGATTTTCCCGATGCACATGGCCTGGCAGGATGGCTCGGCGGCGACGAGGCCATGATCGTGTATGACAAATACGACCTCTGGAAAATGGACCCGAACGGCAAAAAGAACCCCGAACGCCTCACCAAAGGCAGAGAAACGCAGACCACTTACCGCTACCTGAAATTAGACCCGGAAGAGCGCAGCATTCCGGCGGATGCATCCATTTTGTTGCACCAGTTTCACCACCCGACGAAAGCGGAAGGTTATAGTTGGCATTCCTTAAAAAATGGAAAAACTACCCAGCTCAGTGGCGGCGATTTTGCCTACACCAAACAGCCCCTTAAACCTAAAAATGCTGATTATCTCTTGTTTTCAAGGGGCAATTACCAGGTTTTCCCCGATTTGCAGTACCTGAACTATGGAAACAGCGAAGCAAAGCCGGCGCAAATTTCCCAGGCCAACCCGCAGCAAAGCGAATACCGCTGGGGCGCTATCGAGCCTGTACAGTGGACTTCTCTGTCGGGTGAAGTGCTCAATGGATTACTCATCAAACCGGAAGACTTCGACCCTGCCGCGCAATACCCGATGATTGTCAATTTTTACGAAAAACTCTCCGACGGACTGCACCAGCACCGCTCCCCGGATTTTCACCGCTCGCAAATCAATTACACCGTTTATGCCAGCAAAGGCTA
>JALHMA010000083.1 GCA_022844265.1 Saprospiraceae bacterium | reverse complement strand
GCTTCTTCCAGCACATTTTCCGGCGTATCGCGGAAAGGACGGCCCGAGCCGGTCACCTGCAGGCGCTCGTATTGGCGCATACCGGTACCTGCCGGGATTTTCTTGCCCACGATCACATTCTCTTTCAGGCCCATCAGGTGGTCTTTCTTAGCAGCGATAGCGGCGGTAGAAAGCACCTTGGTAGTTTCCTGGAAGGATGCGGCAGAAATCCATGACTCCGTACCCAGCGATGCTTTGGTAATACCCAGCAGCATCGAGATGGCAGTGGATGGGAGCGCATCGCGGAATTCGACGAGTTTTTTATCGTTGCGTTTCAGGAACGAGTTTTCCTCGCGGATCTGGCGCAATGTTACCAGGGCGCCCGCTTTGAGTTTGGTACTGTCGCCTGGTTCGAGCACGAATTTTTTGTCAAAAATCCAGTCGTTGTAGTCGATGAACTCATTGCGTTCCACCGGTTCGCCCGTCAGGAAGTGCGTATCGCCCGGATCAACAATTTCAAGACGGCGCAGCATCTGGCGAACAATTACCTCGATGTGTTTGTCATTGATATTGATACCCTGTGAGCGGTAAACTTCCTGTACGCCGTTGACGAGGTACGAAGAGGCTGCGAATGGCCCGCGGATGGCGAGAATATCTTTCACCGAAATGGTTCCTTCCGTCAGTGGCGTTCCGGCGCGCACGAAGTCGCCGTCCTGTACCAGTACGTGTTTGGTCAACGGCACCAGGTACTTGCGTTTCTGGCCGTCTTTCGCTTCGATAATGGATTCGCGGTTACCGCGTTTGATACTGCCAAACGTGATTACACCGTCTATCTCGGCCACAACGGCAGGGTTCGACGGGTTACGCGCTTCGAAGAGTTCCGTTACACGGGGCAGACCACCTGTGATGTCGGCGATCTTACCCAGTTTACGCGGAATTTTTACGATTTGCTGGCCCGAACGCACTTCCTGGTTGTCTTCCACCGAAATGTGGGCGCCTACCGGCAGGGAGTATGTTTTCAGTTCCTCGCCTGTTTTTCCATTGATAATGGAAATAGACGGGATCTTCTTCTTGTTTTTACTTTCCGTAACAATTTTCTCTGCGAAACCGGTCTGGTCGTCGCGCTCCATGCGGAAGTTGGTGCCTTCTTCGAGGTTGTTGTAGCGAATCACACCATTGAAATCGCAAACAATCACGGCGTTGAACGGATCCCAGTCACAAATCTTATCACCGCGCTGCAATTCCTGTCCGTCTACGACGTAGAGTGTTGCACCGTAAGGGATATAGTTGTTGGCGAGCGTACGACCGTTTTTCGGATCCACGCTGCGGATTTCACCGGTACGGGATACAACGATCTGTGCTGCTTTACCTTCATTGTCCAGGCCATCTACTGTGCGGATAGAGTCAAACTCTACACGGCAATGGGTACGGGCGGTAATATCATTTTCCGTCATACCGATCACAGCCGTACCACCCGTGTGGAAGGTACGCAGTGTAAGCTGGGTACCCGGCTCACCGATCGATTGTGCGGCAATGATACCTGTCGCATCGCCCATTTCTGCTTTGCGGCCGGTTGCCAGGTTTTTACCGTAACATTTGGCGCAAACACCGTGACGGCTTTCGCAGGTAAGTACCGAACGAATAGTTACCATCTCGATTTCCGCTTCGTCAATAGCCGCAGCAACCTGATCGGTAATATATTCGGCGGCGCCCACCATCAGTTCTTCCGTATCGGGGTGGTACACATCATGCAGGCTGTAACGGCCTTTGATACGGTCCCGGAGGTTTTGTACAATTTTGTCGCCTTCTTTAAAGGCCGTGGTATCGATACCGCGCAGGGTCAGGCAGTCGTCTTCCCGAATAACCACATCCTGTGCTACGTCGACCAAACGACGGGTGAGGTAACCAGCGTCGGCTGTTTTCAGGGCCGTATCGGCCAGACCTTTACGGGCGCCGTGCGTGGAGATAAAGAACTCCTGAACGGACAACCCTTCCAGGAAGTTGGACAGGATCGGGTTTTCGATGATCGCGCCGCCGGTATCACCCGACTTACGCGGTTTAGCCATCAGACCACGAAGACCGCACAACTGTTTGATTTGTTGTTTGGAACCACGCGCACCGGAGTCGAGCATCATAAACACGGAGTTGAAGCCCTGCTTGTGCGTGCTGATCTCTTTCATCAACTGGTCGGTGATGCGGTTGTCCGCAAACGTCCACTTGTCGATGATCTGGTTGTAACGTTCGTTGTAGGTGATCAGACCCATGTTGTAGTTATCCCACACCTCGTCTACTTCCACCTGTGCGGCTTCCAGGGCAATACGTTTCAGGTCCGGGATGATCAGGTCACCCAGGTTGAACGAAAGACCTGCTTTGAACGCCCAGCCGAATCCGAGTTCCTTGATGGCATCGAGGAATTCAGCGGTTTGTTTGAAGCTGGTACGGGTGATGATTTCACCGATAATACCTTTCAGGTTCCGCTTGGTCAGCAGGTCATTGATATAAGGCACGGTTGGCGGTACGGCCTGGTTGAAAATAACACGGCCTACCGTTGTTTTGATGCGTTTTTGTACCGGCTCGCCGTTTTCGAGTTGCGTGATACGGCATTCGATGGCAGCGTGCAGGTCAATCTGGCCTTCGTTATAAGCAATCGTCACTTCTTCCGGGGAATAGAAACGGCTGCCTTCTCCTTTTACAGGATTTTCAGGAATGGATTTGCGTTCTTTCGTCAGGTAGTAGAGGCCCAAAACCATGTCCTGTGAAGGCAGGGTAATCGGCGATCCGTCCTGAGGGTTCAGCATATTGTGGCTCGAAAGCATCAACACCTGCGCTTCCAGAATAGCCGCGTGGCTCAATGGAACGTGTACGGCCATCTGGTCACCGTCAAAGTCGGCGTTGAAAGCCGTACAAACGAGCGGGTGCAACTGAATGGCTTTACCTTCGATCAGACGCGGCTGGAATGCCTGGATAGACAAACGGTGCAGCGTCGGGGCGCGGTTGAGCATGACCGGGTGGCCACGGAGGATATTTTCGAGAATCTCCCAAATCACCTGGTCCTTGCGGTCCACGAGTTTCTTGGCAGATTTTACGGTTTTTACAATACCGCGTTCGATCAGTTTCCGGATAATGAACGGCTTGAACAACTCGGCGGCCATCGCTTTCGGGATGCCGCATTCGTGCAGTTTCAGGGTAGGGCCTACGACGATAACGGAACGACCGGAGTAGTCGACACGTTTACCGAGCAGGTTCTGACGGAAACGACCTTGTTTGCCTTTCAGGATGTCGGACAGCGATTTCAGCGCGCGGCCACCTTCCGCTTTCACGGCGTTGGATTTACGCGAGTTGTCGAACAGCGAGTCGACGGCTTCCTGCAACATACGCTTCTCGTTGCGCAGGATCACCTCCGGCGCCTTGATTTCGAGCAGGCGCTTCAGGCGGTTGTTGCGTATGATCACGCGGCGGTACAGGTCGTTCAGGTCGGAAGACGCAAAACGACCACCGTCCAACGGCACCAATGGGCGTAGTTCGGGCGGTACGACCGGCAGGTACTGGATAACGGTCCATTCCGGGCGCTGACCGGCCGATTCGAGGCCTTCACGGAAGGCTTCGACGACGCGGAGGCGTTTGTTGGCTTCCGTTTTCTTCGCCATACTGGTTTCGGTATGGGAATCGTGGCGCAACTGAGCGGACAAGTCGTCTAAGTTGAGCGTGCTCAACAAAGCGAAAACGGCGTCAGCGCCCATTTTTGCCACAAATTTATCGGGATGCAGATCGTCGAGCAGGTGGTTTTCCTTCGGCAATGCGTCGAGGATTTCCAGGTATTCTTCTTCGGTCAGCAAGTCCATACGGCTCATGCCTTCCTCGGCTTTAATACCGGGCTGTACCACCACGTAGCGCTCGTAGTAGATGATCGCTTCGAGTTTTTTAGAAGAGGTGCCCAACAGATACGCGATCTTGTTCGGCAGGCTTTTGAAAAACCAGATGTGAACCACCGGTACGACCAGACGGATGTGGCCCATACGTTCGCGGCGTACTTTTTTCTCCGTTACCTCTACACCGCAGCGGTCGCAGACGATGCCTTTGTAACGAATACGTTTGTACTTGCCGCAGTAGCATTCATAGTCTTTTACCGGACCAAAAATACGTTCGCAGAACAAACCGTCGCGTTCGGGTTTGTATGAACGATAGTTGATGGTCTCCGGCTTGAGAACTTCGCCGTAGCTACGCTCCAGAATTTCATCCGGGCTGGCCAGGGAGATGACGATAGAGTCAAAACCCTGATCTGTTTTATTGCTTTTCTTTTTGAAAGGCATATTGCTGTCGAGAATTTGAAATGCGTACGTATTCTTCTGAGGTTGATGAGGGTTTATAAGGTTGATGAGGTTGATATTCATTGGCTCGAATGAAGATTGATTCATACTCTATCGAGCGAATGAATATCAACCTCATCAACCTTATAAACCTCATCAACATTAAAGAGTCAATTGCTTAGTAACCTATACACCCAGGTGTGTTTCAAAAAATGCTTCACATCCAGGTATTTTTTCCGTTTTGGAACGCCGACATATCCACCCAGGTCACTGCCCATCCAACGCGTATCGCCGGAAGCGATGTATTTGAACAGCAGCGCGATACCGCCCGTTTTTTCCGAAGGCAAATGCCAGATGGGCAGTTGCGCGTCTTCGGGTTGCACGTTGTTGTATTTCGCCGAGGTCCAGATGCGTTTGATGAAACGTTCGAGCAAACCGAACCGGCCCATTTTATGGTAACAATAACTCAAAAAATGGGCTTCTTCGTTGAATTTGCTTTGTCCGTTGTGGTGTCGTTCCAGCATTTTTTTCCAAATTTCCGGGGCAATCTTGTTGATCCGGCGGATGACCGGTAGCGTTGCCGCAAATACTTCTCCGCCGTAATAAAGGGGAGAAGCGCCGGGGTCGGTGCCGTCCAGGTCTGTGTAAATACGCCGCATATCGTTGCGCGTGATGCCGTTGATGTCGTAATCTTCACCGTAAGGCATCGGCAGCACCAATAAACCCTGTTGCCTGATTTCAGTAAACAAAGGTTCCAGAGATGCGTGTATCACACAGTCAGAATCCAGGATAAGGAATGCTGATTGGTCACTAATTTCTTGACTTTCAATGAACTGTAAAATATCAAAAATGTAAAACTGGTTTCGCCATTTCCCAAAATAACCTTCCGGCGTTTGCCATGTGAGCGGGATGGTGACGATGTCCACATTTTTTTCCTGTAAAAACGTTTGCAGGTTTAATCCGTCTACGATTGGAAAATCTTCCGCCCGTTGATTGGAATACAGGATATGCCTGGCCTGCGGATTATTTTTTTTACTCAAAGCAAAAAAAACGGCCACGCAACGCCAGTAAACCTTCTGAAAATCAGACAAGTGCGATCTTTTTCCCACTTGCGGATATTCCGAACTTTCTTCGGGGCTATCCAG
Organism: Saprospiraceae bacterium; assembly: GCA_022844265.1. Classification (GTDB taxonomy): domain Bacteria; phylum Bacteroidota; class Bacteroidia; order Chitinophagales; family Saprospiraceae; genus M3007. Next base: position 12,851 of record JALHMA010000083.1, on the reverse strand, counting down.
GTAGATCCAGGTGCAAACGTAATCCACTTTACTCAGTTATGAGTTATGAGTTATGAGTTATGAGTTATTGGTGTTTCAGGCTGGGATGGGGGAAATGGATGATACTTTCTTTCTCTTTCCAGCCTGAAAAACGCATAACTCATGACTCATAACTCATAACTAATTTAAGACTCAAATTTCACATCCAACGCCAATCCGCGCAACTCATGCACGAGTACGTTGAATGATTCCGGTATGTTTGCTTCCGGCAGGTTGTCGCCTTTTACAATGGCTTCGTAAGCCTTCGCACGACCTTGAATATCGTCCGATTTGTAAGTGAGCAGTTCCTGCAGGATGTTGGATGCGCCGTAGGCTTCGAGTGCCCACACCTCCATCTCACCGAAACGCTGGCCACCGAACTGGGCTTTACCACCCAGGGGTTGTTGCGTGATAAGCGAGTATGGTCCGATGGAACGGGCGTGCATTTTATCATCTACCATGTGGCTCAATTTGAGCATGTAGATAATACCTACCGTTGCCTTCTGGTGGAAACGGTCGCCCGTTTCGCCATCGGAGAGGAAAGTTTGTCCGAGTTCCGGCAGGCCGGCTTTCTCGATCCATGCTTCCACTTCGTCGGTTTTCGCTCCGTCAAAGATCGGTGTTGCAAATTTGCAGCCGAGGCGTTCGCCGGCCCAGCCCAGAACCGTTTCAAAAATCTGACCCAGGTTCATACGGGAAGGTACGCCCAGCGGGTTGAGAACAATATCGACCGGAGAGCCGTCTTCGAGGAAAGGCATATCTTCCATACGGACGATACGGCTTACAATACCTTTGTTACCGTGGCGACCGGCGAGTTTGTCACCCACCTTCAGTTTGCGTTTTTTAGCAACGTATACTTTAGCCAGTTTCAGTACGCCTGCGGGCAATTCGTCACCGATGCTGATGTTGAATTTTTCCCGTTTGTAGCGGCCTACTTCTTCGTTGACTTTGATGCTGTAGTTGTGCAGCAGTCTGGAAATCAGCGCATTGTTGGATTTTTCTCCAATCCAGTTCTGATAGTCCACCTGGCTGTAGTCGATCTGGTCGCGCAGTACCTGAGCGGATAATTTGGTTCCTTTCGGTACCATTTCATCGCCGTAAATGCTGCGGATGCCATTGGTGATTTTATCTTTAACCAGCAGTTGCAACTTGTCGACCAGGATGGTTTTCAGTTTGTTCAGCGCTACTGCGTGTTCGTCGTCCAGTTTATCCAGCAACGCTTTTTCCGACTCTTTCTGGACTTTGTCCTTTTTAGCGCGGGCAAAGAGTTGTTTGTCGATCACCACACCGTTGATACTTGGCGGTACTTTCAGGGAAGCGTCTTTTACGTCGCCGGCCTTGTCGCCGAAAATGGCGCGCAGCAGTTTTTCCTCCGGCGTCGGGTCCGTTTCACCTTTCGGGGTGATTTTACCGATCAGGATATCGCCTTCTTTCGCCCATGCGCCGATACGGATGATACCGTTTTCATCGAGGTCTTTGGTGGCTTCTTCGCTCACGTTCGGGATGTCCTGCGTGAGTTCTTCCTCACCCAGTTTGGTGTCGCGCACGTCGAGTTCAAAGTGTTCGATGTGGATAGAGGTAAATACGTCTTCCTGTACAACACGTTCGGACAAAACAATGGCATCCTCGAAATTGTAACCTTTCCAGGGCATAAAGGCCACTTTCAGGTTTTGGCCGAGTGCCAGTTCGCCGTTTTCAGTTGCATAACCTTCGCAAAGGATATCACCTTCTTCCACGCGTTGTCCGCGGCGTACAATCGGTTTGAGGTTGATGCAGGTACCCTGGTTGGTACGCATAAACTTCGTCAGATGATACGTTTTGCGGGCATCTTCAAAGGAAACCATCTGGTCTTCTTCGGTGCGGTCGTAGTTGATGATAATTTCGTTGGCGTCTACATATTCCACCACACCGCTGCCTTCAGCGTTGATCAGCATACGGCTGTCGCGCGCTACTTTCGCTTCCAGACCCGTACCTACGATAGGAGAGTTGGGGCGGATGAGCGGAACGGCCTGGCGTTGCATGTTCGATCCCATAAGTGCGCGGTTCGCATCGTCATTTTCCAGGAACGGAATCAGCGAGGCGGACACACCCACAATCTGGTTGGGGGCTACGTCGATATATTCGAGTTCATCCGGCGTCAGAATCGGGAAGTCGCCATGTTCGCGGGCTTTCACACGTTCATCGAGGAAAGCGCCGCCTTCGCCAACCAAGGAGTTGGCCTGTGCGATCTTCATAAAGTCTTCCGCTTCGGCAGACAGGTATTCCACATCGCCTTCCATCACCACTTTACCGTTGCGTACGCGGCGGTAAGGCGTTTCCAGGAAGCCCATTTTGTTGATTTTTGCGTGCGTGCAAAGCGTCGAGATCAGACCGATGTTCGGTCCTTCCGGCGTTTCAATCGTACACAGACGGCCATAGTGGGAGTAGTGTACGTCGCGCACCTCAAAACCGGCGCGCTCGCGGCTCAAACCACCTGGTCCAAGCGCCGAAATACGGCGTTTGTGGGTGATTTCAGACAGCGGGTTGGTCTGGTCGAGGAACTGCGACAACTGGCTGGTTCCGAAGAACGAGTTGATCACAGAAGAAAGCGTCCGCGCATTGATCAGGTCGACCGGCGTAAATACCTCGTTGTCACGAACATTCATACGTTCGCGGATGGTACGGGCCATACGGGCCAGACCCACGCCGAACTGGGCGTACAATTGTTCGCCCACGGTGCGTACACGGCGGTTGGACAAGTGGTCGATGTCGTCGATTTCCGCTTTGTTGTTGATCAGGGAGACGATATACCGCACGATGGCGATGATATCTTCTTTGGTCAACACCAGCATACTTTCCTGGATGTCGTGACCGAGTTTGCGGTTGATCTTGAAACGGCCTACTTCTCCGAGGTTGTAACGTTTGTCGGAGAAAAACAGTTTGTCGATGATACCACGTGCGGTCTCATCATCCGGCGGATCGGATCCGCGCAGCTGACGATATATATAGGTAACGGCTTCGACCTCCGAGGAAGTCGGGTCTTTTTGCAGTGTGTTGTAGATGATGGAAAAGTCCTCATCCACATCCTTGCGTTGCAGGATGATGGTGGTAGTACCTGCATCGAGGATGTATTCAATATTTTCCTCGTCGAGGATCGTATCGCGTTCGAGGATGATCTCGTTCCGTTCGATGGTAACCACCTCGCCGGTGTCTTCATCCACAAAGTCTTCCGTCCACGATTTCAGTACCCGTGCAGCCAGTTTGCGGCCGATGGAACCTTCGAGGTTTTCGCGGGTGCAGGCAATTTCATCGGCCAGGTTGAACAGGTCGAGAATGGCTTTGTCCGTATCGAAACCGATGGCGCGGAGCAGCGTGGTGACAGGAAACTTCTTTTTACGGTCGATGTAGGCGTACATCACTAAGTTGATGTCCGTCGCGAATTCCATCCAGGCTCCTTTAAAAGGAATGACGCGGGCGCTGTAAATTTTCGTTCCGTTGGGGTGGTAACTTTGCCCAAAGAACACGCCCGGCGAACGGTGCAGTTGCGACACAATAACGCGTTCGGCGCCATTGATGACGAACGTACCTTTCGGCGTCATGTACGGGATGTTTCCGAGGAATACGTCCTGCACAATGGTTTGGAAGTCAATGTGTTCCGGGTCGTTGCAAGAAAGTTTCAACTTCGCTTTCAGCGGCACGGAATAGGTAAGACCCCGTTGCATACACTCGTCGATGGTGTAGCGCGGAGGGTCGATGAAATAATCAAGGAATTCCAGGTTAAAAATATTCCGCGCATCGGTGATGGGGAAATTTTCCTGGAAAACGCGATAAAGCCCTTCGTTGATACGGTTATCAGGCGTAGTTTCCAGCTGGAAATATTCCTGGAACGATTTGAGCTGAATTTCAAGTAGGTCAGGGTAGTGACCGGCGAGGCGTATTTTTCCAAAGTTAACGCGCTCTTGCACGCCTGTTTTTGGGAAAGCCCCGCTTGTGATGCCGTTATTGGTCATTTTTGCAGAATATGCTTGAATGCTGGTTGGCAATGTTGCTATGCCGTTGCGTAGCAGGCTCGCGAAATAGTAAGTACAAGCCGATTAAACGGATAAATGAGTAACAAAGTTCACGACCGTACGTACACAGACAACGATAGGCTTAACGCGACCCTATGGTAGGAGCCGCATTAAGCCAATCGTTATGATCTGTAGTATGTAGGTTGAGTACCTGGCATTTGTGGAAGTAGTAAGTCAGTTGTCAGAAAAATTGATACCGGTAAACGGGATCAAAAACGGAACAACGCGAGCTTACTTCACTTCTACAACTGCACCAACGCCTTCCAGCGCTGATTTGATCGACTCTGCCTCGGCTTTGTTAACACCTGCCTTCAGCGGGCTTGGAGCGCCGTCGACGAGATCTTTTGCTTCTTTCAGACCCAGGCCAAGGAGGTTTTTCACTTCCTTCACCACATTGAGTTTGTTAGCGCCTGCGTCTTTCAGGATAACGTCGAATTCGGTTTTTTCAGCCGGAGCTGCGTCACCGCCGCCAGCAGCCGGAGCTGCTATCGCTACTGCCGAAGCAGCAGGTTCGATTCCGTAGTCATCTTTCAGGATATTGGCCAGTTCATTGGCTTCTTTAATCGTGAGGTTCACGAGCGATTCAGCCAGTGCTTTCAAATCTGCCATCGTAGTAGAATTTAAAAATGTTGTTTGCGAAAAGTGTGTGAAAATGGTGGTTTTTGGTTTGGTTTCTCGGGGGTATAGTGCGAACTTGGAAGCCTTTTTTTGTAATGATGAATGATAAATGATGAATGATGAGTTATGAATGATGAATGCCGATTTAGAGTACTCTACATGTGCTATTCATCATTTATCATTCATAGTTCATCCTTCATAGTTCATCATTATCCTTCTCTTTCTTCCAACGTTTTCACGATACCGGCGATTTTGGCGCCGGCAGCCGTGATCTGGCTGGCGAGACGTTTTGACGGCGACTGCAACAGACCGATGATTTCACCAATCATTTCATCCCTGCTCTTCAGTTTAACGAGGTTAGCAAGTTGTTCGTCACCGAGGTACACCGACGAGTCGATGTAAGCGGCCTTCAACAGCGGGCGGGCTTCCGTTTTACGGAATTCTTCCAGCAATTTTGCAGGCGCTTTCGGATTAGAAGAAATCATGATGGTGGTCGGCCCTTTCAGTGCCTCGTACAATGCGCTGTAACCTTTCGATTCGGGCGCATCTTCCAGTGCTTTCTGGATCAGGGTGTTTTTAGCCACTTTCATGGAAATACCCTGTGTGAAGCACATACGGCGGAGCTTGTTGATTTTTTCAACAGAAAGCGTCGAGGAATCGGTGAGGTAGAAGAACGGCGAACCGATCAACTCCTCTTTTAATTCCGCAATCGCTGCTGTTTTATCTGCTCTTGTCATTTCTATGTGTTGTTGAAATGTTGAGTTTTTAAAGTTATGAGTATTCGAGTATTTGAATATTCGAGTATTTGACAGTCAAATACTCGCATCCTCAAATCTTCATTCCTCAGACTTTGATGGATTTCGGATCAACTGCAATACCCGGGCTCATGGTACTGGCTACGGAAATGGTCCTCATGTAGATGCCTTTGGCACTGGAAGGTTTCATTTTTTGTAGTGTTGATACCAGTTCATACGCGTTTTCGATCAGCTGTTGCGGTTCGAATGAAACGCGACCGATGGAGGCGTGTACGATCCCGAATTTGTCGACGCGGAATGCGATTTTACCTTTTTTCACCTCTGCTACTGCCGAAGCAATATCATTGGTAACGGTGCCTGTTTTGGGGTTGGGCATCAGGCCGCGTGGGCCGAGAATACGCGCAACTTTACCCAGTTGAGCCATTACGTTGGGTGTAGCGATGATCACATCGATGTCCAGCCAACCTTCCGTAACTTTTTGAATGTATTCGTCCAGACCGACGAAGTCGGCGCCGGCGGCTTGTGCTTCGGCTTCCTTTTCAGGGAGACAAAACACCAGTACGCGTTTGGTTTTACCTGTGCCGTGGGGCAGAGAAACCGTACCGCGCAGGGCCTGGTCGGCTTTGCGCGGATCCACCCCGAGGCGGACGTGCACATCGACCGATGCGTTGAATTTGGTTGTGTTGACTTCTTTTACAAGCGACATCGCTTCTGTCAGCGAATACAGTTTGTCGGCGTCAACCTTCCCTTCAACGGCTTTGCGTTTTTTTGTCAATTTTGCCATTGATAATTAATTTAAGGTGTAGCGTCCCGAATAGGTGGGACTCCCTTGTGATATTGGTGTTTGGTGTTTAGTGTATGGTGTTTGGGTTAAGCGGCTCGGAGAATGAAAGATTTCATTTTCAGAGCAGTCGCCAACGAAACACGAAACACTAAAAACGAAACACCATTTTTAGCTTTTCTGCTCATACGGCGGCTCTCCCGTAATGCTCAGACCCATGCTGCGCGCGGTGCCTGCGATCATTTTGACGGCAGAATCCACGGTAAAGCAGTTTAAGTCGGGCATTTTGGCCTCCGCAATGGCGCGCACCTGATCCCAGGTGACGGAACCAACTTTTTTACGGTTGGGTTCCGGCGAACCTTTGCCGGGCGCTAACTTGGATGCTTCGAACAGTTGGATAGCAGCCGGTGGCGTTTTGATGATAAAGTCAAAAGTTTTGTCTTTATACACCTGAATGATCACCGGAAGAATCTTCCCGATTTGCTCCTGTGTTTGCGCATTGAAGCGCTTGCAGAACTCCATGATATTCACACCTTTCGAACCGAGGGCCGGGCCGATAGGTGGGGCAGGGTTGGCTTGGCCACCTTTCACCTGGAGTTTAATATATACGTCTACTTCTTTTGCCATTTTTTCAAATTTTCAGAATCTAAAACCCTGATCTTGAATAAGATATGAAATTGTTCAGCACTTCTAACCTGTGGAAGCGAGCCTGGGAGAAGCAGGCATCAGCAGAGGCGCTTAACTAATTTTTTCTACTTGCATGAAGTTCAGTTCGACTTCGGTACCGCGACCGAAAATCTTGACGATGACCTTCACTTTTTTCTTTTCGTCATTCACTTCCTGCACATCGCCGATGAAATCTGCAAATGCGCCGTCGATGATTTTTACGGTTTCTCCCTTCAAGAAAGGTTCTGCCATCGTTTCACCGGCTTCGCTGCTTTCATCCACTTTTCCGAGCATTCTGTTCGCGTCGGCCTGTGGCATCGGGGTAGGGGTTTCCTTTCCCAAAAAGTGAATAACATTGGGTATATCTGCGATCATTTTAGCCACTTCACCATTTAGTTTGGCGCCGACAGCTTCTATGAGGATATAACCCGGGAGCAGGTTGCGTTCCTGCATTACTTTTTTACCATTCCTTATTTTATATACTTTTTCGGTCGGAACGATGATCGAAAAAACAATATCTTCCCAGCCGGAACGCTTTATTTCAAGCATGATCCGCTCCTGAATCTTCTTCTCTTTACCGCTGATGACGCGGAGAGAATACCATCTTTTGTCATCGGGAGTTGTTGATACTACCGCGTCTTTTTGCTGATCCATGTGCTGGTAAGGGATAGAAGGAATCTATCTACTAGAATACTCCGTAGATATTTTTGAAAACAACACCACAAGCCACGTCCATCAGGAAGATGATCAGGGCGAGTATGCCGGAAGTTATCAATACAACCATGGTGCTTTCCTGCAACTGGGCTGCAGTAGGCCATGAAACGTTTTGGGTCAGTTCGTGATAACTTTCGCGCAGGTAAAGTGTCAATTTTTCCATTATGTGTGGAATTCTTATCTGTTAAATGCTTCCTGTTAATTGGCAAAAAAGTCCGTTGTGGCAAATGCCAGACAACGAACGCCATCAATAGAAATACTTTTTGTTTGCAGGGGCAGCAGGGATCGAACCCGCAGCCTACGGTTTTGGAGACCGTCACTCTACCAGTTGAGCTATGCCCCTTTATTAAATGATAAATGATGAATGATGAACGATGAATTTTAAAAAATTCATCATTCATCATTTATCGTTCATCATTAGAAATCTTAGTCGATGATCTCAGTTACCTGACCGGCACCTACCGTACGGCCACCTTCGCGAATAGCGAAACGCAGACCTTTTTCCATGGCAATGGTGTTGAGCAGTTTCACTTCGAGTTCGATGTTATCGCCCGGCATTACCATTTCTACGTTAGCAGGCAATTTTACGTCGCCAGTTACGTCGGTGGTACGGAAGTAGAACTGTGGACGGTATCCGTTGAAGAATGGCGTGTGACGGCCACCTTCTTCTTTAGACAGAACGTATACAGAACATTTGAAACTTTTGTGCGGCTTCACGCTACCTGGTTTGCAAATAACCATACCGCGTTTGATTGCTTCTTTTTCAATACCGCGGAGCAGCAAACCTGCGTTGTCGCCGGCTTCGCCGCGATCCAGCAATTTGCGGAACATTTCCACGCCAGTGATGGTAGAAGTCATCGGCTTCTCGTCGTCTCTCATCATACCGATGATTTCAACTGGGTCACCAACATTAATTACACCACGTTCGATACGACCGGTAGCAACAGTACCACGACCAGTGATCGTGAATACGTCTTCTACAGGCATCAGGAACGGCTTGTCTACTTCACGAACCGGATCAGGAATATCGTTGTCGCAAGCGTCCATCAATTCCATGATTTTGTCCACCCAAACACCCGATTTGCCGTCGCCTTCGAGGGCTTTCAGCGCAGAGCCTTGAATGATGCTGGCGTTGTCGCCGTCGAAGCCGTAAGAGCTCAGCAGTTCGCGGAGTTCCATGTCAACGAGTTCAAGCATTTCCGGGTCGTCTACAGCGTCCACTTTATTCATGAACACGACGATTTTTGGAACACCTACCTGACGAGCAAGCAGGATGTGTTCGCGTGTTTGCGGCATTGGGCCGTCAGTAGCAGCGCATACAACGATTGCACCGTCCATTTGGGCGGCGCCCGTAATCATGTTTTTAACGTAGTCAGCGTGACCTGGGCAGTCAACGTGTGCATAGTGACGCTTCAGCGTTTCGTATTCAACGTGTGCTGTGTTGATCGTGATACCACGCTCTTTCTCTTCAGGAGCAGAGTCAATAGTATCATAATCGGTTTTCTTGGCCAGACCTTTCTGAGACAGCACATATGTGATTGCTGCCGTCAGCGTCGTCTTACCGTGGTCTACGTGGCCGATCGTACCAATATTAACGTGCGGTTTCGAGCGGACGAATGTCTCTTTTGCCATTGATTTAGACTGTTTATATCAGACTTGTGTGAAAAAAAATTTATGTTTTGTGTTACAATGTGTATTTGAAAAACGCATCAAAAAGAATGATCGCATTTTTCATTTTCACATTGTGTCGAGCTGTTGATGAGATTTGAACTCACGACCTCTTCCTTACCAAGGAAGTGCTCTACCCCTGAGCTACAACAGCAATTTTGAGCGGAGCGGCGGACGAGATTCGAACTCGCGACATTCAGCTTGGAAGGCTGACGCTCTACCAACTGAGCTACCACCGCGAATTAATGATGAATGATTAATGATGAACGATGAATAACTGTTACGTTTAAAAAATTCATCATTTATCATTCATCACTCATCATTAAAATGGTGGGGGTGGTGGGACTCGAACCTACTCAGCAGTGAAGCACCAGATTTACAGTCTGGCCCGGCTCTCCAACTCCGGGGCACCCCCTTTTTTTATTAGAAGTGAGAGCGTGAGAGAGCGAGAAGGTGAGAATTTGTAGAGTGTACCGCTTCGCTTTAGCAAATGCTAAAAAATAATTCGGTGTACTCTACGAATTCTCACATTCTCACGCTCTCACTTTCTCACGCTCTCTTTTGAGCCACTGGAGGGACTCGAACCCCCGACCAGCTGATTACAAATCAGCTGCTCTACCAACTGAGCTACAGTGGCTTATGGTTAAGCCCAAAATGGCTAATAAAAATGCGAATTCAAACAACTTTTTCCTTAAATCAACATCCCCTTTCCAAAAGCGAGTGCAAAGGTAATCCACTGAATTGAAACAGAAAAACAATTTTTAAAAAAAACCGTAAAATTTAGCAGCATATTTGCTGCGCCTATCATAACTGGGTATAAATCGGGTTTTTATTGTGTATTTATAGATTTTGAAGGGCATTATGACTGCGTCGGATAAAACTTTGGATTATTGCTATGCGCATACCTCGCCGGTTAATGCTTCTTTAGAGGCCGTCGAACGCGCTACGCACCTGCGCACCCTGAGTCCACAGATGCTGAGCGGGCCATATCAGGGCATGTTGATTCGTTTCATCAGCCAGATGATCCGGCCCCTCCGGGCGCTGGAAGTCGGGACGTTTACGGGTTACACCGCTATCTGTATAGCGCAGGGAATGCCGGAAGGCGGGATGCTGGATACCATTGAAGTAAATGATGAATTGGGGTGGTTGATCCGTTCGCACCTGCAAGGCGCGGGTGTGGAAGAAAAAGTTCGCCTCCATATCGGCGATGCGGCGCAGATCATTCCCACACTGGATGCCGGGTTCGACCTGGTTTTTTTAGATGCCGGGAAACTGGACTATGCGCAACATTACGAGCTGGCCCTTGCCAAAACGAGATCAGGCGGTTTTATACTGGCTGATAATGTATTGTGGGATGGCAAAGTGGCCGGCGGCGACGAAAAAGACGAGACAGCACGGGTATTGCGGGATTTCAATGATTTTATTCAGCATGACCCACGGGTTGAAAATATTTTACTCCCGATCCGGGATGGTATCATGGTGATGAGAAAGTTACTTATGTTTGCCCACCCTTAGAATAACAATTTAGCATTCTTCAGTATGGCCGAGACGAAAGCACACCTATTATATGTAGAGGACGATGAGAGCCTCAGTTTCGTTACCCGCGATAACCTGGAACTCAACGGCTACGAAGTGACCCACTGCGAGGACGGGCAAATTGCGATCGAAACCATCAGGTCGGGGCAAAAATTTGATTTGTGTATCCTCGACGTGATGCTGCCCGAAGTAGACGGGTTCACCCTGGCCCAGGAAATTCGCAAACGCGACGAAAATGTCCCGATTATATTCCTGACTGCTAAAAGCATGAAGCAGGATAAAATCCATGGCCTGACCATCGGAGCAGATGACTATATCACAAAACCATTCAGTATCGAAGAGCTGCTGCTCAAAATTGATATTTTCCTGCGCCGTTCCAAATATACCGGGGTTTTGAAAGGGAATGCTCCCGTTGCGGTGGGCTATTATTCGTTCGACTACAAAAACCTGAGCCTGACCACGGAAGGCTACGCGGAAACGCTTACCCAAAAAGAAGCGGACCTGCTCAAACTACTCAACGAACACCGCAACCAGGTGGTCAAAAGGTCTTTTATCCTGGAATCGATCTGGGGTAAGGACGACTATTTCCTGGGTCGCAGCCTCGATGTTTTTATTTCCCGCCTGCGCAAATACCTGAACCTGGACGATCGTATCAAAATCGAAAATATCCACGGGGTAGGGTTTAAGTTCCGGGTGGACGAGTAGATTAGAGGTGAGAGCGTGAGAAGTGAGAGGGTGAGAGACATCCCTCTTGGCATTTAGTTGAATATTGAGTCTGGGTTTTTCAGGCCTATAATCGTGAGTCGTGTTTAGTGTGTGGTGTTTAGTGTTTCGGGCGCTTCGCCTTTGGCATTTGCCCTCGACCCCTGAAGGGGAGTACATCGCAATATATTAACGATTTCTACCTTAATGTGCAGATTGTCAGTCTATTGCGATGTACTCCCCTTCAGGGGTCGGGGGCAAATGCCAAAGGCGAAGCGCCCGAAACACTAAACACCACACACTAAACACGAATATTGGCCTGAAAAGCCAATGCCAAGACTATCGAGCCGCCAAGCGGGACGCCTCTCACCCTCTCACTTCTCACCTCTCACCTCTCCCATGGTATCTGCGTTTTTATCTTCCCCCCATGGCCGTATTCATATTTTTCGCTTCGGTTCAGGACCGGAGCTACTGATCGCTTTGCACGGGTTCGGCGACCGGGCGCGTATGTTTACCGTGTTGGAGCCGGCGCTGGCTGAAAAATATACCGTGGTAGCTATTGACCTGCCTTTCCACGGACAAACGACCTGGAACAAAAACACGTTTTCAAAAGAAGACTTGCTCGGCATGATCCGGCAAATACTGGCAGAACAGGGCAAAACGAGGTTCAGCCTGATGGCTTTCAGTTTCGGTGCGCGACTGGCACAGGCCATGTTGCCCGAACTGGCAAGCCAGATCAACCACCTATACCTTATTTCACCGGACGGCATCAATACCAAAGGCATGAGCATGGCTACCCATATGCCCATGTGGATGCGCCGGCTGTTGTTTCGCATCCTCCAGCGCCCCGGCTGGTTTATCGGAATGGTAGATGCCGGAAGGAAAGCGAAAGTGGTGCCGCCGCTGGTACACCACTTTCTGACCAACAACCTGAACCGCCCGGAGCGGTTCCAACGCACCTTCGGCTGCTGGTTAGCCATGGATTCTTTTTACCTGCGCCGGCGACATATCAAGCGCATTTTACAAACAACGGGTCTTCCCACCCAGGTGTTTATCGGTAAAAACGACCCGATGCTGGGACATTCCAGCCTGAAAAAGTTATACGAAAGTATTCCCAATGTGGAAATCACCTGGCTGGACGACGGGCACAGGCTGGTGGGGGAGGATCTGGCCAGAATGTTGTGAGAGCGTGAGAAGGTGAGAGGGTGAGAGGCGTCCCGTTTGGCGGCTCGATGGTTTTGGCTTGGGCGTTTCAGGCCGGTAATCGTGAGTGGTGAGTAGTGAGTAGTGAGTAGTGAGTAGTGAGTGACATTCCGGTAGGAGTAGGTTGAGTTCTTTCTCTTA
>JALHMA010000082.1 GCA_022844265.1 Saprospiraceae bacterium | reverse complement strand
ACTACTCACTACTCACTACTCACTACTCACTACTCACACATCCATCTTCCACTTCAAAAATCTTGTAATCCCCCGAAAAGGACGCCACAATTTCCTCCATCCTGCTCCGCTGCGTATCCGTGATAAATATCTGCCCAAAATCGCGGCTGATCAGCAGGCCTACCAATTGCCGCACCCGGCGCTCGTCTAATTTGTCAAAAATATCGTCGAGCAACAAGATAGGCGCCACGCCTTTGGCCTGTCGCAACACCTCGTACTGCGCCAGTCGCAAGGCCAGCAAAAAGGATTTTAACTGCCCCTGCGAAGCAAATTTCTTGACCAATTGTCCATCCATAAACAAGGCCAGGTCGTCGCGGTGCGGCCCCACGGTGGAACGTTGCAGGATGCGGTCTTTTTCCAAAACACCCGGCAGCAGGACTTCCAGCGGGCCGTCTGATAAATCAGAATCATAACTGACATCTACAGCCTCCTTGCTGTTGGCAATGGCCGCATACAATTCCCGGAACAAGGGCCGGAACGCTTCCACAAAGTTGCGGCGTTGTTCAAAAAGCACCGCAGCCGGAGCCGGCATCTGGTGATCAATACTTTCCAGCAATATCGCATCAAAGCGTTTTTGCTCCGCAAAACTTTTCAGGAGCGCATTGCGCTGTTTAAGCAATGCGTTGTAAATCAACAGATTTTGCAAATAACCCGGCGATATCTGGGACAAGGTTGCGTCCAAAAACCTGCGGCGGTCTTCACTGCCGTCCTGCACCAGCGTCACGTCGTCGGGCGCGATCATCACCACCGGAAACTGGCCGATATAATCCGTCAGCCGCTCATACGCCGTGCCGTTGCGTTCGATTTCCTTGCGCTGCCCACTCTGGTATTTGGCCACTACTTTCTGTACCTCTTCCTCCGAAACAAAATGGCCTTCCAACCGAAAAAATGTGGCGCCGTGCCGGATCAACTGCTTGTCATTCAAGCCCGTATGGTTTTTACACAAACACAAAAAATGGACCGCATCCAGCACATTCGTTTTGCCCATGCCGTTGAGGCCGGTCAGGCAATTCAGCCGTGGCGACAACGTCAGCGACTGCTGTTCGTAGTTTTTGAACTGGGTGAGTTTGAGTTGAGATAAATACACGCGGCTGGATGGTTGTGACGGCCAAAGGTATGAGGATTTTGCGCTTCGCGCACTTAGGGGTAATGGCGCTTCGCGCCCGTAGGAATAATAGCAACGCGGATTGGACGGATGATGCGGATTTGCGCGGATTTCCCCTCGTAGAGTGGACCGATTTTCACGTAAACAACCTATAATGTGGTGTACGCTACGGTGTACACTACTTTTGTCATTCTTCTATGCTTATAAGCCGGTCGGGGAATTTCAGTTTCTGTCCAAACAACATCCATTTTTAGGCGGGATTGCGGCTTTTCGTAGCGACGGGGTGACTGGCAGTCACCCCGTCGCTACGCTTGGCATCTGCGCTCCAAGCCGGCTGGGCAATTTGAACAGGATTCGCAGGATTTTAAAGGATTTAAAGGATGCTGTACACTTTTGGCGGGTGAAAATGCCGGGCGCAGCGCTGGTCTAATCCTGTAAAATCCTTTTTTTATCCTTGGAATCCTGGTTCGGACTTTTTGTGTCGGGTATTTCGCCCCTCAGGAAAGATACTTCCCCACAATAGGCATCCTCCGTCCCATACCGAATCCTTTACTGCTCACGCGCAGCACCGGGGCGGCCTGTTCGCGTTTGAATTCATTGATATTGACCATACGCAGCACCCGTTTTACCAGCGCTTCTTCAAAACCCATTTCGATCAGTTCGCGCGGACCTTGGTGGCATTCGATGTATTGAAACAGCAGCGGATCGAGGATTTCGTACGGCGGCAGGCTGTCGGAGTCCTTCTGGCCGGGGCGCAGTTCGGCGCTGGGCGGCTTGACGATGCTGTTTTTCGGGATCACTTCAGCGGCTGCGTTCAGGTAGTTGGCTAATTCGTATACTTCCGTTTTGTACACGTCGCCCAAAACGGAAATGCCACCGCACATATCGCCGTAGAGGGTGCCATAGCCGACGGCCATTTCGCTTTTATTGGTCGTATTCAGGAGGATATGGCCGAACTTGTTGCTCATGGCCATCAACAGCGTTCCGCGGATGCGGGCTTGTATATTTTCTTCCGTTACATTGAAAGGTTGTCCTTCAAACTGTGTTTTCAGGGCCGTTTCAAATGCTTCGTACATGGGGCGAATAGCAATGATATCGTACGCAACACCCAGGTTTTCAGCCAGTTGCCGGGCATCGTCGACCGAGTGGCCACTGCTGAACTGGCTGGGCATAAGCAGTACCCGGACGTTTTCGGGGCCCAGCGCTTTAGTGGCCAAAACCACCGTGACAGCCGAGTCGATACCGCCGGACAAACCCAGAATAGCCTTTTTAAAACCCAGTTTCCGGAAATAATCACGGATGCCCAGCACCAGCGCATCGTGTATCAATTGAACCTTGTTTTTGGGCTGCTCCGAACTGCGTCCGCCGCGCAGCACTTCCTCCAGATCGTACACTTTCAGGCATTCTTCAAAATAGGGCATTTCATCAAAAACCTGCCCGTCGGGCGACATCACGATACTGCCGCCGTCAAAAATAATGTCCGTCTGCGCGCCGGTATGGTTCGCGTAAAAGAGCGGAATGCCATAGCGCTCCACATTGGCCCGAATCACCTGTATACGCGCTATAGCATGCGCATAATCAAAGGGCGATGCGCTCAGATTCAGGATAAAATCAGGCTTTTCGTGCATCATTTCATCCAGCGGACAAATGGTGTACAAGGGGTTTTCATTGCCCACATTCCAGATGTCTTCACAGATGGACAAGGCTATTTTTTTCCCTTTAAATGTAATCGTCTGAAAAGAAGTGGCCGGCTCGAAATAGCGGTATTCATCAAAAATATCGTAAGTAGGCAGCAACGCTTTGTGCTGTATGCCGATCACTTCCCCTTCTGACAGGAAATAAGCGGAGTTATACAAATCTTTACCTGCCTTAACCGGGTTGCGGGAAGGTGCTCCCACCACGATACCGATGCCCTGACTTACCTGTTTCAGCGCCTCCACCGATGCCTGTGACTGGCGGATAAAGTCGTCAAATTCCAGAAAATCGCGGGGTGGGTAGCCGCAAACAGCCAGTTCGCCGAAGCAAATCAGATCGGCGCCCTGTTCTTTGGCCGATTCTACAGCAGCCAGCATTTTCGACAGGTTTCCTTCAAAATTGCCGATGTGGTAGTCTATTTGGGCAAGGGCGATTTTCATATCGTGAGTGGTGAGTGGTGAGTCGTGAGTTGGCTTGAGTGGTTTATCTTAGGGTCTGCAAATATTCATCGTTCATCATCAAACGTGTACGAAGGATTTTGTTCTTCGCTTTTCCTCCCCCGGCCTGCGGCCACCCCCTCCAAAGGGCGACAGGCTCCGCGCTAGGCTTAAGAGGTGAAATTTAGCCAAATAATTATTCATTATTAAAGACTTGCCCTCCCAGGAAAAGCCAAGAGCGGAGCTTATCCCCCTTTGGAGGGTGTGGCCGCAGGCCGGGGGAGGAAAAGCGAAGAACAAAATCCTTCGTATACCCCCATCATCCCCCATTCCTCATCCCTCATTCCTGAACAACTTCTCCGTACAAATCGAATTCCTCCGCCCCGGTAATCCGAATATTGGCAAAATCGCCGAGCCGGACGTAATTGCCTTTGGCGGGCACCAGCACCTCATTGTCCACATCCGGCGAGTCGGCTTCGGTACGTCCGATAAAATATTTGCCTTCCTTGCGGTCGAACAGCGTACGAAAAACCTGGCCGATTTTAGCCTCGTTTTTTTGATAAGAAATATCTTGCTGTACGTCCATGAGGCGCTGGGCGCGTTCGGCTTTGACTTCTGCGGGAATATCGTCCGGGAAATCATAGGCGCGTGTGCTTTCCTCGTGCGAATATTGAAAAACCCCTACCCGCTCGAACTGTTGTTGCTGCACAAATTCCAGCAATTGTTCAAAATCGGCGTCCGTTTCACCGGGGTGGCCAACCAGAAATGTGGTGCGCAGGGCAATGCCGGGCACTTTTTCCCGGATTTTGGCAATCAGTTCTTCCGTTTCAGCCCGTGTAATTTGTCGGCGCATCATGTCCAGAACCGGATCGCTGGCGTGCTGGAGCGGCATGTCGAGGTAGTTGCAAATTTCTTTGCGTTCGGCCATCACATCCAGGATTTCCAGGGGAAATTTGCTGGGGTATGCGTAGTGTAGCCGAATCCATTCGATGCCTTCTACATCCGCCAGGGCGTGCAGGAGGCGCGGCAATTCGCGGGTTTTATAAATATCGAGGCCGTAATACGTCAGCTCCTGGGCAATGAGCAGCAGTTCTTTCACGCCGCGACGGGCGAGGTTTTTGGCTTCCATCACCAGTTCTTCCACGGGGCGGCTGATGTGTTTGCCGCGCATCAGCGGGATAGCGCAAAAGGAGCAAGTGCGGTTGCAGCCTTCCGATATTTTCAGATAGGCATAATGCGGCAGGGTCGTGATCTGGCGTTCGCCGAGTAGTTCGTACTTGTAGTCGGCATCCATTTTTGCCAGCAGCGCGGGCATTTCCAGGGTGCCGAAAAACGCGTCCACTTCCGGGATGGCTTCTTCAAGACTGTCTTTATAACGCTGTGACAAACAACCTGTTACGTACAACTTATCAATCCCGCCGGCCTGTTTGATATTGGCATACTGGACAATCGTGTCGATACTTTCCTGTTTGGCCAGGTCGATAAAACCGCAGGTATTGACCACAATTATATTGGCATCCTCGCGGTCGCTGTCGTGCGCCACATCGTAATCATTGCCCCGCAGCTGTGTAATCAGGTTCTCGCTGTCCACCAAATTTTTGGAACACCCGAGTGTGATCACATTAACTTTATCTTTTCTTAAAGTCTTCGTTTTCATAAATCATTGAAATACAAGATATTACCATCTTTCTTTTTTACGATGGCAACATTTAACACTGCAAAGGTCGGTCAATTTGGGAAATTTTTTGGCACTCGCTTTGGTACCGTGATTAAGCCAACTACTTTTGCATCTCTATGACACAGTCTACCCTGCTTGACCGCCTCGAAACGGATCTCCGACAATCTCTTGACATTGTACGTACCCAAATTGCCCGATTGGACGAAGCGGCGCTGCAATACCGCTCCGCACCCGAACGCTGGAACGCCCTGGAATGTTTTGCCCATGTCAATGCTTACCTGGAGCGTTATATCCCGCGGATGGAATTAGCGGTGCACAAAGCCAAAGCCCGGCAATGGAAACCTGTCGACGAAGTGAAATACACCGGTGCGGGTAAAAAATTCATCCGCCGGGCCGATCCCAACAACAACAAGGCCTATAAAGCAGCCAAATATTACAACTTCGCGCATCGCCCGATGGGCAAGGATATTGTAAAAGGTTTCACGATCAATGCCGAGCGTTTGCTGCGGGTAATCCTGGCAGCCAAAGAAGTCAATCTGAACAAAGCAAAAGTAGGACGCGGAAAATCCGGCTTTTTAACCTTCAACCTGGGCAATACCCTGGAATGGCTGGTGTTGCATACGCAACGGCATGTAGCGCAGGTGCAAACCCAGTTGGAGCAGATGAAAGCGCGGGGCGTGTTGACCGCATAGTTTTTTTACCACATAGGCACATAGATTTTACACATAGTACACATAACGTAGTGTACTCTAAGAACTATGTTTTCTATGTGTAAAATCTATGTGCCTATGTGGTAAAAAACTATGCGGTAAAAAAAATTTGGCCATAAACTTGCAGCATTCAATTCAACCCTGTACGTTTGCATCGTAACAGTACAACAGTACATCATGAACAATAGTCGCACATTTTATTTTGGTTTCTGTTTTTTCTATTTCTTTTTTGGAAAGAGGAAAGGGAACTACCTGTGCGATTCAGTATAACTAAATAACTGAAAATCAACATACAAGGGAGTTCCTGAACATCAGGAACTCCCTTTTTTTTCGCTTTTTTTACAGTCAACACAAAGTAGTTTTGAACGAGAAGGCGTATTAATTCACTGATTACCAATGCTTTCTCAACCATCAACATGCTCAACCTCTCAACTTTTAGTATAAACCACTGCAATGTCAGATTCATCCCCATCGTCAACGACGGTTCCAATACAGCAACCACTTGCCAGGCCCGGTGTGCCGGGGCAGCGCATCGCTATCCAGGGTGTACGCGGCGCTTTTCACGAAATAGCGGCCCGGCAGTTTTTTGGCGAAAGTATCCAGGTTGTACCTGCACTGTCGTTTCCTATTCTTTTTGAAAAATCGGCAGACCCCCAACAAACAGACGCAGCCATACTCGCTATCGAGAACAGTATAGCAGGAAGTATTCTCGGCAATTACAACCTGCTGGAAAACAGCGATTTGGTGGTTGTCGGCGAAGTATACCTCCGCATCCGGCAGAACCTGCTGGCTTTGCCCGGCACACCAATAGATCAGTTGCGCGAAGTACATTCACACCCCATGGCACTGGCTCAGTGCAGCGAATTTTTTAAAAAACACCCACGTATCCGGTTAGTCGAATCCGAGGATACCGCTGAAAGCGCTGCCCGGATCGTGCGCCACCGCGCCAAACACATCGGCGCCATCGCCAGCACACTGGCGGCTGATATTTACGGACTGACGGTTCTGGCCCCAGCAATTGAAACCGTTCCTGAAAATTTTACCCGTTTCCTTGCCATACGGCGCAATACAGAGTCCACGCCGGTGCTACATGCCAACAAAGCCTCGGTTTGCTTCAATACTGGTCACCAGCCCGGTAGTCTGGCCGAAATACTGACCCTCCTGGCCACGATGGGCGCTAACCTGACTAAAATCCAGTCGGCGCCGCTACTTGGTCGTCCCTGGGAGTACCGCTTTTTTGTTGATTTCACTGCGTTCCCCGATAGCATCGAACAGATTATTCGCTCACTCAAAGAAAAAACGATGGACTTGCAGGTGCTGGGGGTGTATCTGGAAGGGAACCGTGAATGGTGAGTAGTGAGTAGTGAGTGGCATTCGTTTAAATGAATATTGAGTTCGCCCCTCTAAATGAATGCCACTCACCACTCACTACTCACAACTCACCATTCACAACTCACTACTCACAACTCACAACATGATTGTCGCCGCCAAACGTCTCGAATCCGTAAACGAATATTACTTCGCCGGGAAACTCCGCGAAATTGCGCAAATGCAGCGCGAAGGCAAACCTGTGCTCAATCTTGGCATCGGCAGCCCCGATCTGCCGCCCCACCCTTCCGTATTGGAAGCCTTACACCAGGGCGCCGCCAATCCAAAAGGCCACGGTTATCAATCCTATACCGGTATTCCGGCCCTGCGCGAGGCCTGGGCCAACTGGTATGCCCGTTACTACCAGGTTACTTTAAATCATGAAAATCAGATACTTCCACTCATCGGTTCCAAAGAAGGGATCGTTCATGTAGCGATGGCATTTCTAGAGCCTGGCGATATTGCCCTGGTGCCCAATCCCGGCTACCCGGCCTATTCTGCGGCCACGCAACTCGCAGGCGCTTCAGTGCAATTGTATGAATTGCATGGCGACAACAACTGGTTGCCGGATTTTGAAGCGTTGGAAAATTCTGATCTCTCGCGAGTGAAAGTGTTGTGGGCCAATTACCCGCACATGCCTACCGGCGCACCGGGTTCGGCAGCGGTATTCCAGCAATTGGTCGACTTCGGAAAACGCCACAACATCCTGATTATCAATGACAACCCGTACAGTTTTATCCTGAACAAACATCCGCGCAGCATCCTTGCAGCCGATGGAGCGGAGGAGATAGCCCTGGAACTCAATTCGCTTTCCAAGTCGCACAATATGGCGGGCTGGCGCGTAGGCATGGTTGCCGGACACCCGGAATACCTGAAATCGGTACTGCGTTTTAAAAGCAATATGGACTCCGGGCAATTTCAGCCGGTACAATTAGCCGCCGTACAAGCATTGCAATTGTCGCCTGACTGGTATGAAGGACTGAATAACACCTACAAAGAGCGACAAAACGTGGCTTTTCAAATTTTAGAGTCTATTGATTGTGTGTTTGATAATCAACAGCAAGGCATGTTTGTCTGGGCCAAGATACCCGATCACTACGCAGATGGTTATGCGCTGAGCGACGAGTTGTTGTACGAACGCCATGTATTCCTCACGCCCGGCGGCATTTTTGGTTCCAATGGCAACCGGTATGTGCGTATTTCGCTTTGCAGCGATGTGAGCACTTTACATACCGCCCTTCAAAAAATTCAAAGCACCCTTGTAATATGACAATCACTGTAATTGGCCCCGGCCTCATTGGCGGCTCGCTGGCCCTCGGGTTACATGAAAATGGATTTGCTGACCGGATCATAGGCGTGGATAACAACCCCGCCCATGCCCAAAAAGCGCTCGATCTCGGTCTGGTAGATGAAGTATTGCCCCTGGCGGAAGCCGTCCGGGAAAGCACGGTTATCATCGTCGCCACACCGGTTGACAGTCTGACCAGGTTAATCCCGCAGGTATTGGATCTCATTGATAACCAAAAGGTTGTAATGGATGTCGGTTCCACCAAACTGCCTGTACTGCAAGCTGTGGAGCACCACCCGAATCGAAGCCGGTTTGTCGCCACCCACCCGATGGCGGGTACGGAGTATTCCGGGCCGGAAGCAGCAGTCCGGGGTTTGTTTGCAGGAAAATGTTGCGTTTTCAGCGATGCGGAAAAAAGCGATCCTGACGCTGTTGCGCTGTGTCAAACGCTGTATGAATCGCTGGGTATGCACCTCAATTTTCTGGAAGGCGCCGCGCACGACCTGCACGTGGCGTATGTGAGCCATATTTCGCACATCGCTTCTTTTGCGCTGGCATTGACCGTACTGGAAAAGGAAAAAAACGAAGACCGCATTTTTGAACTCGCCAGCGGCGGTTTCAACAGCACCGTGCGTTTAGCCAAAAGTAGTCCCGACACCTGGGTGCCCATTTTTAAACAAAACCGCGATAATGTGCTCGATGTGCTGGATGAATTCATCAACACGATCAGCCGTTTTCGCACTTTATTGATCAAAAAAGACTTTGAATCCTTTGAAGAACTTATCCATCAAGCAAATGACATCAGAAGAATTATCGACCCCGCCAAAATAGAGGGTGAGAGAAGTGAGAGGGTGATAGAGTGAGAGAGTGAGAGAGTGAGAGGCATCCCGCTTGGCCGCTCTTTTGATTTTTGATTTTGTTTTTCAGGCCTGTAATCGTGAATCGTGTTTAGTGTGTGGTGCTTAGTGTTTGGTCCTAGTTGATATTTTGGTCGAATTTTTACAAATGCTAAAGGCGAAGCGCCCGAAACACTACACACCACACACGACCCACGGCCTGAAAAACAAAATCAAAAATCAAAAGAGCGGCCAAGCGGGATGCCTCTCACTCTCTCTCACTCTCTCACTCTCTCTCACGTCTCTCACTCTCTCACTCTCTCACTCTCTCACGTCTCTCACTCTCTTTTTACTCATGTTCACAAAAAAAGAAAATCGTCCCTTCCTGATCGCCGGCCCCTGTTCCGCAGAAACGGAAGAACAAGTCATCGCCACTGCGCAGGGCCTCAAAGACCAGGGCATCGATCTGTTTCGCTCCGGTGTCTGGAAACCCCGTACACGTCCCGGTGCATTTGAAGGCAACGGCCCGCAGGCACTGCCCTGGTTGCGCCTGGTGAAACAGGAAACCGGTCTGAAAACCACCATCGAGGTGGCCAACGGCAACCAGGTGTACGAAGCGCTCAAACACGGCGTAGATGTACTCTGGGTAGGCGCCCGCAGTACTGTCAATCCATTTTCCGTGCAGGAAATAGCGGACGCCCTCAAAGGCGTGGATGTGCCGGTGCTGGTTAAAAATCCGGTGAACCCCGACCTCGACCTTTGGATCGGCGCGATCGAACGCATCCGCAATGCAGGCGTCAGCAATATCGGCGCCATCCACCGGGGTTTTTCGACCTACACCAAATCCAAATTCCGCAATGCACCGTACTGGGAAATTCCCATCGAACTGCGCCGCAGAATGCCGGAACTACCCCTGATTTGCGACAACTCCCATATCTGCGGCAACCGCGAAGACCTGCTCGAAGTGGCCCAGCAGGCGCTCGACCTCAACTACGACGGTCTGATGACCGAAGTACACCCCACGCCCGATGCCGCCTGGAGCGATGCCAAACAGCAAATCACGCCATTTACCTACGCCGAACTGGTTGCCAGCCTCATCGTACGCCGCGAAACAACAGACAATAAGGAGTTTCTGGAAAACATAGAAAACCTGCGCCACAAAATTGATGAAATCGACCTGGAATTGCTCAACCTGCTGTCCCGCCGTATGCGCGTAGCGGAAGACATCGGTCGCTACAAACTGCGCAACAATATTGCCATTCTGCAGGCCGTACGCTGGAATGAAATCCTGGAAAAAGGGTTTACAGAAGGCCGTCAGCGCGGGTTGAACGACGATTTTATTGAAAAATTCCTGGCGGCCGTACACAATGAAAGTATCGCGCACCAGCAGACCGTGATGCACCCGGCAAGTACCACACATCCCTGATATGTAGCGCACATCCCAGATGGGCGATTAACGGCACACGGATTGAACGGATAAGACACGGATTTTAAAGGATTTCTTTAATCCGTGTCTTATCCGTTCAATCCGTGTGCCATTTTACATGTATTGTATATCGTAACAAACCAATATCACCCGCCAGTTTGACGCAGATCATCCCGATCCTGCCAATTTATATTTCCCTTTGTTCTGTAAAGTAAAAAATATGTATCACCAACGAAGGGATACGGGGAATGATATTACGCTCTACTCCCGAACGTAGCCATTCGTTCAACTTGAAAGACCATGTTCACCTATATTCACAAACACCAGGCAATCTCCAGCCTGATACTGGTCGCCCTTATTTCATCCGTTTTAATTGGTTGTCACACGTACAATCGCATGCAAATAGACCCCGCAGCAACGCCAGGTCTAGTCCGTTTCTATGTGCTGGATGAAGCCTTCCCAATGGATTTCGCATGGCGTGTTGAGCCAACGGTATTGCTACAAACAAGGCTGGAAGGCAATATCACACGCCTGTCAAGACAGGAAGCCGAAAAAATTACAACAACCCAACCGAATAAAATTGAATTGACCAAAAACCTTCAAATTGTCTTCCTGTATGTAAAAAATGAATTTTCGCAGGAGTTGGCCAGAACGAACGCCACGACCATCAATCTTCCATTCGACATGGTTGTTCGCAGTGATTTACATGAATACAATGCCGGAAAATCGTCGAGCGCTTCTTACACGGCTGGGCTTTTAACTACTGGGATACCAGTGGCAGCATTGGTAATAGTAGCGGCAGTTGCTTGTTCCTGCCCGAATATATATGCGGAAAACCCGGACGGGGTCGTTTTTCAGGGCGATATTTTTCCGGGCGCCACACACCCGCAAACGGAACGGAACGACTGGCTCCCACTTACCCAACTCCAGCCGGACAAAGGTTTGTACCGGCTTCAGATGGTCAATGAAGACCCTGAGATACAATACATTAACCAGATCGAGTTGATGGCAGTAGACCACCCGGCAGGTTCCATTGTTTTATACGATAAATACGGTCGCCTGCACGCTTTGGCGCAGCCGGAGAGCCCGGAAACCGCCACCGATCTGGAAGGCCGGGATGCATTGTCAGATATCCTGAAAGAAGATAATATTCCATTCAGGGGAGACATAAACAACACCAATTCGCGTGCCGAAGACGGCTTGATCCTGCATTTCAGGAAGCCGTCCGGGGTTCGGGAAGCGCAACTGCTTATCCGCGCCAACACCTCTTCCTGGCTGGCTACGGCGCACGAAATGCTGCAGCGCGACCTGGGTAAATATGGCCCGAAAGTGCGCCAGAAATTCCTGGAAAAGGATTCAGCAGCACTGCAACAATGGGCGCTTGAGCAGAATTTTCCGCTGTCCGTCTGGCTGGAAACAGCGCCCGGAAAATGGGAAATGGCCGACTTCTTCAACCTGATCGGCCCCAAATCGCCCAGGCGCGATGTACTGCAATTGGATTTGTCAAAAATAAGCGGCGACGAGGTGCGCGTCAAACTGACTTCCGGGTTCCGGTTTTGGGAGATTGATTATGTCGCAATGGACTTTGCATTCGGGCCGCTGGTACGTACTTATCGCTTGCCCCTGGCAACTGCAACCGATCAGGATGGCCGGGACATCAAAGCACTGCTCCTGGCCGACGACGCTCAATATTACATGCAGCCAAAGGTCGGCGACAAAGCTGCCCTGCTTTTTGTTGCGCCAGTTCTGCCTGCGAACGTGGAACGCAGTTTATTGCTGCATGCAAAAGGACATTACCGGATTCAGCGCCCACCCGTAGCGGGAAACCCCAGCCGGCGATTCCTGCGCCAATTCACCAAGGCAGATGCATTTCCCAAATACGCCCGCGAGCGCTGGAATGAACTTACCAGCCGGGATACCATTTGGGTTGCTCAACAGTACCGTTAAACGCTACATGCCATGGAAACCAATAACAACCGTTTTCTCACGGGGTGGCGTTTCAAAATGTATCAAGCCGGTGTCCTGTTGCGGGCCTGCCGGATCGCGGTACAATCTTATCCCAACCTGCGCGATGCAGGACGGGCCATCCGTGGGCTGCTGGAAAAAAACAGCAAAAACAACCGCTACCGGCATTTGCACAAAGCAGTGGTCGTCGGGGGCCGCACTTTTTCCATGATGAGTGTTTCCGGCAGCCCCTCTCCCGGTCTGGACACCATGCTCCGCAACGAACTTCACCGAAGCGTGCCGATCCCCGGATTTACCAAAGGGATGCTCCTGCTTTTTATGGCGATTACGAAAAAATGCTCGATGCATTGCGAACACTGTTTTGAGTGGGAAGCCCTGAATCACAAAGACGTGATGTCGGTAGAAGATATGCTGACAATTATCCGAAAATTTCAGGCGCGGGGCCTTGCCAATGTGGAACTCGGCGGCGGCGAACCAATGAATCGCTTCCACGATTTGCTTGAAATACTACAACAAAGCGATACCAGACAAACAGATTTCTGGGTGGTGAGCTCCGGATACCTGCTGGATGAAGCCAGGGCCAAACAATTAAAAGATGCAGGGTTGACCGGCATTTCCATTAGTTTAGATCATTGGGATGCCGGCGAACACGACCGTTTTCGCGGTTTGAAAGGCGCGTTTGATTGGGCAGTACGGGCAGCCCAAAATGCCCGCAAGGCAGGGCTGGTGGTGGGACTCAACCTGGTGCCAACCCGCGACTTTTGTACCCCGGAGCACTTATGGCACTACCTGCAGCTGGCCCAATCGCTTCAGGTGCATTTTATCAGAATACTCGAACCACGCGCAGTCGGGCATTATGCCCAATCTGATGAAGCCGTCGAACTCATGGAAGAGCACTGGACCGTGCTGGAAAACTTTCACCGAAAAATCCAAACCGGGCGGGCATACCGCTACTACCCCATCATAGAATACCATGGCACATTCCAGCGCCAGGTGGGTTGCGGCGGCGGCGGGGAACGCTATTTGTACGTCGATACGGATGGCTACTTCCACGCCTGTCCGTTTTGCCGGAATAAATGTGGCAGCGCTATCAACGGAACCATTGAAGAAGGCCTGACGGCTCTAAAACAGGCAAGTGGTTGCCATGCCTATCATCTTGTGGAATAAGAACTTATGAAAAAACTGGTAGAACACTATTGCGAGCTGCCACTCCCCATTCGCCCCGTATTGTGGCGTTTGTGGCACCATGTACTGAACCGGCTGGATGCGGATTATTCCAATGTTTTTTTGAATTACGGCTACGCCAGCCCGAATGGGGAGTTCAAAGATTTGGTGCTGGCCTCGAACGACGAGCCGAATCGTTATGGCATCCAACTGTACCGGCACGCCACACGGGACGCCTCTCTCCAAAACAAATCGGTGCTGGAAGTGGGCTGCGGGCGCGGTGGCGGCGCATCCTTTCTGGCGCGTTACCACCAGCCGAAGGAGTACATCGCGATGGACATTTCTGAACGTTTGATGGCTTATTGCAAACGATTCCACCAGGTACCGGGCCTGTCTTTTATATGTGGCTCCGCTATGCATTTACCTTTTGATGCAGACCGTTTTGATGCGGTTGTCAATGTTGAATCAGCGAGGTGCTACCCTGATACCGGCGCCTTTTTTCAGGAAGTATACCGGGTGCTGAAACCCGGCGGTTACTTCTTTTTTACCGATATGATTCAAAACAAGGATGTGGATTCGATACATACAATGCTGCAAAAACCGGGATTTTCTATACTTCAGCAAAAGGACATTCGGGAAAATGTAGTCCGTGCCCTGCAATTGGATACCGAAGCACGCAAGCGGGTAATTAAGGAGCGGGCGCCGGCCTGGTTACTTCCATCTTTTTATGAGTTTGCAGGCGTGGAAGGCAGTAACCGGTTCAAGGCTTTTTCTTCTAATGAAATGCAATACAGGAGTTATGTACTGCGAAAACCAGATACTTTGCCATGAAAAAAGTATTATTCACCACCGTTTACAACAAGCCGAACGTGGTAACCGATATGGTTGCCGAGCACGTAAAAACCTTCCCCCGGGCCGGAGCGGTCGTGCGGGTGAGTCCCGGTTTGCGTTTTTTAAAACAAAACGTCCCGGAAATAGACATTATGGAGTATCCGTCCTTGGAGGATTTTAAAGAGAAATTAAAGGAAGGCTGGGACATTGTTGGATTCAGCGTCTATCTGTACCAAATCCCGGAGATTCTTGAAATGATACAATACGCCCGCGAACAAGGTGTAAAAGAGATATGGGCGGGCAATTACGGCGCTCCGGTGCCTGCCATTGAAAACGCTGTGGACAGGGTTGTCACCGGCTCTGCATTTAATGAGGTGGCCGAAATTTTCGGCTATACCATCCTTCCCGACCGGGTAGAACACCCTGTCATGACGGCCACGGTAACAGCCATCTGGAAAATCCGGTTCCTGTCTTTCGGTATTTTGTACACTTCCTTCGGGTGTCCCTATAAATGTAATTTTTGTCAAACGCCCGTATTCATCAAAGACCGCTTTACCGTCAGTCTGGAAAGTATCGACCGCGTGTTGCAATACTATCACCAAAAAGGAATCCGGTATATTGCCATTTTTGATGAAACTTTTGGCGCAAATGCTGCGCATTATGACGAAATCACCAAACTCCTCTCCAAATACGGCATGATCTGGGCCGCACAGTCACGGGTTGAGATTTTCCTGGCCAACCTCGACAAATGGTACGAACGCGGCATGCGCCTGCCCGGCATCGGCGTCGAATTTATGGATGAGGCGGTGTTGCGCGATGTGAACAAAAAGCAAAAAATAGACAACATTAAAAGATGGGCAGAACTGTCGCGCAAACCCGGTATGTTCCGATATGCTTTTTCCATCATAGGACATCCGAATATGAACCGGCAACAAACCATCGACGATGCTTACCGGCTCAAGGCCCTTGGTTTTGAAATCAACCGAGCCAGTATCCTGACACCCTTTCCTGGCACGGGCCAATGGAAATCCATAGAGCGGGAATTCGGTATCGACGAACCCGACCTGCACAAATACGACTCCCGGAACCTCGTCTGGAAACACCCGACTATCGGGAAGGAAGAAATGCTGGAACTGCTTCAGACCTTAAAAACGACCTATAATTCCTCTATCAAACTATACAGGGAAGGCCTGGGAAGGTTGGTATACGACGAAATCAAACGTGGAAAGTGGTGGTTTTTTCGCAACTACATCCTGCGGAGTATTGTCAGTTCCAATTTCAACAACGATACCGAGCAAGTGTACTTCCCCAATATGGAGGGGCATAAAATGCCCGCAATGACAACCAATATCATTAACTCCCATAATGTGCATCATCTCTGATCGTGTAGCCATCCCGGACTTTTGTAGTGGGTTTTAATCACTGCAAAATCAGGACAACATGAAACGCATAATTATTTTAGGCGCCGGGACTGCCGGAACCATGATGGCCAACCATCTCCAACACCATTTAACTCACGGTAGCTGGGAAATTGACATCATAGACGAAAGAGAAGAGCACCATTATCAACCAGGTTATCTGTTTCTCCCCTTCGATATATATGAGCCGGAAGATATCACCAAACCTATTCGGGATTTTATCCCCCGCGGGGTCAATTTAATCAACGAACAAATCGACCGGATTGTACCGCAGGAGCAATACGTAAGTATGAAAAATGGCGACCGCCTGCATTACGATCTTCTGATCATTGCCACCGGCGCTAAAATTGCACCGGAAGAAACGGAAGGCATGCTGGGTAAAGAATGGCAAAAAAGTGTATTCGACTTTTACACTTTTGAAGGTTCACTGGCCCTGCGCAATAAACTACGGGAATGGGAAGGGGGAAAACTTGTGGTACATATCACAGAAATGCCCATAAAATGCCCCGTTGCACCCCTCGAATTTGCTTTCCTGGCAGATTCATATTTCAAACATAAAAACCTGCGCGACAAAGTAGACATCACTTTTGTCACGCCCCTGAGCGGCGCTTTTACCAAGCCGAAAGCCACCAATGCGCTTCAACACCTGCTCGATGAAAAGCACATCAAAATTGAAAGCGATTTTGCCATCGAAAGCATCGACAATGAAAACAAAACAATCATCGATTATGGCGGGCGTGTAGTGCCTTTCGATCTATTGGTCACCGTACCAACCAACAAAGGAGACGAACTGATTGCGCGCTCCGGCATGGGCGACGACCTCAACTATGTGCCCACGCACAAAGCAACCCTGCAATCCAAAGACTGGCCCAACATTTTTGTGCTGGGCGATGCTACTGACATAGCCGCATCCAAAGCAGGATCTGTCGCTCACTTTGAAGCGGAAATCCTGACCGATAATATCCTGCGTTTCATCGCCGGTGAACCCCTGAAAGAAGAATTTGACGGACATGCCAATTGTTTTGTGGAAACCGGAAACGGAAAGGCATTGCTCATCGACTTCAACTATACCCACGAACCCGTGGAAGGTACATTTCCATTCCCGGGCGTAGGTCCGCTCCGCCTCCTGAAAGAAAGTCGCATCAACCACATGGGTAAACTGGCTTTCCGCTGGATATACTGGAATATGCTGTTGAAAGGCACCCATATTCCGTTCGTTTCGACCACCATGCAGGAGGCCGGAAAATCATTCGATTAACATTAAAAACTGCTATCAATGGAAAAAGTAATAGCCGGGGCAACCATCAACGTCAATGAAGAAGGTTACCTCACCGATTTTTCGCAATGGAACAAACAAATCGGAACGGATCTGGCACAGGAAGCCGACATTACCATGACACCGAGACACTGGGAAGTCATTGATTATCTGCAAAGTGAATTTAAAAAAGAGGTTCCGCTGAGTATCCGCAAAATCGGAAAAAGCGGCGTAGTCGACATCAAGGAGTTCTACCAACTTTTCCCGATGGCGCCCTTGAAAACAGCCTCCAAAATCGCAGGAATCCCAAAACCTGTCAGTTGCATTTAACGCCCTCACCATCAAACATTATCAGCCATGAGCGATCATAACGGAGATATCAAAAAAATGATGATTATCCTTTCCAAAGCAACGCTTGAAAATGTATACGCAGCGTTTGTACTTGCCAACGGCGCAAGGATGGAAGGAATTGAAGCAGAGATGTTCTTTACTTTTTTTGGCCTGGAAGCCATCCATAAAAAGAAACTGGAACACCTGCACATTGCAACGGTGGGCAACCCCGCTATGCACATGCCAACGATGCTCGGAGGATTGCCAGGCATGGAAGCCTTGGCCACCCACATGATGAAAAAAGAGATGGAGCGCATCGATATGCCGGATGTACATGAATTCCTCGATATCCTGAAAGCATCCGGCGTGAAACTCTGGGCCTGCAAATTAGCCATGGACATGTTTCACTATACAAAAGAAGACCTGTACGACGACGTAGACGGCGTGATTACGGTTGGCGATTTTTACAAACAAGGAAGCGGCGTGGGCACCCACATGTTGTTCATTTGAACCTGGAAAATACGCTGTAACATTGTTGCCTTTTAAAAATAGCCCGAAACCCGACACCGGGTCTCGGGCTATTTTTGTGTATTCAGCAACGCCCAAAGTGTTTCATACGGTACCACCTCCACGGCAAAATTCTGGCCGGATACCTCCGGTGTAAGGCTTTTTAAAACGTCCATCTCCTTTTTGATTTTTTTCTCCGCAGCGGCAGTAGCATAGTCTTTTTGAGAAAAAGCGATCAATAGTTTTAAAAAACTGTCGCTGCGGCGGTTCATATCATTGGCGAGCCAGCGTTGGCGGTATTTTTCCAGGGCTTCT
>JALHMA010000081.1 GCA_022844265.1 Saprospiraceae bacterium | reverse complement strand
CCCGGCGATCAGCAACTTTCGGTGACGCTTTCTTCGGGCGTCAAATCGCTCCAGACATTTGAAAAAACGATCACCCTGCGCAAACCCAAACCGGCTACCTTACTGATTGCCGACCACCAGTTTGCCGGCAGTGCCCGCTCGGATGAAGTTACCCTGAAAGTACAAATCGAAAACAGCGGCGATTCCACTTCACGGGCCGCAGAGGTCAGTTTTATTTGTCCGCCGGGTATTACTGCGCAAGGCGCTTCCAATGCGCCGATGGGGCTGATCGCTGCGCACAGCCGCCGCGATGCACGGCTGGTTTTTGTAAAAACAGCCCAGTTTACCGGTTCCGTTGCCCGTATCGTTTGTGTCGTGAAGGAGGGAGGCCGCGAAAAAGTGCGCAAAACGCTGGAATGGAATGCGACTTCCGGCAAAACATCCCTGGTTTCCAACGGCCCCATCCTGATCTGGAGCGACCCGGCCCCGCATGAAACCGGCACCAATAAAGTCCGCAAAACGGACGACCACATCGAGGTGAAAATGACCGTCGTGTCGCCCAAACCGGTGAATACCAAAAACATCAAGGTAAAAGTGAACGGCGTAGAAATGGATGGCTCCAAATTTAACGAAGAAGACCTGTCGCCTCCGCGCCAGGAGGAATCCAAATACATTTACACCTACAAAAACAAAATACCGCTGCAACAGGGCAATAACCACCTCGAACTGGTGGTAGACGATGTAGTGTCGGACGCCCTGGAGGTCGAATTTACCCCCGAACGCGCCAACCTCTATGTAGTGAGTATCGGCCCCAAACACGAAGATTTGCAATTCACAGGCCAGGATGCCCGGGATTTCGCCGCTGCCTATAAAAACCAGGGCGGTGAAGGAAAATTATTCAATGAAGTGTTTGTAACAGAACTCACCACTCCTGAAAAAACGGACCTCACCGGCATCAAGCAGGCCATGTATGACCTGGCGTATCAATGGGATGACAAACAGATCAAACAGAGCGATATGGTGCTCGTCTTTATCTCTTCTCATGGTAAAATTGCCGACAATCGTTTTAAAATCCTGCAAACCGGTTACAACCCCAAGTACGAACGTTTGGCCCTCGATTTTAAATCCGACATCCTCGAAGTGTTGAGCAATATCAATTGTAAAAAACTGATCTTTATCGATGCCTGCCACAGCGGCGGCGCAAAAGAAGGGTATGGCGGTGTCAGCAAAGCGGTGGTGGATCTGGCGAAAACGCAACCGGGCGTCAGTACCCTGACTTCCTGCGGAAGTACCGAAAAATCGTACGAAGACAAAGCCTGGGGCAACGGCGCGTTCACGGAGGCCCTGCTCGACGCATTCTCTGGTAAAACCTGCACGGACGGCAACGGCGCATTCATGGCAGATACCGATAGCGACCGCATTGTGCGTCTGGGCGAGTTGTACGATTTTTTACGCCGCCGCGTACCTGCCCTTGTGCAATCCGGTGTTCCCAATGCCCCGACGAGCCAGACGCCTTTTATGCCGGAAAGCCAGTTGGATAAGAATTTGCCGCTTTACTTTATAGAACAAAAATAATAGGTGTTTAGTGTTTGGTGTGTGGTGTTTAGGGCGCTTCGCCTTTGGCCGCCCCCGACCCCTTCAGGGCAATGTCGTTGACTTAGCGGAGAGGTGTCATTTGCGACGCAGGAGCAAGTGACATCTCGTAGCGAGAATTACTTGAAAACGACCGTTACGAGATGTCACCTCCTTCCTTCGTCAGGAGATGACACCTCTTCACTACGCTTAAGTCAACGACATTGCCCTAAAGGGGAGTACATCGCGATAGATGAATGATTTATACTTTAAAGTTCTGACTGTCAATCTATTGCGATGTACTCTCCTTTAGGGGTCGGGGTCGGCCAAAGGCGAAGCGCCCTAAACACCACACACCACACACCAAACACCAATTAATTGGGAAACAATGTTCAACATAAAAAATATACTCTTGCTGTGGTTGCTTTTCGGTCGACTGATCGCTGAAGCGCAATGCCCAACGGGTACCACCACCTTTACAGTGACCAATAATTCCGGCGGCAACATTACCGGATCGCTGGCCCGGGCCTGCCAATGCGTCAATACGATGCCCATTTTCACCACGATTGTATTTGCGATTCCAAGCGGCTCCACTGTGATACAGCCAATTTCAGAATTGCTGATCAGCGATAGCGGCGTGCTGCTGGACGGGAATTCCCAAAATGGCATCATCATCGACGGCTCTTCCGCATCCGGTGCACCGGCCCACGGCCTGCGCTTGTCGGGTACGGGGAATACGGTGCGGGGGCTGACCATCCGGAATTTTACGGCTACCGCCGGCGGACACGGTATCCGGCTCGACGCCAGTACGAATACTGTGACCGGAAATACACTGCACAACAACCGAAACGGCGTTTTTACCACCACGCCCGTTGCAACGGCCCTGATTACGCAAAACAGTATTTTTTGTAATACCGTCGAGGGGATCAACCGCTCGGCCGGCCCCGCTACCCCGACCATAGTGGCCAATACCCAGCGCGTTCGGGGTACCGCCCCGGCCAATGCAGTGGTCGAAGTGTATATCAACGATCCGACAGGATGTGCCGGAGCGCCCTGTCAGGGCAAAACTTTAGTCGGCACGGTGACGGCAAACGCAGCCGGAGTTTGGCAACTCAACCTGACCCCAGGCGCGTTGAATGCCGGACAACAGGTGACGGCTACGAGTACTTTGAACGGGAACAATACGTCCGAGTTTTCAAGTTGCGCTACAGTGGCCAACTGCGCCACATTCGACGTTAACGTAGCGGATACGGATGTCAGTTGTTTCGGCGGCACAAATGGCGCTGCCACTGCCACCTCAGTAGGCTCCCCCGTTGCAGGCGTCACTTTTCTGTGGAGTACGGGGGCAACCACTGCAATGATTAGCAACCTGGCCCCAAATAACTATACCGTCACTGCAACCGATGCGGCCGGCTGCACGGCCTCGGAAACGGCTACCATTGCAGAACCATCGCAGCTTACTTCTTCATTTACAACACAAAATATCAGTTGTTTCGGCGGTGCAAACGGCGCCCTGACGGCAGTGCCCGCCGGCGGTACGCCCGGGTATAACTATGCGTGGAGTAACGGACAAAACAGCGGAACGATCAACAACCTGGCAGCGGGAAACTACACTGTCACGGTAAGGGATAACAACGGCTGCTCGGTAATCGGTAGCGCCCAGTTGACACAGCCCGCACTGCTAAGCACTTCATTTACAAGTCAAAATATCAGTTGTTTCGGCGGCACAAACGGCGCCCTGACGGCAGTGCCCGCCGGCGGTACGCCCGGGTATAACTATGCCTGGAGCAATGGGCAAAACGGCGTGACCGCCATTAACCTGGCAGCGGGAAACTACACCGTCACGGTAACGGACAACCTCGGATGCACCGCAACGAGCAGCACCCAATTGACACAGCCCGCACTGCTAAGCACTTCATTTACAAGTCAAAATATCAGTTGTTTCGGCGGCACAAACGGCGCCCTGACGGCAGTGCCCGCCGGCGGAACACCCGGGTATAACTATGCCTGGAGCAATGGGCAAAACGGCGTGACCGCCAATAACCTGGCAGCGGGAAACTACACTGTTACGGTAACGGACAACCTCGGATGTACCGCAACAAGCAGCACCCAGTTGACGCAACCTGCCCAGCTCACCCTGAGCGTTAATGCGACCAATGAAAGTACGATGGGCGCAAACGACGGCTCGGCATCTGCCATGCCCGGCGGCGGAACGCCCGGCTATAATTTCCTGTGGAGCACCGGCGCCGTTACCGCTCAAATCGGCAGCCTCGCTCCGGGCACTTACACGGTGACAGTGACGGATAGCAACAGTTGTACCCGCAGTGCAACCGCTACGGTAAACAGCGGGCAAGGCGGCGGCGGATGTTCCGTACTGCCTGTTTATGCAGTGCTGGTTCCTTCGCAAGTATGCGGCAATACCATTTTGTCCCTCGAAGTCGACGATTTGTATCCTGCTCCTGCCGTCAGATACGTATGGTTTTTTCCCAACGGCGATTCGGCGGTCACGGTGCAACCGATGCTGGAGTTACTGGTGACATCCACTGATTTTTCGGGTGAATACTTCGTGTTGCGCGATTCGGCCGGTTGCCGGTCCATCGCAGTGGGCGGCGCGCCGGTGACCGTATTGAGCCTCGACCCGGCGCAGGTATTTGCCGGAACGGACTCGCTGCTGTGCGCTGCGGGTGTAGTGGTGCTGAAAGCGCAGGCGCCGCCACAGGGCACGGGTGCATGGGCCTCTCTCGGCTCGGCAACCGTGGATAGTCCGGCCAGCGCCATGACTGCGGCCCGAAACCTGCAAACGGGCGCGAATGCTTTTGTCTGGCAGGTAAGCCTCGGTAATTGTACGGCAGCAGCATCCGATACGGTGGTATTTTTTTTAGAAAAAAGGGCGCAACTCAGCGACGACCGTTACACCCTGCAAAGAGCGCAGGATATTGCCGTCATGGAAGTATTGCTCAATGACGCGCTGGCCGGATTGTCCGATACGGTGGTTACCCAGATTGGTGCGCCTGCTGTCGGTCAACTGGAATATCTGGAGGAAGGCCGCCGGTTCCGGTACACAGTAGATGAAAATTTCCGGGGTACGGTGCAATTTCAATACACCGTTTGCAGCCCGGCTTCTGCCTGTAATTTCCCCTGCGATACGGCTACCGTTACCATCGATATTCAAAACCTGCCGGTCGTGCCGGAAGGTTTGGTTGTCAATGATCCCGGCCCCAACGGCCAGTTGACCATCAGGGGAATCAACGGCTTTACCAGGGTTGAAATCGCTGTTTTTAACCGCTGGGGCGACCTCGTTTTTCAGGAAAAAAATTACCGGAACGATGCGCCCTGGCTGGGACAGTTCAGCGGAAAAAACCTGCCCGGCGGCGCATATTATTATTATTTGCAGGCATGGGATGGCGATACAATCATTGGCGGAACCCAGACCGGCGTGATCCACCTTTTTGAACAGGAATAATTGGGATATTAGGATATTGGGATATTGAGATATTGAGATATTGAGATATTGATACCCAATTCATTGATTGCCAATTAAGTATCCCAATATCCAAATATCAATTAATATCCCAATATCCAAATATCAATTAATATCCCAATATCCCAATATCCCAATATCCCAATATCCTAATATCTCAATATCCCAATAATACATAAACAACCGTATGAAACATATCATTTTACTGCTGCTGTTTTTTCAAGCCATGCAGTGCCTGCAAGCGCAGCAAGCGCCCCTGTTTACGGTGTACCGGGACCAATGGAGCATCCTGAATCCCGCGGCAGTATCCAACAACTTCCTGCTGAACAACCGCAGCATGAGCCTCAGCGGCACCTGGCGCACCCAATGGTGGGGACTATCCGAGTCGCCGCGTACCCAATTGTTGAACTGGGAATACGTAGCCGACGAACAAAACAGCGTGTTCGGAGCGCACGCGCTGAACGACCAGACCGGCAAAATCGGCCATACGGGTGTTTACGGGCGATTTGCCTACCGGATCAAATCGGGCAGAAGGGTAGTGCAGTCGCTGACCATCGGCCTGAGCGCCGGAGCGGTGCAGTACAGGGCAAGGCTCAGCGATATTCAGTTTCCAGACCCGACGACCCAGCCTCTGACGGACGATCGAGCGATCCGTCCCGATATCGGCGTGGGCGTATTTTACCAGTATGCCGACCGGTATTATGCGGGTATATCCGTGCCGCAGACTTTTGGGTTGAGCACACAGTTCAGCGGTGGGAAAGAAGATTTTAATATTCGCCGCATTCCGCACGTATTTGCCGTGGCGGGCGGCTACTGGAGCGCGCCCTGGCTGGGCAATGAAACCTCGTTTATCGAACCTTCCGTCTGGTTTAAGTACGCGCCGAACAGCCCGCTGAATGTGGACATGAACCTGCGCTGCCAGATCAATGAATTGCTCTGGGCCGGTACAGGCTTGAATACAGGGTTTGGGGAGCAATTCAGCGCTGCCATCCATTTTGAAGCGGGTCTGTTTTTCGGCGACCAGGTGCAAATGCTGAACAGCCAGTTCAAAGTGGGTTTCGGGTTTGATTTGCCCGTAACGCAGTCGCTGGCGAGTATTTTCGGCGCGTCCGGGGAGGTGAATCTGGTGTATTCGTGGCGATGAAGTTGGTGTTTCGGGTGTGGTGTTTGGTGTTTGGGGGTGCTTCGCTTTTGGGAATAGTCGGTCTTTGGATAAATTACGCACTATTGCCAAAAGCGAAGCACCCCAAACACTAAACACCACACACCAAACACAAAAAAACCGCCGCTGGTCAGAGCCAACGGCGGTTTTGCATAAATATGAATTGAATGCCAGAATTGCTTACGCAATTTTGACATTTACAGCATTCATGCCTTTTTTGCCACGCGCAGTTTCAAAAGTGACGACATCGCCTTCGCGGATATTGTCGATCAAACCAGTTGCGTGAACAAAGATTTCCTCTTTAGTGGAGTTGTCTACGATGAAGCCAAAACCTTTGGATTCATTGAAAAATTTTACTGTACCAGTATTCATTGTAAAAAAAGAAAAAAAAGTGATGTGGCAATTTGCCGCGCCAAAGATAAGGGTGTTTTTATAAATAATTGAAATTCAATTTTTTTTGCAAAAAAATAACATTTTAAGCGCCCGCATCCGCGCGCCTGGTATCCACTGCCGCATCCAGTGGTTTTCCCAGCAATAAATGCTCTGCCAGGTGCTCGGCCCAATAAGGTGCAAGTAAGGCGCCTTTAGTGCCTAATCCGTTGAATATAAATAAATTAGAGTGCTTTTTACTCGCCCCGAGATAGGGTCTCCGGTCTTTTACCGCAGGCCGCACGCCCGCTACGTGACCGATGATTTCATACGGAGCGGCGAGCATTTCTTCCACGTGCCGGAGGATAAAATTGCGCTCTCCTTCGCTGGGCAACAGGTCGGGATAATGCCACTGATAGGAGCCGCCGGCCCAAAAAACGCCTTCGCCCATGGGTACCAGGGTCATCGTTTTTTTGAGCATATCCGTGATATGTCCGGCGTTTTGAAGCCGGAGCAGCAGCGCTTCTCCTTTGGCGGGTTGCCACAATAACTCCGGGAAAAAGGGATTTTCTGTAGCGCGGAAGCCTTCACAAAAAACAACTGCGTCGTAGTCTGAAGCGATACCGGGGACAGTATCATAGTCTATTGCCCTGTTTTCAAACATGCCCGACTCCAGGGCCCATTGCCGGAAACGGCCGATCAGGTTGGGAAAATGCACCCGCGCTGCCTGGTGGATCACGCCATAACTCAGTCCGGGTTTGATAAAAGGTTGCCAGGCGCCTGCGTCTCTGCGTTCGCCTAAGTAACCGGCGTAATCCGGCAGGGCGCAGCGGGCTGCCCAGTCGTTGCTTTCTTCGGCTGTACCGAGCAGGCGCAGAATAGGGTGGGGCTGCCAGACCGGAACTTTTAAAAACTGTTCGAGCGCCTGGTAGGCATGTTTAGCCGCCGGAAAAAATTCTTCCAGCCTCCACGATTTCACAAAACGTTTTCCGGTCACCGGATTAATAATGCCCGCTGCCGGCAGCGAAGCATTGCCCGGCAGACTGCCGTCGGCTATACGCACCTGTACGCCGCGCTGATGCAGCGCCCATGCCAGCATGGTGCCGGCTATTCCCTGACCGATGAGGAGGATTTTCATAAAATGGAGACAAAGATAGTGAATAGTGAGTGGTGAGTAGTGAGTATACAATCACTCACACTGACGTGGTACCGGTCACTGTGAGTGATTGTATACTCACGACTCACAACTCACGACTCACGACTCACCCAACAAAACATAAAAGTTAGGTCAAAATTTTTCCAGCCGCCAGAAAACACTACCTTTACAGCGGTTTCATCATCTCTCAAAAGTTTAGCTTGCTTCTTGTGCCATTCCTGCACTTATTCTGAAGCGGCGCCATCATCTCCCTGCCGATTTCCCGCCGGTTATTTGTCATTTACGCGCTCATTGGCGACTGTGGTACGCTATTTGCAATGTATATGACAATCCTTTGATTGTCAGGTACTGATCGTACGGGTATCTTTGTTTAATCTCATTTTTCCAAATATTAAAAAGGCACTTGTGAAGGAAATTTTGACATCTCTGCGTTTTTTTATTCTCGTATTTGGCTTGCTCCAGGCTTCCTTGCTGGCTGGGCAGGACATCCATTTTTCGCAATTCAGCAATTCGCCCCTCAACCTCAATCCCGGTCTGGCAGGCGTATTTGGCGGTGATATGCGTTTTGTAGGCAATTATCGGAGCCAATGGCGCAGCGTTCCTGTGCCATACACCACCTTTTCGGGTAGTGTCGAAAACAAAATATATTTCACGAAGGGGAAATACGACCGCTTCCTGACCGGTTCGCTCTTCCTGAATTACGACCGCCAGGGCAGCCTGCACCTCACATCGATGCAAATAGGCATCCCGATAGCCCTGACTTTACCCACCGGTAAAAATAAATTCCTGACCCTCGGCGCCACGCCGGCGTTCGGACAGCGGGCCTTTGACCAGTCGAAAATTAATTTCGGCAACCAGTGGGACGGCTGTGCTTTCGATGCGGGCATCAATCCCAATGAAGACCTGTTGCTGCAAAATACCAGCCTGAAGTATTTCGACCTCAGCGCCGGATTGAATTTCCGCATGCAGGGCGGCACCAAACGCAATCGCCTCGACCTCGGTGCTGCCATGCACCACATTAACCGTCCGTACCATGATTTCTGGTCTTCCACTCTGGCTGATCCCGGAAATGTGCGGCTGTACAACAAACTCAGCGTTTACGGCATAGGCCTCATTCAACTGGCTTCCAATTATGACCTGATGGTACAGGCCAGTTATCAAAAACAAGGCGGCTATCGCGAGATCGTATACGGCGGCGGCATTCGTTTTCACCTCAATCAGAAACCTTACAAGGAATTGTCCCTGCAAATCGGCGCCGATTACCGCAGCCGCTACCAGGATGCCCTGATTCCGCATGTGGAAGTATTGTATAAAACCTGGACGCTGGGCGTCACCTACGACGTGAATTTCTGGTCGGATGTGAACCTCGTGACCAATCGCCGCGGCGGTCCCGAAGTGTCGCTGATTTACCGACTATACAAAATCAAACCACTGCCGACCTTCAAATCCTGCCCGATTATTTGACACTATTAATATAGAGAATGCAAAGTAGTTTTGAATGAGAAAGTGTAATAATCCACTGATTACCAACGCTATCTCAACTATCAACGTTCTCAACCGCTCAACTTTCATTAAAACCACCCCATGTTCGCAATCACCTTTTTGCAACATATCAGTAACCAGAAATTATTCAGCATGAGGCACGCCAATTGCATTTTCGTAATCATACTGCTCACGATCTCTTCCGGGATGCTTCGTGCGCAAAACGGTGTTTCCGATCGGATCAACGAGGAACTCGACCGTGCTCCTTCCATTGCCAAACTGGAACAGGCAGCGGCGAAAGCCAGCGGCAACGGCGATTATTACACGGCCATGAAATTCTATGACCGGGTGATCCGCGCCGATAGCAGCCTGGCGTCCGCCTGGAAAGGTTATGCCGAATCGGCCGTTAAAATCAATGCGCTTCCCCTGGCTCAGTCGGCCTACCAGTACATGCTGGACCACGATATGAATAAAGACGGATCGGTATTGCTTGATTTTGCCGCGATGCAATTTTTACAGGGCAATTATGTGGAAGCCAAGGCGCTGTACCACCGGTTCCTGCATGAAGAACCTGCCTCCGCTACCGCTCAAATGATGGAAGAGGCCCAGAAAGGCCTCGAAAACAGCGATTGGGCGCTTTCCGTAGCCGATAATACGGACCTGGAAACACCCGTCACGCCGCTGGATACCTTGTCTGTCAATACCACGCGTTTTTCCGAGTATTCACCCCTGATGCTGGGCGATACCCTGTGGTTCTCTTCCTACCGCTTTCCTTTTAAAAATGACAAACGCAACCCGGAGCGTTACCTGGTAAAAGTACTCAGCGCCACCATTCAGGATGAGGTACTGACCGCTGAACCAGCCACTTTTAACCAGGAAAACCGGCATACCGCACACGTTACCTTTAATGAAAAGGGTGATGTGATGTATTATTCCGAATGCGATTTTATCAGCGACGCGGAGATTCGTTGCGAACTGTACATGCGCCAACGCCAGGGAAACACCTGGGGGCCTGCTGTCAAATTGCCGGAAAGTATCAATATGCCGGGTTACACTTCAACCGGTTCGAATATCGGCAAAATCCCGGGTGAGGACAAAGAAGTACTCTATTTTGTCAGCGACCGGCCCGGCGGCAGGGGCATGCGCGATATCTGGTACAGCGTGATCGAGCCGGATGGATTTGCTGCGCCGCTCAATTTGCCCCTCAACACGGCGGGCAATGATGTGACGCCGTTCTACCACTCCAACACGGGTACACTGTATTACAGCACGGACGGTTTGCAAACACTGGGCGGTTTCGATATTTACAAATCCCAGGGTTATGGTAACAAATGGAGCGAGCCTGTGCACATGGGCGTTCCGCTGAATTCAAGTTACAACGACGCTTATTTTACCCTGACGCCGAATAGCCACACGGCCTTTTTGTCGTCCAACCGCCGGGGCGACCACAACAGTTCGGAAGAGGCCTGCTGCTACGATATTTTCAAAGCGGATCTGGTAAAACCGCAGATGCTTGCCATTACCTTCAATCGTTTGACGGGCGACTCTTTGTCCGCTACCACGATGCGTCTGGTGGAAATTACCCCCAACGGGCCGGGTGAAGAAATCAAGGTAAAAGTGGCGGGAACCAACTTTGCATTTCCGCTGCAACCGGGTAAAAAATACATGCTCATTGCTGATAAACCGCATTTTAAAAGCGATACCATCGTTTTTGACACGCCCAAAACCATCTGGAAAGATGTGCTGATCAAGAAGTTATACCTCACGCCTGCTGAGGTAAACCTGATCGTTACTGTGTATGACAAGGAAACCAAACAGCCGATCCAGGGCGCCAAAGCGCGGTATTATGATATTGGCCAACTGCTGCCGGGCGGCACTTTCGCTACGGGCAAAGGTGGTTCGCCGCTGGAAATGCTGGAACAAACACGCCCCGCTGACAACCGCTTTGAATACCCGCTGAAATTCGATCACCGCTATAAAGTGGTCGTTTCCAAACCCGGATATACCATTGACTCGACGGATATTGTGTCGACGGAAGGCCTGGATGGCAATACGACGATTGAAAGAAAACTGTACATCACGCGCGGTCTGAGTTTCGAGGCATTTACAACCAATATGCAAAACCGCGACACGCTGTACGGCGTGCGTTATGAACTGGTGGAAATCGGTGGAGACAACCGCCGGGATCAATACCTCAGCCCGCTGGGCAAAAACTATGAAACGACAGTCAACTACGACCGGCGTTACATGATTAAAGCGACAAAAGAAGGTTTCTCCCGCGACTCTGTGGAGTTTTCAACATCCAACCTCGAACGGATCGACTTTCAAAAGATCGTACGGGAACTGCGCCTGAAACCACTGATCCTGGAAGCCTACCTGCCAATTCGCCTTTTCTTTGACAATGACTATCCCGATCCGCGTACCATGGCTACCACTACTGCGCGTGACTACCGCCCGACGTATGTGGAATATTACAACCGGAAGGATGATTTTATTGCAAAATATACCGCCGGTATGACGGGTAAGGAGCTTCAGATAGCAACCGATACGCTCGATTATTTCTTTGAAAAAGATGTGCGCGCCGGATGGGAAGGATTGATGGCATTTTCCGAAGTACTGTACGAAATGATGACCCGCGGCGATACCATCGTGCTGACCCTGAAGGGTTTCGCTTCGCCGCGTGCCGCCACCAACTACAACCTCAACCTGACCGCCCGCCGGGTATCCAGCGTATTGAACCACTTTATGATTTTTGACGGTGGTATTTACAAAAAATTCGTTCAAAACGGCCAGATCACGATTGTGCAGGAGCCGAATGGCGAATCTAAATCCCCGCGCGGTATCAGCGACGTAATTTCAAAAGAACGCGAGTCCATTTACAGTGTGCCTGCCTCCCGCGAACGACGACTGGAAATTATCGGGGTTCAGGTGAATAACCAGCAAAAATTGGACAATATTCAAAAGTAATCCTGACCTGAATTGTTGACTGCTGTGTTGGAGCCCCGGTAGATGCGGGCGCCGGCAACACATAAACAAGAACCATTGAGCCATGAAGAATATACATAGTCAAACGCACAACTGCATGAAATACAGCCTTTTTTCGGCAATCTTACTCTTGGTGTCGAATGTTGCATTTGCTCAACTGCAACTGTCGTTTTCCACCGTACCGCCTACCTGCAACGGCTTTACCAATGGTACAGCCA
Source organism: Saprospiraceae bacterium (assembly GCA_022844265.1). Taxonomy (GTDB): domain Bacteria; phylum Bacteroidota; class Bacteroidia; order Chitinophagales; family Saprospiraceae; genus M3007. Next base: position 6,029 of record JALHMA010000081.1, on the reverse strand, counting down.
CGGCTTTGCCAAGCGGCGGGACAGCACCGTATGCCTACAACTGGAGCAATGGCCAAAGCGGTCAGACAACCCTCGGTATAGGCGCGGGTACTTATTCCGTTACCATTACCGATGCCGCCGACCTGACCATTACGGGCGAAGTAACGGTGATAGCGCCCGATCCGGTGGTCGTCACTATTACGCCGGAAGGCCTGAGTTGTACGGATGCGGAAGGAACATTGGTGGCCGGTACCGTGGGAGGCACTGCTCCTTACACTTATGAATGGGAGAATGGCAGCACCGCCGGTAGTTTACCCGTAACGCAGTCGGGCCTGTACTATGTGACCGCTACGGATGCCAACGGATGTTCGGCACTGGCGAATTATTTTGTCAGGCCTCCCGCTGAAATTGTGATTCAATTCCTGACGCTCGATGCGCCTTCCTGCTCCAACAGTTCCGACGGCGCCATCGTGGTGAATATTTTTGGCAACAATGCCCCGTACACCTGGGTTTGGGAAAATGGTGTAGCCAATGCCTCGCTTGCAAACATTCCCGGCGGCAATTACAGCATTACGGCAACGGATGCGCTGGGTTGTACAAAAGTAGAAACAGCCGTTTTGAATGCTCCTCCTGCCCTCGTGGTGGAGGTTTTTCCAACAAATATTCCCTGCTCTTATCTGCCGAATGGCGGAGCCGTCAATGCCGGTGTTGCGGGCGGGGTGAATCCCTACACTTTTCTCTGGAATACCGGTAGCACCGAATCCGGTTTGCAGGGTATTCCGCAGGGTACATATACCGTGACGGTAACGGACGTAAATGGCTGTACAGCCGTCGATGACGCTACGGTTACCCAGCCGCCACTGTTGACGGCCTCTATCGTCAGTATTACACCCGCCTGCGGTGGCAACAACGGCAGCGCCACGATTACAGCAAGCGGTGGTACGCCGCCTTACAAACATATCTGGAGCAATGGCCAAATGGGCCTGACTGCCACTAACCTGGCCCCCGGCCAATATTACGTTTGTACGTTTGATGCGAACAATTGCCAGTTCGACGTTTGGGTCGTTATCCCTGTTGGGGAAGGCCTGGATGTGAACCTCAACATCGTAAAAGCAGAATGCCCCGGTATCGATAACGGTGTTGCAACGGCCATTGTCAATCCTGCGACAGGTACTTATACCTACGCCTGGAATATTCAAAACAGCCCTCAGACATCACAATTGAACGGTATTCCTGCCGGTACGGTTGTTTCCGTTACCGTAACTGATGTGAATACAGGTTGTCAGGGTACTGCTACCGGCGTGGTCGGTACCCACAACCAGGTGCAGGTAGCCGTAACGGATACGGATGCAGCCTGCGGTGGGGCGCCCACAGGCAGCGCTTCGGCGATTGCATCGCTGGGCACGGCGCCTTATTCTTACGTGTGGACTTACCCTGACGCTTCGCAGGTAACCGGCCCGGAAATTTCCAATCTTGCGCCCGGCGCTTATGCCGTGGTGGCTACCGACGTGAAAGGTTGTACCGCTATCGGTGTGGCCGACATCGGTGTGGATTCTGATCTGACAGCCAGTTACACCAACAATTCAACCTGTACCGGAAATGGTATTTCCGTTCAGTTTCTGGATCAGTCCTCCGATCCGTTTAATACGATTACTGGCTGGAACTGGCTGATTACCTGGAGCAATGGTTCCACGCAGTCTACCCAGCAAAACCCGCCGGCTATTCTATTGCCGAATGGCGAAACCGGCACGGTGCAACTCACCGTTACCAGCGCAGGCGGATGTACCGGCACGGTTACTTCTGCATTTTCCATTAATGCACTGCCCAACGTGTCTGTTCAGGTGGAAAATAATTCCGGCGCGACCTGTGAAAATGTTCCCGCCCAGATTACCGTTTTTGGGGAACAGACCTATACCTACACCTGGATTCCACAAACAGACCTGACCTTTAGCCCGGATGCGCAACACGTTATCGCCAATCCGGCGCAAACAACTGTTTATCAATTGGTTGCAAGCAACGGTATTTGTTCGGATACGATTCCGGTAGAAGTTGTACGGGTGCAACCGCCCGTTATTTCCGTAACAACGAACAACATTGTCACCTGCGATACTGTGGTGGTTTTGACCGCTACCGCCACTGGAAATGCCAATATTATCTGGTACAACAGTGCGAATGAACAGGTAGGAACAGGCAATACCATCACGGTTCCTGCCGCAGCGGCTTCCACCTATTCCGTAGTGGCTACAGATGCCCAGGGTTGTACGGATGCGGAAGCCCTTGTGGTAACCGGAAACAGTGTGGATGTAGATGCCGCTATCAGCCAGCCTGTCAGCGCGTGTGAAAACACCCCCGTTTCTGTGCAGGTGGTCAATCTGGATCCCAATGACAATTTAACCTATCAATGGTCGTCCAGCAACCCTGCGCTCAGCATCACGCCGCAAGGCGCTGCACAGGTAACGCTCAGCGGCGCAGAAGGACAATATACGGTCACCGTAGTAGTCACCAATCAGTTCGAGTGCCAGAGCACATACACTACGCAGGTGACCATGACGCCCGGCGAATCGCTGGAAGGCGCCATTTCAACTGATCTTTGCAACGGATTACTCGTTGCTTTTCAAAACAACAGCAATATTTCAGGCGTCTGGAATTTCGGCGATAATTCGGCGCCAAGCACCGAAAACGATCCCACGCATACCTATGCCGGACCCGGCACCTACCCGGTGACTTTTGTTTCTAATCAGGCATGTGTAGCGCCCTATTCCGCACAAATCAACGTGTTGGCCACTCCGGCAGTACAGGTTGCCATCGGCAATAACCTGATGGGTTGTGTGGATAGCGCAACGGTTCAGTTTACCGACCAGACGGTGGGCGCAGATTTGACCAACTGGCAGTGGACGTTCTCCAACGGCGCCACGTCCAACGAGCAAAACCCAACGGTGGTGTTCGGTCAGGCAGGTTCCATTACCGCTACTTTGACCGTGACGAATGCAGATGGTTGTACCGGTACCGCAACGGCCCAGCCGCAGGTGGATATTATCAATGAATCTGTGGAAGAAGCGTTCAATTTCTGCCAACCCACTTCGGTAGCGCTCAATCCTTCTTTCGACCAGAGTTACACCTACACCTGGACTGCTACACCTGCCGACCCGAATTTGCTGGTCAACAACCCGAATCCGTCGGTTTCACCGTCCGTACCGACCACTTATTCGGTCAGTATTACCAACGGCGCGTGTTCCGTCACTTATTCGGCGCTTGTAACGCCGCGGGAGGCTGCGACACTCGAATTGCCGGCGGATCAGTTGGTTTGTTCCAATGATGCCGTGTCGGTGTCCGTTGTCAATACCAATGCAACTTCCATTAAATGGTCGTTGTCGCCAACCTTGACGCCGATCCTGGCAACGGGCAATACGGTGCTCATCATACCGGTTCCGAACGGCATGTACTATGTGGAAGCGACCAACGGCGAAGGCTGCACAGCACTGGATTCCATCGCAATCAACAATGCTTCCGTCAATGTACTCGCAGAATCCTTGAATCGCGATATTTGTAAAAGTTTCGCCACGGAACTGACGGTGACCAATATGATTCCTTCGCAGGTACTTACCTATGAGTGGACGCAGGGCCTCGCTCCCGTTCCGAACCCCATGGTTGTGCCTTTGGCTGATGCCACCTATGAAGTGAAAGTGACCAATCAGTTTGGTTGTAAGGATACCCTCACGTTCCAGGTGAATGTCACCGAAGTAACCGTAACGGCAGAAGTAACCGGCCCGGATACGATCTGTACCGGCCAAACCACCAGATTGTTGGCCACAGCCGGCGGCAACGCTTCTGTTTATACCTACCAGTGGACGCCTGCTGCCAGCCTGAGCGATAGCGATGTGCCGGATCCTATTGCCGAACCGCAAGAGACTACGGACTATATCGTAACGGTTCTGGGCGACGGCCAATGCCCTGCCTCTGCTTCCGTAACGGTTTATTACATGGAAACAGAATGTGGGGAACCTTATATTTTTGTGCCGAAAGCATTCACACCCAACGGAGACAGCAACAACGATATGTTTATCGTCCGCGGTCTCAATATCAAAGAACTGCACTTTATTGTGTGGGATCGCTGGGGTGAAAAGGTGTATGAAACCACCGATATTCTGGCCCTGGGCTGGGATGGTACCTATAACGGAAAAGAGTTGACCCCGGATTCTTACGCCTGGTACCTGGAAGTAACCTGCGGCAATGGCGCCACGTATGTTAACAAAGGCAATGTGACGTTGCTGAAATAAAGGTTGAAATTGTTGAGGGGTTGAGAATGTTGAGCGGTTGAGGGTTTCCACCCAAAGCCTCTCAACAATCTCAACCCCTCAACAATCTCAACCCTTCAACAATCTCAACTTCTTACAATAACCATGAAAAAACTCTCCCGCCGCTCCTTCCTGGCGAGCACTTCGCTTGCCACTGCCGCAATTGCCTTGCCTGTTCCCGTCGATCTCGAGAAAGGCAAAAAAAACGTGTTTATCCACCACGTCTATTTTTGGCTGAAAAATCCGAAAAGTGAAGCGGATCGCGCCAAATTGATGGAAGGACTTGATGCATTGAGCGCCGTTCCGACCATCAAAATGTGCCATATCGGCACCCCTGCCGATACCAGTCGGGGCGTGATCGATAGCAGTTACGCGGTGTCGTGGTTGTGTTTCTTTAAAAACAAGGAAGAGGAAGAAATCTACCAGTCACATCCCATTCACCTCAAGTTTATTGCTGATTGCGCCCACCTGTGGGATAAGGTGATTGTGTACGATTCGGAAGGGCCGAAGCGGTAGTACAACCGAACCCTGTTCGGTTTATAGAAGTGAGAGGCGAGAAGTGAGAAGTGAGCAACATCCCTCTTGGCCGGGTGAATGGGTTTGGAACGTACGGCCAAACCCTGTTCGGTCAACTGCGTGAAAACGAAAAAAAGTTTTTTACCACAATGGACACAAAGCGGTTTCACAAAGGACACAAGGCGTAGAGTTGACACAATATTATAGTCATTTGTGATGATTTACGCCAGCCTACTGTAATCACTAAGCGGGACGAGTCAACTCTACGCCTTGTGTCCTTTGTGGTAAAAAACTCGTGTGGTTCTATACATAAAGTAGCCAGAAAGAAGTGCAGGGTCAAAAGACCCTACGGTGTGCACACAACTCTAACACTTCATTTACATTAGCCCAGGTGGTAACTCCATGGCCCAGAGGGCCAATATCTTTGTAGAATTTTTCCAGCACCAGATTGTAACCCGGCCCGGAGGGCCGGTATCTTGTCAAAAATGAATTTATATAGCGGCCCGATGGGCCGCAAAACGCTTGGGCATTTATCATTCTACAAAGATATTGGCCCTCCGGGCCATGGAGTTACCACCTGGGCTAATGTAAATGAAGTGTTAGAGATGTGTGCACACCGGAGGTCAAAAGACCCGCGCACGGCAAAAAAAACGCGTGTGGTACTAGGCTGGGTACTTTTTATCCAAACATCCTATTCATTGTAATATTCCGTATAAGTTTGAATCCAATATCCTATTCGCTCCGGCGAAGCGACAAAAAAGTCAGAAGCCGTCAGATCACCTTTCCGGTTTTATCTGACGGCTCCATGACTTGAACCACGCACGATTCACGACTCACCACTCACGTTCAAATCACCTCCACCCATTTTCCAGGCGCCGTCGCCTGAATCCGGTTGTCATACATCGCTTCGCAGGCCACCGCAGGCAGGTAATATTTGCCAGCATAAGCCGCGTTCAGTTGAATCCGGTACACGCGGGTGTCCGTCTTGTTTTGAGTTTTGCCGGGAGGCAGGTCGAAATACGTCATCACCCGGTCGTCGCGCACATCCTGGTAGTCCAGCGGACTATTGGTCAGGTTGGAAACGCCGCCGTCCATGCGGGCATTGGTGATTTCCCAGCCGGAAGGGAAAATTTGTGTCAGCGCCAGTTCATCGAACGTGAAACTGAAACCGGTACTGCGTTTCACCGTTACTTCGGCGATAAAATCGACGCCTTGTTTGATTTGAGCGGCATCGATCAC
>JALHMA010000080.1 GCA_022844265.1 Saprospiraceae bacterium | reverse complement strand
TCCAAACTCTGGATTAGCGACTTTGACCAAAACGGAACGGTGGAAAAAATTATCACCCGGCGCATCGATGGCAAAGACTTGCCCATTGCCATGAAAAAAGAACTGACCGGACAAATACCCAGTCTGAAAAAGCAGAACCTGAAACACGTGGATTACGCCCAAAAATCAATTCAGGAACTGTTTACACCCGAAGTGATGAAAAAAGCCATTGCTATGCCCGGCACTTATTTTCAGTCTGCCGTTGCACTGAATAACGGGAACGGGCAGTTCAGGATGATCCCCTTGCCCAAAGAAGTGCAGTTCTCCTGTGTGTGCGACATCTGGTGTGGCGACCTCAACGGCGACGGCAAAAATGATCTTATCATGGCCGGCAACGACGCCGGGTTTATGCCGCAGTTTTCCAAACTGGATGCCAGTTTCGGTCATGTCCTGCTGAATCGCGGCGACGGCACTTATGAGCGCATCGAAAACCGCAATTCCGGCTTTTCCATCCGGGGTGACGTCAAATCACTCGAAGCGATTCAGATCAAAGGCAAAAAACATATTTTGGGAACGGTGAACGGACAGGCGCCGCGGGTGTTTGAAACGCTGAAATAGTGTTTGGTGTGTGGTGTTTCGTGTTTGGGGGTGGTAACGCTTAGCTGAGTTATATACTTAAGCCAAGCATTACCACCCCCAAACACGAAACACCATACACCAAACACTATTTCAGCGTTTGTTCAAACAACTTGAAAATCCGCTTGTACTCATCCATCCAGGAAGTCGGTTCCACGAAGCCGTGGTCTTCCATCGGATAGGACGCCAATTCCCAGTTTTCTTTTTTGAGTTCAATCAGCCGCTGACTCAGCCGCACGGCGTCCTGGAAATGCACATTGACATCCACCATGCCGTGGCAAATCAGCAAATGCCCTTTCAGGCCTTCTGCGTGGTAAATGGGCGAACTGCGCTGGTATGCGATCGAGTCGGTTTGGGGTTCGTTTAGAATGTTTGCCGTATATCCATGGTTATAAGCCGCCCAGTCCGTGACAGGCCGCAAGGCAGCGCCCGATTGAAACACATCCGGCGTGGTGAACATGGCCATCAGCGTGATAAAACCGCCATAGGAGCCGCCGTACAGACCTATTCGTTTGGGGTCGACGCCCTGGTTTTGTACCAGCCACTTCGCCCCGTCCACATGATCGTCCAGGTCTTTGCCGCCCATGAACCGGTAAATGCCGGTGCGCCAGTCGCGACCGTAACCCGCCGATCCGCGGTAATCCATATCGAGTACCGTATAGCCATTGTCTACCAGGAAGTTATGAAACATGTATTCCCTGAAATAAGTACTCCACCAGCGGTGCGCATTTTGTAAATACCCGGCGCCGTGTACAAAAATGACTGCCGGTTTTTTGCCGTTTTTCCCTTTTCCTTCGTACAAACGGGCATACACCTCCGCGCCGTCGCGCGCCTTTATGGTGACAATTTTGGGTTCACGCCAGGCGTAGGACTGAAACTGTTTGCTCAGGGAACTGGTGATTTGAACAGGTTTTGCCGACGGATCATTGTCCTGTACAAACAGTTCCCAGGGCCGGGTAGCCGTGGAGTACAGATAAGCAAACTTTTTTTCATCCGGTGCAAGCACGGCCTGGTAGGCGCCACTTTTTTGGGTCAGTCGGACGCGTTCTCCACCTTGCACAGGCATCCGATAATAGTGTTGTTCTCCGGGATGTACTTCATTGGTGGTAAGGTAAAAAAACTGTTTGTCTTTAGAAAGCCGGACATTTTGCACCTCAAAATTGCCTTTTGTAAGTTGCGTTTTTCGGCCTGTCGCAAGGTCAATGGTGTACAAATGCGCGTATCCGTCCACTTCAGACTGGTAATAAAGGGTTTGGTCGTCTACCAGGAAACCCATCGCGTTGAATGCGAAATTTACCCAGGCCTCATCGCGCAGGCGGTCCAGTGTTTTTAATGTTGCGGTGGCAGGATCCAGTAGAAGTATCCAGCGGTCTTTATTGTCTATGCTGCGTGCAGTCAGTACGCCATATCGTCCATTGCCGGACCAGATCAGGTTGCCGAATGTAAGTTTGCGCGCGTCTTTTTTCTTTGATTTTGTGCTGTCAACAGTTGTCTGGTATTCTTTCAGGTACGCCGGCTGCTCTGCAATACCTTCCAGTTGCGACACATTTACCTGAATAGCCGTGTCGCGTTGCAGGTCGTACACCCAGTATTCCTGATTGGACTGTACGCTGCCTACTTTAGTGCGCGCCGGAATATCTTCGGTGAAGCCGGATTCGGTCACGTAACTCGGTACAATCGTTCTTTTTTCATTTTTGGGGGATACATTCAGTCGGTAAGTGACAAATTGGCCATCCGGGCTGAGTTGAATATCGTCGATGCGTTTTTCGTCGAGGTATATTTCCTTCGGACGTTTGGTTTGCTCGGTTTTAGCATTTTTGTCGGCTTCCTTTTTTTTATCAGCCCGTTCTTTCAGCACATCGAACATAGCCAACTGGTCTTTTTTCAACCATTTCTCCTGTTCATTTGCTTTGGGTTCCGGTTTGGCGCTGCCAGGCTGGAAGTTTGTCCACTGCGTCAGCAGCCCACTGGAAAGATGGAAACTATAAAGATTGTTGCTTCTGGTAAACAAGATTTGCGTTTCGTCTGCGCTGAAGGATGCGTTGCTTTCAGATTCCACGGTATTGGTCAGGGTACGCAGCTGCATCGTGTTGCAATCGAGCAGGAAAAGATCGCCGTTTTTGGTATAAAGTTTCCGGTTCCGAAGTCGGTTATACACGCCAAAGTTGGAAGGCAGGGCGCGCCGCTGTTCCGGCGATAGTTGGTAGGGTTTGCCATCGGAAATATTTACAGCGTACAGCGAATCGGCTGTTTTACGCTCCGGGTTCCAGTTGAAATAAATCGTTTTGCTGTCTTCCGACCAATAAGGGCTGGAGGGAAGCGCCCCAACGGACACTTTTGGGTCGTCCATGATTTTTTCAATGGTCAGTTGGGCCTGCAGGGGGAACAGGAGTGGGATTAAAAGGGCGGTAAAAATGATTTTTTTCATGCTAAAATGCTATTTTTGAAAAAGTCTAATCTTAATTTAGTAACACTCAAAAAACAACCTGTGCTTTTGACTAACCCCCGCGCTTTAGCCGGGGGAATTGAAGAAACCAAACCCTACGGGGTTTTAACCCAGATCACTCATTTTGGGTTAAAACCCATCTGCTTTTGTCCCGTTCAATTCCCCCGGCTAAAGCGCGGGGGTTAATCAAAAGCATGGGTTGTTTTTTAAGCGTTACTTAGCCAAGTTGCGTGGAAATAATGGAACACGGATGGAACGGATGAGACACGGATTTTTTCCATCACTCTAAGTCGGGGAAATCCGTGTCTTATCCGTTCCATCCGTGTTCCATTCATTAATCCCGCAAGTGTACGAAAATATCATAATGTGCCCCCGCAAATGCACAAAACATTGGCCGCCGGAAAACAGAAACATCTATCTTTGCTTGTATGATGAAGGATAATAACATGCCCGTTTTTTACGGTAACACAAAAATGCTGCTTCGACAAAAACGCTACATAACCGTCTGTTTGCTGCTCTGTTCTCTGGCGTTTATTACCTGCCGGCAAAGTGAAAAAAAACCTGCATTATTCCAGCTGTTGCGAAAAGAAACCACCGGCCTGCAATTTGAAAATGAACTCCGTCAAACCGCTGAGTTCAACGTTTTTAATTACATGTATTTTTTCAACGGCGGCGGCGTTGGTGCAGGCGATTTCAACAACGATGGACAGATTGACTTGTATTTCACCAGCAATATGGGACCCAATAAAATGTTCCTGAATGAAGGTAATCTGACATTTAAAGACATCACCGAACAAGCAGGTGTGGCGGGTATGGACGGCTGGACATCCGGGGTGAGCGTCGTGGATGTCAACAACGATGGAATGCTCGATTTGTATGTGGGCCAGATCGGCGAATACCAGAGCATCAAAGGGCGCAATCAACTTTTTATCTGTAAAGGCATCGAAAACGGCGTGCCCCGGTACGAGGACGAAGCCATTTATTACGGCCTGGATTTGAAAGGGTTTTCTACCCAGGCAGTTTTTTTCGACTACGACCTGGACGGCGACCTCGACATGTTCCAACTCAACCATTCGTTGCATCAAAATGGCACTTTCGGTCCAAAAAAGGCATTTGAAGGTAAAATACACCCCTTATCCGGCGATAAATTACTGCGCAACGACAAGGGCAAATTTGTCGATGTAACAGCCCAGGCAGGCATTATCAGCACGGTGATCGGCTACGGACTGGGTATTGTAACCGGTGATGTGAACAACGATGGATATCCTGATATTTACATCGGCAACGACTTCCATGAAAACGACTACCTGTACCTCAACCAGGGCAATGGCACTTTTAAAGAAGTAGTGGCCGAAAGCATGATGCACACCAGTCAGTTCTCCATGGGCGTCGATATGGCCGACATCAACAATGACGGCTGGAGCGACATTATTTCGCTGGACATGCTGCCGGAAGACCCGTTTATCCTGAAAAGTTCGCTGGGAGAAGACAATTACGGCCTGTACCAATACAAACTGGGGCACGGCTACCACAACCAGTACACCCGCAACAACCTGCAACTCAACAACGGCGACGGGACTTTTAGCGAAATCGGGCTGTTTGCCGGCATCGCCGCCACGGACTGGTCGTGGTCGCCTTTATGGGTGGATTTTGACAGCGACGGATACAAAGACCTTTTTGTCAGCAATGGTATTCCGCGCCGCATGAACGACATCGACTTTGTAAAGTTTCAGGAAGACAGGGGATTGCAACTGAAAGAAAACTCCACCCGGAGTGTGGAAGAAAAAGAACTGGAAGTGGTGGAGAAAATGCCGCGTGTCAAATTGCCCAACAAACTTTTTCGCAATACCGGCAGCCTGCATTTTGACGACTTGACAGATCAAATCGGCTCCGCTACAACTTCCTTTTCCAACGGCGCAGTATATGCTGATTTTGACAACGACGGCGACCTCGACATGGTGGTAAACAACCTGGAAGACGAACCTTTTATTTACAAAAACCTGCTCCGCGAAAACAACCCCGCTTTGGCATCTTTTCTTTCTTACCGGTTCAAAGGCCAGCCGGAAAATATGCACGGTATTGGCGCTAAAATATTGATTTTCAGGAAAGACGGAAGCCTGCAAACCGAAGAGTTCTACCCGGTTCGGGGCTATCAGTCGAGCGCACACACCCCGCTTTTTGTGGGCGTCGGTGATGCTGCAGGCGTAGATTCCGTCGTGTGCGTCTGGCCGGATCGCAGTTATCAACGGGTTTCAAATCCGCAATTCAACACAACCCAAACCCTTACATGGCAGGCCAATCTTCCTTTGGCCGATTTTGCAAAAATATACCCCCGAAAAGCAGCGGCATTTGCTTTTTCAGACGAAACAGCCGGCTCCGGTTTGACTTTTAAACACGTGGAAAACCCATTTATCGAGTTCAACCGTGAAACCCTCATCCCCAATATGGTTTCGACGGAAGGCCCTGCGCTGGCAGTAGGCGATGTAAACGGCGACGGGCTGGAAGATGTATTCTTCGGCTCTTCCAAACGCGAACGCAGCGCCTTGTACCTGCAAATGCCCAATGGCCGTTTTGTGCTCCAAACACCCGCAGCCATTGTTCAGGATAGTATTTTTGAAGATGTGGATGCCGTTTTTGCCGACCTGGAAAACGACGGCGACCTCGACCTGGTCATTGCTGCCGGCGGCAATGAATTCCGGGGAAAAGACGAACCCATGAAGCAACGCGCCTACCTGAACGACGGAAAAGGCGGCTTCAACCGAACCGACCCCTTCCCCACCCTTCTGATGACCGCGTCGTGTGTTTTGCCCTGTGATTTTAACGGAGACGGCCTGGTCGACTTCTTTTTCGGCGGCCGGGCTGTTCCCTGGAGTTACGGCATCACGCCCAACTCCTACCTGATGCAAAACATGGGAAATGGCCGGTTTGAAGATGTCAGCCAAAAAATTGCGCCCGGACTGACAGACGCCGGATTGGTCAAAAACGGTTCCTGGAGCGACCTGGACGGCGATGGAGACCAGGACCTGCTGCTTGCCCTGGAGTGGGATGTGCTGACTGTTTTTATCAATAACAATGGAAACCTGGAGAAAAAGCCGCTGGATAGCGGAAAAGGCTGGTGGAATTTTGTGCTGCCGTACGACTTTGACGGCGATGGCGACGTGGATATTCTGGCCGGAAATACCGGCAAAAACAGCCGGTTCAAACCAAGCGTGCAGGAACCTGTACGCATGTATGCCTATGACTTTGACGCCAACGGACAAGTCGAACAAATTCTGACTTATTTCCTCAAAGGCCGGGAAATACCATTTGCCAACCATGAGGAGATGATGAAAGCGCTGCCTGTTTTAAAGAAAAAGTACCTGCTTTCGAAAGATTTTGCCAAAGCCTCCATTGCCGAACTGTTTGGCAAGGAAAAACTGGATAAAGCAGTATTGCGGCAAGCCGATACTTTTGAAAGTATGTATTTTGAAAATACGGGGCAGGGTTTCACTTACACAGCCCACCCTTTGCCCGACGCGCTACAATTCAGCACCCTGAATGCCGCTGCGCTACAAGACCTCGACGGCGACGGCAAAAAAGAGGTTATGCTGGGCGGAAATTTTTATGAATGCAACATCGAAATGGGGCGTTATGACGCACTTTACGGGAATGTATTGTCTATTGGCGTCCATGGAAAAATGACGGTATCGCCCCTGGGAGACTTGCGCGTTAAAGGCCAGACGCGACGTATAGAACCGCTGAAAATCGGAGGAAAACCATGCCTGGTTTTTGCCAGAAACAATGCGGCGGCGATGGTGATCGGGGTGAAGAGTACAGGGAAAAAGGAACTTGAATGACTACGTTGAATACTCCACACGATATTTTTTTTTACCACAACGGACACCAAGTGGTTTCACAAAGGACACGAAGCGTAGATTTGACCGCATTTTCCCTGACATCTGTTATGCATATAGCCAGATTAATGGAAATACTAAGCGTGATGAGTCTACTCTACGCTTCGTGTCCTTTGTGAAACCACTTGGTGTCCGTTGTGGTAAAAAATATTTTCTGTGGTAAAAATATATCCCAGTGTTTTGAAAAAATGCCTTGTAACTTTTCCGCAAAGCCTTTCGTCTTGTTTTCATATCAGTCTTTGTTCACTCATTTATACACCAACGCTATGAAAAAAAGATTCCTCCTGTTGTCGGCGCTATTGCTGACAGCCCTGTTTTTGCGTGCCCAAACGGAAGCCCTAAACACCTTTGTGGAGAAGTACAAAAACGACCCGGCATTTTCCTTTGCATTTATCAGCAAGGAACTCTTCGATGTTACCATGAAGACCGACGTATCGGAAAAAGACTGGAAAAAAGTAAGGCAGGTTGTCAAAAACATCGGCAGCCTGCGCATCCTGGCGGCAGATAGTATTATCAACGGCGTAGAATTATACAAAGAAGTTTATGAATTGATTCCCACAGATGAATTCAGCGAACTGCTGTCGGTGCGAGACGGAAAAACTTCCGTTCGGATTTGGGTAAAAGACGAAGCGGATGCTGTGACAGATTTGATCCTGCTCGTAGGCGCTCCTGAGGATTTTGTACTCATCAGTTTTTCGGGAAATATCGAACTCGGCGATATTGCATCTTTGGCGGCTATCCTCGATTCCGACGAAGTGGACGATTTGATTCAAACATCCAAAAAAGCCGAAATTGATTTCAAGGTGAGTCCCAACCCCAGCAACGGCGACTTCAATATCCGGTATCAGGAAACCGGCGATGCGCCTGCCACGCTGATGCTGATCGATCAGAATGGCCGCCCGGTTTCTACCCTGCAACTTTCCGGCCAGCCGGAAGAAAAAGTCAGAATGGGTCAATTGCCCGCCGGTTTGTATTGGCTGCAATTACAGACGCAGAAAGGAAAAGTGGGGGTAAAACAGGTGCAAATAGCATATTAAAAAAGGCAAAAGGCAAGGGGCAAAGGGCAAAAATGGCTACTCGATAAATATGCCTTTTGCCTTTTGCCCTTTTTTTATTAAGTAGGTGTGCAAAATTAGTTTTGGCTAAATTCTTTGTAAATGCTTGATTATGAACACTGATAACCAATAACTAATAACCGATAACTACTTACACGCAGCTTTTTATACCTTCATGTGCGTACAGATAATGGAAGTACCGCATCATGTCCAAAGCAGCAATTATTCTTGCATCTGTGTTACAAGGTTGTCTTGCCGGCAATCGGAACAGCCAACGCCAGCTGTACGAGCATTTTTATGGCTATGCCATGAGTATCAGTCTGCGTTATTCCAAAAACCGGGAAGAGGCGGTTGAAATTTTAAACGATGCCTTTCTAAAGGCGTTCACCCGGTTACACCAATACGATTCCACCTTCCCTTTCAGTACCTGGCTGAGGCGAATTCTCATCAATTCGGCTATAGATTATTACCGCAAAAATCACCACCTGCCCACTCATATAGATTTGCCGGATCCTGCGCAATTGGAAGCGGATGCGCTGCCTATGCCGAAACTGATGGCAGATGAAGATGTACTGCCAGTTCTCCGGCAGCTGTCTCCTGCTTACCGTACCGTTTTCAACCTATTTGTTATGGAAGGATACACCCACCAGGAAATCGCGGACATGCTTGGTATCGATGCCCGCACATCCCGGTCGAATCTGTTGCGGGCAAAGGCGCATATCCGGGTATTGATGCAAAAAAATACCTTAAACCCGGTCAATTCAAATTGAATATGGAAGATTTTTTCAAACAATTCAGGAAAAACCTGGAACAGCGCGCTGAACCCGCTTTCGAGGAGCGCGATTGGCTGGATTTGCAAAAACATCTGGATCGGGCAGATGATAAACGCCCTGCCGGCTTTGCCTGGTGGCTGTTGGCTATACCTGCCTTGCTGATTTTAGGCACAAGCAATTTCCTGTTTTATGTAAAAATACAACAGGCGAATCAAAAGATCAGCCTGCTGGAAACGAGAAAAGATACCGTCTTCCACACCCGGGTGGTATATATCAAAGACACGGTTTATCAAATTCAGGTGATACGGGAAAATCAAGAAAATGGCTTGTACGCCGGCATAACAGCTTTCCCAAATTCATATTCCGCACAAATGCGTTCCGGGCGGGAGTTGTTTCCAAGCGACCATCAACTGCAAACTACCTTACCGGACCCGTACAGGCTGGAGGGAAGAATAAACACGTTGGACCATACTGCACAAGATACGGTTATCACAAAAAAACAGGCTGCGAATGAAAATATAAAAGCCCTGCCGACAATCGGATTAAGCCCTTTCCCCGCTTCATTGCCGGTTTTGCCTGAAATAGATGTAGCGCCAAGGGACATTCAGCGCAAAAAAACATTTCGGCAACTCATTCATCCTGTTCGTCCAAAAACATTTCAATTCGGCATAACGGGTGGCTGGGCGTTTCCTTTCAATAAAGGCTTGAGTGGACAAAAAGGTTATTCAGCAGGTATTGAAGCGATAATCGGGTTTTCGCCCAATCTCGGCATCTGGGTAGATGCTGCATATCAGAATGTTCGTTTTGAAACCGATGAAATGGATGAAGCAAAGGGAATTCCTGTAGTATCCCCGCCTTCGGATGCATTCATCTTTGTAAAAGCCGAAGTGCCTCAGCCATCTTTTCAGTTTTCAATTGGAATGCAATATATATTCCAGGGAAAAAATTTAGTAAAGCCCTATATCGGGGCTGGATACAGCGCTGTTGCTTTACTACCCTACGAAGTTATTTATGAGTTTAAAGATGAAACACTTGGCATCGAGTGGAATTACGACAAAGAAATCATCCGGCATAAATTGTTAAACAACTTCCTGGTATTCCAGGGGGGGCTGGAATACCGGCTTTTAAAGCAGTGGAATGCAAAAATTCAGGCAAATTATCGGTTCAACCTGGGGGAAACAGGCTTTTTCACGCCTAAAATGTTTGGAATACAAGGTGGTTTTTATCACTCTTTTTAAGAAATGTATGATTGACGCAGCTTTTCCAATGCGTTTGGGCGTATCTACTTACAAATCCGGATTTTGTTTTTTTCATCACTTCATACAAACAATACCACATTATGAAAAATGCAAAATGGTTATTACCCATCGCAATACTGCTCATTTCATCCTGCCAAAAAGATGAAGTGCGTCAACTTGACACCAGCTACAACCCGGAAATCCTGGCGGCTAATTTCAGCAACAGCACAGTGGTGAACAACCCATATTTCCCCTTGGAAATGGGCAAAAAATACATCTACGAAGGCCAAACGGAAGATGGCTTTGAACGAATTGAAATACAACGCCTGCCAACAACAAAAACAGTGCTGGGAATCGCCTGTGCTGTTGTGAACGACAAGGTTTGGATTGACGGGAAGTTGGTGGAAGATACCGACGATTGGTACGCACAAGACAATGCCGGCAATGTTTGGTATATGGGTGAATATGTGACCGATTACAATCCGGACGGCAGTGTAAAGGATCACCACGGGTCCTGGGAGGCAGGCATCGACGGCGCAAAACCGGGCATCAACATGCTTGCAGTCCCCCAGGTGGGTATGGCTTACCGGCAGGAATACTATTTCAATGAGGCGGAAGACGAAGCCGAAGTGGTGGAAGTCGGCCTGACGGTAACCCTTGCGCTCGGAACCTACACCAATTGCATCAAAACAAGGGAATGGACCGACCTGGAGCCAGATGTAATAGGGTACAAAACGTATGCGTCCGGCATCGGGATTGTCAAGGACGGCGATGCTGTAGTATTAGTGGAAATTCAATGAACGTACGAAACAAGTACAAACATCATATCACTTTTAAAAAATATACCATGAAAAAAATACTGCTTTTTACGTCTCCAATGCTGGTCATACTACTTGTTTTTGCTACCTGCAAAGACGATGAACAAATGATCGAACTGTCAGCCAATATCAAAAACTTCATCAACACAAATTATGCAGGTTATGAAATCGAAGAGTCTGAGCAAGACACGCTTTGCAACGGCGCTACCGTTTATGAGGTGGAACTGAAGGGTTCAAATGACCAGAAAATAGAATTGACTTTCGATACGGAAGGTAACCTGCTTTTTACCGAAACCGAGATTTCAAACAGCCAGTTGCCCCTCGCAGTGACCAACAGCATCAGCGTCAGATATCCTGGCTATGCAACCAAAGAAGCAAATCGACTGACTGCTACAGACGGCTCGATCCGTTTTGAAGTTGAAGTAAAAAAAGGGCCAAGCAAATTTGAAGTATTATTCGCTGCCGACGGCACCTTCATCTGCGAGGAAATTGGAGATGATGACGGTGAGTAGGCGGTGCGTCAGTTGACATATCAGAACAGGTCGTTCAGGTGGACAAACAGGTTTTTCGACCAAAAAAACCTGTTTGTCCATTTTTTTTGCCAACTTTCGTCCCAGAACTAACCCATACTATTTATTTACAATGAAACACCTCCTCTGTCTCGCCCTTCTCTGGGGTACTTCCCTGCATCTTTTACAGGCACAAGCCAATACCCTCACTTTTCCCGCCAGCGGCGGTAATATCCCGAGCGGCATTTATCAGCGCCTCGGCGTCACCGACATCAACATACGCTGGGATGCACCCGGCGTGAAAGGCCGCGAGGGAAAAATCTGGGGTACCAGTGTAGCGCACTACGGCTTTCAGAACCTCGGATTCGGTACCGCAAAAGAATCGCCCTGGCGAGCAGGCGCCAACGAGAATACAACTATCCAATTCAGCACAGATGTAAGCATTGAAGGCAAAAAACTGGCCGCCGGCAAATACGGTTTTCATATTGTGCTCAATGCCGATTCCTGCACGCTGATTTTTTCAAAAAACAGCGGCGCCTGGGGCAGTTACTTTTACAACCCGGCAGAAGATGTGCTGCGTGTCTCGGTGCGCCAGCAAAAAAACCTGCTTGCCAGCCGCGAATGGTTGGCCTATGTGTTTTTAGAACCGACACCAAATTCCGTGATCGTGGCCCTGGAATGGGAGCGCTGGCGTATTCCTTTCAAAGTGGAGGTGGACCTGCCCCGAACGGTAGTTGAAACCGTCCGGGCAGAATTGCAGGACAGCCGTGGTTTTTTGTATGAAAACTGGGTGGATGCCGCCGAATTCTGTCTCCAGAACAATTACAACCTCGAAGAAGCCCTGACCTGGTCCAACAATGCCATTACCCAGTTTTACGGGGTGCAAACGTTCCGAACCCTGGCGCTAAAAGCGCAAATTGAAGAAAAACTGGGTAAAACAGCCGATGCCGAAGCGTCCATGAAAAGAGCGCTCGAAAAAGCCGCCGTTTTTGAAATCCATCAATACGGACGGCAGCTGATTGCCGACAAACAGCCGGCCAAAGCGCTGGAGGTATTTCAACTCAATTATAAGAAAAACGGCGATGTCTGGCCTGTACATGCCGGTCTGATGCGCGGTTATTCCGCTACTGGCGACCTGAAAAAAGCGCTGGAGCACGCCAAAATCGCACTCGGACAAGCGCCGGATGATCTCAATAAAAAGACCCTGGACGGATTTATTAAAACGTTGTCGGAAGGGAAAGCAATTGCACAATGATAGAAGGCATTTCACAAAGCGGACAAGGGTTTTGCTCCTGTATCAGATTCAATTTCTGAGAATTTTCCCGAACCACACCCCGTCTTTCTCTGTGTAAAATTGCAGAAAATAAATTCCGCCGGGACTATTCCCAAGGTCTAAGGATATGAATTGCTCCGAGCTGGTAGCACTTTGTAGGAATATTTTTTTGCCGTTTGCATCCCAAATGGAGATAATGCCATTTCTGCCACCTGCATTTATTTGAAATTCGCCGTTCGTTGGGTTGGGCAAAATACCTGCAAGCCTTTGGCCTGTATTGTTGTCCACACTGCCGGAAGCGCAAAAATCAGCATCCCAGTCTATATCATTCCAGGTTTGCCAAAGGGTATTGGGGACTTGCCCGCCGGGAATACGCCACAAAGACGTTTCAGGGCCTGAATTCTGGATAAATAAATCAATCTGTGTCGGCGTCATGCCACCGGATTCCAAAGCGGCAATATGGTGAATTGGTTTGGTCGCTCCTAAAGAGGTGTATTCTTCATTGCCTACCTGAATCCAGTAAGCCAGATTCTGAACATAAGATGCACCCCAAATTTCAACATAAGTCTGCGGCATAAAACCGTCGACATGTGGATCAATCAGACCAATTTGAAAATTATGATCTGCCGGATTTCCCCAAGTGGTGCAATACAACTTGAAGTCCGCACCTGCATGACCATCTGTTACGGCTTGCTGCTTTTTGTCAGAAAAAGCGGTAAAAAGGTTACTTAAAGGTGTACTTAAACCATCAAATTCAGCCTCTACATCCACTACGAATCCCTGATAGCCTGTTTTAGCAGCCAGATAAAGCGCCTGCGCTTGTTCGGATGAATTGCCCGGGTAATTATAACTCCATGCCCACACTTCGAGGCCCCGAGACCGGTAAGCATTTACCAAACTGCTGTCATTCAATTCCGGCCAGATAGCCGGGTTAGGTTGCCCATCCGCCACTTTTACATAAATACGTTTAACCCCGAGGGAAGCAAGCGTATCCGCTATTTGAGCATGTGTGTCAAATTGGGTAATATCAATATACCATAGCCATGCACCCAGTTTGTTACAATCCGGCGATTGTGCGGAAAGCCCCCATGGAAGAACAAAAAGCAAAGAGAGTAATATTTTATTCATATATTGAAAGTTGAGCGGTTGAACGTGTTAATGGTTGATAAAACTTTGATAATCAATTACTTACACCAGAAGCGTCCGGTAATCATCCCAGCGCGCATCCTCCATTTTCATTTCCAGTAATTCAAACAATTGTCCATCGTACAGGGCTTCCAGTTCAGGCGCCGTGCGGGCCGTGCGCAGTTCGATCATACCGCGCCGCAATTGTTCCAAACGCCATGCGTAGGTACGCTCCATTTTTTCAAAAATAGCGGCACAGGCAGCGGCGTGGTCTTCACCCCGGCCCGCCACCACCGCTTCGCGGAAAGCAGCCGAATTGCGGGCGATCATTTTGCCTTCTTCGAGAATGAAATAGGCGGTGTGCGGCCATTGTTCGGGCGGCGGCAACAATTTGGCGTACAGCACCAATTGCAGATCTTCTCCATTGATTATCAACTCTTTACGACGGGTTGCGCCGCTCCATTTCAGGTCGACAATAGCCCTTTCCTCCCCGCGTTGCAACACCAGGTCAGCTTTGCCGCGCACAGGCATGGCACCGAATTGGCCGGTTAATGGGAGTTCCGTATCCAATACTTCCCAGTTGTTGTTGCGCAACAGCGACACCAGGTTCCAGGCGGCATTTTTTACTTTATTCAAAAAAGCCTGCCGTTCTGGTTCCCGGCCATACAGCAGCAAGGTAGCGCCCTCCTTTTCTAGCAGGGTTTCGGCTTCTTTGTTCACCCATTCCTGTACGGCAGGCCGGTCGAAATCCGCCAAATTTTCTTTCAGCAGTTTTTCGAAAAAACGGTGCGACAGGCTTCCCAGCAGCGTATTGTCGCCCGTCACGCTGAGCAGGCTCGAGGGGTACATTTTTAATTGCTGCCTGAAAAACCAGCGGTGCGGAAAATAGAACAGGCTCTCTAAGTTGGTGGGCGTTTCGTATTCGTTTGCCAGTATCAGGTCCGGGCGGCGAAGCTGTAGTTGCGGACGCATGCGGTCTGCCGGCCGAACCGGTATCGGTTTGGTTTCCGCTATTTTCAGGATGTCTGATAAACGGGCGCGATCCCCTTCATCGTCGAGCGAAAAAACAAGGTCGCGGAAAAACGGAAATGCGGCCTCCATATCCCCCAGCAATAAGTTAGGCACCGCTTCCGAGCCGTCTGCCTGATCCGGTACGATCAGGATCAGTTGCTTTGCAGCCAGCAGTACCGGCTGCATTTGCCGCCGCAGGTTTAATTGCCCTTCCTGCTCGGGCGTATCAAGCACAACGCCTTGTTTTTCAAGAAACTGTCTTTCCGGCGCCTGCCATTTATCAGGAGAAGGCGTGGTGTTTTCAAAGAGGCAATTCCACCAAACCAGCGTATCTGCCGGTGCAGCCAGGGCGCCGGGATAGTGTACATAATCAAAACGACCCACTTCCGAAGGCGCAAACTGAACAGGTGATGGCTGGTAAATCGTGCGGACAATACGTTCCAGTTCGAGAAACGAGATGCGTTGCTCGGGCAGCGCTTCCAGCAGTTCGCGGATACGCCGCGCCTGTTCCGCCAATACCAGAAAGGAAGTATTCGTGCTGCCATTTTCCTCAAAATAATCGAGCGCCCATTCCTGCAAATACGCGTAAATGCTGATTGCATCGCGTTTTGGGGCCGTACCGTCTGCTTTGTACCTACGGCGGTCGAACCAGAAAGCGTACTGTTTACGAGCCGCTTCGGGCACTTCCCCTTGTTCCAGGTAGCCAAAAACCGCTGCAAACCAGGTATCGCTCATCAGTCCGGGTTTTTCCGCCATCACGCGGGCTATTTCCAGCGACAGGCCATAATCCAGCGGTTTCACCGCCAGGGTGGCAAATTCCATTATTTTGAATACATCTACCGGTTCCCAGAGAAAAGCGGGCGCCAGTTTCAGTACTTGCAGCGATGGACGGGCCAGGGAAGCGGACAGAATACCCATGCTGGGCATTCCTTCCTGCACGATATTTTGTTCGAGCAGCAGATTCATTTCCGGGATCAGAAAAACGGGTTTCAACCCGATTTCCGTTCGCAGCATCTGCGCCAATGCCGTTGCGGCATCACTGTCGCGCCGCGCGCGCAGCACGAGCAGGGAATGATCGTTTTTCTCTACAAATGACTTTACTGGAATATCCATTAACAGGAGGCGGCGCTGTAGTTGTCCCAGGTTGGTATCTGCATCTGCCGAACAACCTGGCACTTGTTCCACAACGTTTATATTCCGCCTGCGGAGTATCCTGATAAATCTTTGAATAACAGGCTTTTGCAATGTTTCTGGCTGGTACAAAACCAATTTTTGCAAAGGAAGACACCCGTTTTCTGCCTGTTCCAGTACGGCTGCAAACCGGTCGGCAAAGCCGAATACCTGTTGACGGATGGCCGGATCGCTGATTTTATTCCTGTACAATATTTCGATAGCCGCAAAACATTGGAGCCGTTCGGGCATGGCTGTATTTTCCTGAAAATCCCAGCCTGCCAGCAGCAGTTCGTCGCGCCAGTTCAACAAAGTGGCAGCGGATGCAAAACGGTCGGCGCCGAACGAAGCTGCGTAAAAAGGCAGCGGTTGTAACAGTGGTTGCTGTTCGCATTCGCCGAGATACTGCCCCATTGCCTGGCGGTACAGTTCAATGCGCAGGTAGTCGGTATTATCCGCATAACCGCTCAAACCAAATCGGTTTTCGAGCCACTGCAATAGTTTACGCGGCCCCACCCAGGTTTCACCCGCGCGTGCCGCCGTCAAATGGCTGTAAACAATGCCGTCGAAATCCGTTCCAAAATGCAGTATCATGTCATAGCAAAAGTAGGCGCTTCAACCTTTTTCCATTAGTTTTGCGCCTCATTTTCCGCAATATTTTTTTGAACACATCATGGAGAACAACGAAATAGTAAAATCGAGCGATATCACGATCCGGGTAGGCCTGAATGCCGAACAGGTGCCGACAAAAATTGAATGGGGCGCCAGCGACCGCAACAACGGAGCCCTGGAAGAATGTAAGGCCATTGCTATTGCATTGTTTGACAAAGATCACCGCGATACGCTGCGCATTGACTTGTGGACCAAAGAAATGCAGGTACTGGAAATGGATCGGTTTATGTACCAGATATTGCGTTCGCTAAGCCAGACCTATTTGAAAGCAACGCAGAACAAGGATTTGGCGGAAGAAATGGCCAAATTTGCCCATTATTTTGGTGAAAAAACGGAAATTGTTCCGAAGTAACACGAAAATCAATGCGTGGTCAGCGCGTGAAAAAGCCAGTTGGCTAAAGCCAGGCGGTTGTTTTTGATAACCAGGCGTTGCTGATCCCAGTCATTGCGAATATTGGCGAGTTCGATATAAACGGCACGCTCGCAGGTGGTTTCTTTCAGGGTAAACAGATAGCGTGGAGAAACCGTGCCATTGTAGCCGCGTTGGCCGCGCAGTTTCATGTATTTTTCCAGAAAAGTACGGTGAACGTGTTGCGCCAGGTCTTTGCTTTTCTGGCTTTCGGGCCGGTAGTAAAAGAATACGTCGGTTTTGGCATCGCGGCTGCGGGAATCTACGTGAATCTCGATGACCGTTTGGTCGCGCTGTCCGGCCCGTAAATGTTTCTCCGTCAATTGATTGACCAAATCAGTGCGCTGTTGCAAACGCTCTTTCTGTCCCCTCGGTATGACCAGGTTTCCCCACACGAATTCATCTTTATCACAGGATAAAAAGTTTTCATCGCGAATGCCGTCATTGCCATCCCGGACGATCATATACGCCGTGGCGCCGTGGCTGATCAAAAGCCTCAACAGGCGCAACGTCACATCATAAGCGTATTCGTCTTCGCACAACGTATGCCCCGCGCGTTTGCCTTGCGCTCCCGGATCCGGGCCGCCGTGCCCACTAATCAGGTAGTAAACCTTTCCTTTCAAACGGGAACTTGCCAAAGGGGTTTTGGCGTATTTCGGGCCGAAAATCGGGAAGACGCGGTTGCCTTTTGCGCTGGTTTCTCCTGAAATCGCTTCCTGCCCCGCCGCCACAATTTTCGCAGTAGCCGTTTTTGCCGCAATAGAAGCCCCGTCCGTATCCTCGCATTTTATCTCGTGAAACGGCACCCAGAGTTTTTTGCTTTCTATAAAATTATCGGTGCGCAGGCCTGATTTCCGGGCATTTATATTAAATGTTTCGATGCGTTTGGCCGTTTTCCAGTCGTCTATCTGGAGCGTTGTCCGAATACTTTTACCATTATACGGAATTACCCAAAGCGGCAGTTTGTAGGTCGCTCCGTTTTTTAGCCGGTAATCTTCCTTCAGTTTATTTATTTTAAAAAACTGGGTAATGTTGCAGGAAAAATCGGAAAGCCCGTATCGTTGCAGCAGCAAAGGCACATCTTCACCGGCTCCGGCGACCACCGTCATACAATTTTTGGGTTGGAACATATCTTGACCACATAACACCAATGGTTGAATGGCCAGGCACAACAACACCAACAACAGATTTCGGGTATCATACATAAGTCTATAGTTTTTGGTGTTTGGTGTTTGGTGTATAGTGTTTGGACAGCTTCGCTCTTGGCGGTGTTTAGTATTTGGTGTTTTGTGTTTGGGATGTTTCGCCTGAGCCACACACTATTGCCAAACGCAATGCGCTCCAAACACAAAACACCAAATACTAAACACCGCCAAGAGCGAAGCTGTCCAAACACTATACACCAAACACCAAACACTATTCACCGGGGTGCAAAAATGAAAAAAATATAGCACTTTGGCCTCATAGCAGGGGAGGAAAAAGGTAAAAAGCCATAATTGTAAACGCAAAAACAGTCAGGTTGTCGTGTTGTTTTTAACAACATTCAATTTTGAGTACTTAGTTTTAAAATATTGAAAATCAATTATTTGTCAAATGAAATCTTCTATTATTTCCCGTAATAAACGGTACACTAAAATGGTGCAGGCGCTCTTGCAGGAACTTGCTGCATATGACGATAAACGCCTGAACCAAAAACCTGCCGATGGCGGTTGGTCGGCTATCCAGACCATGCACCACCTGATCCTCAGCGAGGAATATTCGATGTCTTACATCAGGAAAAAAATGGGTTTTACCAGCGATTTTGACAACAACAACTGGTCGGCGCGCATGCGAAGTTTATTATTGTGGGCCTCTCTCGCATCGCCCATTAAATTCAAAGCGCCGGTGGCCATCGGCACCGAAAAACTGCCGGAATATGCTACCCTGGCAGATACCCGCCAACGCTGGGAGCAGGCGCGCGCAGACTGGGAAGTTTTTTTTGAACAATTGCCCGAAGCATTATCCAACAAACTGGTGTACAAACACCCGCGCGCTGGCAAGATCACTTTTATGCAAATGCTGTGGTTTTT
>JALHMA010000079.1 GCA_022844265.1 Saprospiraceae bacterium | reverse complement strand
TACTCTACAGACTTCGCACTTCGCACTGTGGACTTCGTACTCTACAGACTTCGCACTTCGCACTATGGACTTCGCACTGTGGACGGTGTACTCTACGGACTTCGCACTTCGCACTGTGGACTTCGCACTTTAGTACGCCCACTTCAACAGCAACGATCCCCAGGTAAAGCCGCCGCCGAAAGCGGTCAGTACAATATTGTCGCCTTTGTGCAGGCGCGGCTCATATTCCCACAAACAAAGCGGCAGGGTAGCCGCAGTGGTGTTACCGTATTTTTCGATGTTCACCATGACCTTTTCCATGGGAAAATGCAGGTGTTCGGCCACAGAAGTAATGATGCGCATATTGGCCTGGTGTGGCACTACCCAGCTCACATCATCGGTGGTCAGTTTATTGCGGCGCAGCAGGTCTTCCACCGTGCTGGTCATCCCTTTCACCGCGTGAACAAACACGCGTTTACCATCCTGCCAGGCGTAGTGTTCGCGATTTGCGACGGTTTCCGCACTTGCAGGATGCAGTGATCCGCCCGCTTTCATATTCAGCATGGTGCGGCCGGAGCCATCGCCGCGCAACACAAAATCCTGGATGCCATTGCCGTCTTTTCTGGGTTCGAGCAGCACAGCCCCCGCGCCGTCTCCGAAAATAACGCAGGTATTGCGATCCGTGTAGTCAATAATAGACGACATCATATCGGAGCCTACTACAATTACCTTGTTATAGGTCTCACACTGAATGAACTGTGCGCCGGTAGCCAATGCGAACAGGAAGCCCGAGCAGGCGGCGTTGATGTCGTAACCGAATGCGTTTTTAGCGCCGACTTTATCACAAACCGTGTTGGCAGTATCGGGAAATACCATATCGGCGGTAACCGTCGCTACGATAATCATATCTATTTCACCCGGTTTTACGCCTGTTTTTTCGAGCAGCCCTTTTACCGCTTCTGCACACATATCGCTGGTAGCCCATCCCGGCGTACGCAGGATGCGGCGTTCGCGGACGCCCGTGCGGGATACAATCCACTCGTCATTGGTATCCACCATTTTTTCAAGATCAAAATTGGTCAGCCGGTCTTTTGGTACCCAACCGTGAACGCCCGTAATAGCAGCGCGTATTTTTCCCATGATGTGTTTTGTTAATTTAAATTTGGATGGCAAAAGTAGAGACTGTAAGTCAAATGCGCTCTATAAAAACTTAATCGCTGCACGTTGCTGCAACAAGGCCGCCCGTTCAGGATGCCGGCTTGCTTTTCGGGCCGCCACAAAACGCCATCGGATATCGCGGTAAAAAAAAGAAAACCAACCCAGCAAAGGCGCTAACAACACCAGCGAGAGCAGCCAGGGCTGGGCTGCGAATAATCCGACCAGCAATATTATCACGCCCGCAAACACACCTGTCACCGTAGCCAGTCCCATCAGCACACTGGTAACAAATTCGCGCTTTTTCACCGATTTCTGGACAATTCGGCGGGCGAAAAAACGAAACGGCCAACCGACTATGAATCCCATCCCGGCAGGCAGGGCGAATAAAACCAAAAAGGCAATCCACACGGCGCTCCCCTGTTGAGGATGGCGCAGGCCCGCATCTGTCAGTCCGGCCTGTTCCAGGGCCGAAAAGTAAGACGCCACTTGTTGTTTTAGTTCATTTTTGGGCATTTCCGGCATCTCATTCAAGCGATCCAGCAGTTGTTTTTCCTGTACAAAAAGTTGGTTGCCCACTTCTACCACGGGTAATAAACGGGCTGGAAAATCATTGCGCAGCAGCAGCAGCAATTGTTCGGCCATCGCGCTGTCTTCTGGCTTTTCAATGTGGTAACAAAGTGATTTTAAGGCTTTTTCGATGTCTGCGTTGAGTCGGTTGGTCGCAACCGCTGGGTTTAACTGATAAGCCTCCCAATAATCTTTAACAAAAATCGGAGCGCCGACGAGCAACTTTAACTCATCCCGCGTGCGGTCGCCGTAGATATAATTACTGCCTACCGGAATAATTTGCAGGTCCTCCGGGGCATGGTTCTGGTAAGTGCCGAAAGCAATGCGCGACAAACCTTTCTGAACGGGTTTAACCTGTTTATCCAGGTGGTGTTCGCCTTCCACATAAACGGCTACGACCTGTTTTTTTAGCAGTTTGCTCTGACAAAATTCAAAAACGCCATCGTTACGCTCCCGGCCCGTATAGCCGTCGCGCATCCTGAATACCGGAAACATATTGACGTCTTCCAGCATTTTGCGTGCCCAGGGCCGCTGAAATATATCGCCTCGCGTCATATTGTAAATCGGCGGATCCAGGTAAATACACAAGGCAATCGGGTCAACAAATGCCGTTGGGTGGTTGGCGGCAATCAGCACGGGTTTGTCGGAGGGGATGCCTGCGATGTTGTGCAGGTAAACTTTTCGGAAAAGGCACCAGTACGTAAGGTGTAAAAACGGTTCCATCAGCCAATACGTGAGGCCGTCGCTTTTACGGATATGGATATATTTCATGGCGTAAAAATAGTTTCGTTCAGATAGAGCAAGTAAGTAAATCCTTCGTTTTCTTCGCCCCGATGAAAAATGTACGTTCCAAGTACCTGATTGTCGTCGGCGGCGCCACGGCTACCGGAAAAACGGCGCTGGCGATCAGGCTGGCGCAGCACTTCGGCACGGAGATTCTATCTGCTGACAGCCGGCAGTTTTACCGGGAAATGAGCATCGGAACAGCCAAACCTTCCGCGACAGAATTGCAGACTGCACCGCATCATTTCATTGATAGTCTGTCTGTTACAGCAGATTTTAGCGTCGGCGATTTTGAACGGGAAGCATTGGCTACACTGGATCGTATTTTCCAGGAACACGACGTGGCTATTCTCGTCGGCGGCTCGGGATTGTTCCTCCAGGCGGTATGTGAAGGCCTGGATTATTTCCCGGAAGTTACCGCTGAAACCAAAAAAATGGTGTCGGAAAAAGTGGAATCGCTGGGCTTGGACTGGCTTCAGGCGGAATTACAACGCTTAGACCCCGTCTATTACGCCAGTGTCGACCGGCAAAATCCGGCACGGCTCCGGCGTGCTTTGGAAGTTTGTTACGCATCAGGACTACCCTTCTCTTCGTTTTTGGGCCAGGGCAAAAACGAGCGTTCTTTTATTCCGGTCTACCTGTTACTGGATTTGCCACGCAATGAATTATACGCCCGCATCGAAGAACGGGTAGACCAAATGCTGGCAGCGGGACTGGAAGCGGAAGCCCGTTCATTATTGCCTTACCGCCACCTCAGCGCTTTACGCACGGTGGGTTATGAAGAATTTTTCGACTATTTTGATGGAAACACCACGTATCAGGAAGCGGTTGATAAAATCAAACAACATTCGCGCAACTACGCCAAACGGCAAGCCACCTGGTTTCGGAAGCACGGCGCATGGACGGCGTTCAGGCCGGAGCAGTGGGAGGAGATCATTGCGTTTTTGAGAGGAATGAGGGACTCAGCAGGGATGAGGGATGAGGAATGATGAATGATGAATGATGAATGATGAATGATGAATGATGAATGATGAATGATGAATGATGAATGATGAATGATGAATGATGAAAATCAACATTTTAAAAGAAACAAAACAAAATTCACTTCACCTGTCGGGTCAAATATTCATCGTTCATCATTCATCGTTCATCATTTTTTCTAATCCCCGCATCCAGAAAAGTCATGCGCTGAAAAAACGCGCGTCCGTTGAGCCACCAGATGAACTGCGCGCAGACCAGACCGGCAACGGCCCCGGCCAGGATATCGGCCAAAAAATGTTGCACCAGAAATATCCGGGAAATACCTACCGCAATGGCCAGTAAGGCAAACAGGAGTCCCCAGCGGGCATGTTTGCGTCCGGCAATCAGGCTTAACATGCTGTACAAGGTAAAAGCCGACAACGTATGGCCGGAAGGGAAACTGGTGCGCCCGCTGTTCAATTTCACTTCCGGCACCACCACCACATCTCCATAAACGCCCTGTTTTTCAAAGTACGTTTTCGGGCGGTCTATCGCAATCTGATCTTTCAGGGCATAGCCGAGTGGAAGGATAAAAAGGCCGGACAATGCTATCAATACTGTAAAACGATAACGCCAGAGCAGCGCTGCAATGCCCAGTGCGATGTAGACAAAAACCTCCCCAAGGATCGTACACCAGCGAAAAATGGTATTAAAAGGTTCTACGCGCCAGGCATTAAAAAAGAGAATTTCATCGCCATAAGGTATGGTATAAAGTAAAAAAGTGCCAACGACCAGGAAAATCAGTACCGGAACAGCAAACCATTTGTTCTCCCAAATGCCCTTCATGCTATTTTCGTTTTTCTTTGTTCCAGGCGCGCCATGAGCCATTGCCACAGGCGGTCAATCCGGTCGGTGCTGAACAGTTGGGAGTCATTCATGGCTTTCCGGGTCAGGAAAATCCCAACCGGGATCAAAATGATACACGGCACCATAGCCGCCCAGAAAGGCGTCATAATATAGGATTCCGCCAGTTTCCGGCACACGATGGTCAGCACGATAAAGATGACGAAGAAAATAATAGAAACCAGGATAGGATATCCGAAACCGCCTTTACGGATAATAGCGCCCATGGGCGCGCCGATAAACAGGAAAATAAAACAAACCAGGGCAAAACTGTATTTCGTGAACAATTCATAGCCGGTTTTTACAAATTCCTTTCGGCGTGCATCGACCTGGTTTTTGCGGGTTTCCAACGCATTTTTGGTCAGTTTAACCCTTGTAACTGCTTCTTTCTGCAATGCAGGGCGGTATTCCGCCCCGAAAACCTGTGCAAAATCGGCGTATTCGGTGAGTGGTTTTGTAATTTCCTGTTTCGGGAGCCTGGCCCTGGCAGGGCGTTGCGGTTCCGGCTGCACCTTCGGCGTGGTGATTTTCAGTTTTCCTTTAACTTTATTCTGTTGCACATAAGCCGGCGTCGGCGGAATGGCGGGTACCGGCTTCACCAGCGGACGTTTCAAATTGGTCAGCATATCATCCGCAAAAGCCTGCCTGCTGGCCTGCATGGATAATTGCAAAGAGTCCATATTGACCCGCAACTGATTCATACTCAACATGGAGCGCTGCTGGCTGAACCGATCCTTATCCGTACTCACCATCTCGAATTCCCGCATATCCCATACTTTGGTCAGGGACTTGAAATTGGTGCGGATAAAAGGAAATTTCTGCTTTTGCGGCGTCGCACCCTGGTTGCCCGGCTCCTGGTATTGGGTGCCGTTAAAAAGGTTCATTACAAAAAAACGCTTGTCCCTGGTCGTGTACATCTGGCCGCTGTCTGCCAGAATCTGATTGAATTTCACCTGCCCGATATTCGTCTGGTCTTCAATCATAATATCGCCAATCGTCTCTCCGTCTTCCTCTTTGCTGCCAATTTTGATCACAAACTGGCGGAAATCTTCATTAAACACGCCTTTTTCCAGGGTTAGGGCCGGTTTTTGTCGGCGAATATCGTAGAGCCTCGATTTGAATTCCAGGTTGGAAATCGGGATAATAAAGTCGGAACAGATATAAGAGAACAAACCGATGCCCGCCGCACAAAAAATCAGCGAACGCATGATGCGAATCAGCGGCACACCCGCCGATTTCATACTGGACAATTCGTAGCGCTCGGCCAGGTTGCCCAGCACCATCACCGATGCAATCAGCACCGCAATAGGCAACGCCATCGGGAAAGTGGAAATAGACAAATAACCAATCAGTTCGAGCATGATAAATATGCTCACCCCTTTACCCGCAATGTCGTCGATGTACAGCCATAAAAACTGCATAATCAGTACGAAAAGCGCGATAAAAAAGGACACCGCAAAGGGGCCGATGAAACTGGTGAGGAGTAGTTTGTCTATCTTTTTCATTCAAAGGTTGATGAAGGTTGATGAGGGTTGATGAGGGTTTATAAGGTTGATGAGGTTGATATACATCAAATCGAAAAACAGTAAAATGAGTTATTTTTCGAGTGGATGTATATCAACCTCATCAACCTTATAAACCCTCATCAACCTAAAAATCAAACCCCGCTTTAAACGCTTTTAACTGCCTGATCGTTGCCTCCGGGTCGCTTGCGGCAAACACGCTGCTGCCGGCCACGAGCACATCAGCGCCGGCCTGCAACAGCGATTCGGCATTGTGCAGCCCCACGCCGCCATCTATTTCAATCAACGCCATACTATTATAGGTGTCGATCATTTCTTTCAACTGCCTGACTTTCGGCAGGGTCTGGTAAATAAACTTCTGGCCGCCGAAACCAGGGTTCACCGACATGATACAAACCAGGTCGATGTGTTCGATCACGTTTTCTAAAATCTGGATCGGCGTATGCGGGTTCAGGGCCACGCCCGCCTTGGCGCCGCATTCCTTGATCTGGTGGATGGTGCGGTGCAGGTGCGGACAGGCTTCCGCATGAACCGTAATCACTTCCGCGCCGGCCTTCCGGAACGATTCGATGTATTTTTCCGGCTCTACGATCATCAGGTGGACATCCAGCGGTTTGCGGGCCAGCCGCCCAATTGCTTCGATGATAAACATGCCGAAGGTGATATTCGGCACAAAACGGCCATCCATCACGTCGAGGTGAAACCAGTCGGCCTCGCTGCGGTTGACCATGTCTATTTCTTCGGCCAGCCGGGTAAAATCGGCGGCCAGCATGGAAGGTGCTACTAAGTGATTTCTCATAATGGGCGCAAATATCGGATTTATCTGACGACAACGATCTGATCATTTCTCAGCAGCGGCAACCGTTTCATCCGCAAAAACAATTGCACCGTCGCCAGCACGTCCTTTTCACAATAGGTAGCAATGCGATCCAGGTCGCGTTCTTCCCAATACACCCCGGCCACATCGGCGCCGCTGATGTCGTCTTTGGGTGAAGGAATATCGAACACAGCCGTCAGCAGTCGCAGCGAAGTGTAGTTTTTGATGTCGCCGAATTTCCACATTTCCATGGTATCGAGCATGTGTTTGGTCTCCCAGGGCTTTTTGCCTGCGATATCGATCATTTTAGGCAGCGCGAGTTGGTTGATCATCATACGCCGACAGATGTATGGAACATCGAACTCGCGGATATTGTGGCCGCAGAGAGCAAATTTGTCGGGGTTGTTGAAATGTTTGGACAACACTTCGCTGAAATCATCCAGGATACTGGCTTCGAGGTGGTTGCTGAACGACTTGAGGCGCAGCAAAGGTTCGTCGCTGCCCGGCTGGCGTGTTATAAACCCCACCGAAATGCACACAATTTTGGCAAACTCGGCATAAATGCCCGCTCTCAGGCGAAAGAGTTCGGCCATTTCATCGTAACTGATTTCCTCGTCGGCCGGTTTGCGCAGGATCGAGCGGCACTTAATGCCCCAGAGTTCCTGTAATTCCTCGCTCATTTCTTCAAATTCGGCAAAACCCGGCACGGTTTCAATGTCGAGGAAAAGAATATTGTGTAAATCGTAGGTGTCAAATGCAGACATGCAGATGTATTTAGAGTGATTGTATTGTTTTTTGTTCGTTGCCCACTGCCTTTTAATCCGGAGCCTTAGTGTTATTCCTCCCGGGTATCCGTGAAAACCCCGACACAAAGATAGGTATTCACCCTTCATCCGAGCATAGAGGTTTTCGAGGTAATTTTCAGTAAATATTATTTATTTAAAATTCTTTAACGTTGATAATCAACTAGTTGCGTTTTTTTCAAAAAATATTTTCAATAAGTCACAATAACTTGCGGGCAATAAAGCGAGCCAAAAGCGGTTTTATCTGCAACAATCGCAAATACAGCGATACACAAACAAAGCAAACATACGCATACAGAAATACCGCCCCTGAAACCAATTGCACTTCAAACGAATTTACGTTAAACCTTTCACACACTTTTCAAATAATTATGAGCACACCCACCAATTTCAATCAGCCCGCAACCCCTAATTACGGCAATAACGAACCAAACAATCAGAAGCGTATGACGACCATTATGGGCGTCGCGATTGCCGCACTCCTCGGCTTGTGTGTCTTCCTTTTGGTGAGCAAATACAACACCAGCAAACAACTGGATTCCACTACCATGGAACTCACGCAGCAGAAAGATGCTTTCACCGAGTTGGATCTGAAATACAATGAGGCTGTTACACAACTGGAACAACAAAAAGGTATCAATGCTGAACTGGATGCGAAAATCAACCAGCAATTGCAGGAACTGGAAACTTCCAAAAACCAGATTGCAGGTTTGATCCGCAGCAATAAAGATTATAAAGGTGGCATGGCCAGCCTGGAACGTCAGAAAAATGAATTCCTGGTTCAGATTGAAGACCTGAAAAAACAAGTAGGGATTCTGACCGAAACCAACACGCAACTGACTACCCAAACCCAGGAATTGAGCGCTTCCCTGAATGAAACGCAAAGCAAATTGCAGGAAGAAGGCAGCGCTAAAGCCGCTTTAATCTCCGAAAAAACTGCCCTGGAATCAGAACGCGCCCAATTGTCTAAAAAAGTAGACATTGCTTCTGCCATCCGCGTGAGAAACATCACGACCAAAGCAGTTACAGTTAAAAGCAGCGGTAAAGAGAAGGCAAAAAGCAAAGCCAAAAATGTGGACAAACTGAATATCTGCTTCACAACCGAACCGAATGAAGTGGTTCCTGCCGGTGAAGAGACTTTCTACCTCCGCATTGTTGACCCAACCGGCGCACCTTTGGCCATTGAAAGCCTTGGTTCAGGTGTTGCCAATGACAAGCGCAACGAATCGGAATTCCGCTACACCACCACTGCTACCTGCAACTACTCCAACGGTGAAACCGAAGTATGCGGTGCATGGCAGCCAGGCCAGAATTTCGTAAAAGGTAAATACGCTGTTGAAATTTACAACAAAGGTTACCTCGTAGGTACCGGCGCATTCAACCTGAAATAAGAAGAAGGAACACCCTGTTTGCAATATTGCGGGCGACCGAAGCGAAAGCTTTGTCGCCCGCATTTTTTTAGTGTTTAGTGTATGGTGTATAGTGTTTGGGGCGCTCCGCCCTTGGCCCGTGTTTGGTGTTTGGTGTTTAGTGTTTGGGGCGCTTCGATTTTGGCAACTGTGTGTGTTTTGGCCGAATTTCACACAATTGCCAAAATCGAAGCGCCCCAAACACTAAACACTAAACACCATACACTCACCTGATCGCCTCCGCCTTTTCAATCAACCTGCACAACTCAGCCCGATAACCCAAAGGGTCGTTTTTTGCCGCTGTTTTTGCCAGTAAAAGTGCGGATTGAAACGTGGCAGTACCTTTATAGGTGGAATTGCGAAGCACCATAGCAAAAGAAGCGGCTGCTGCAGCCAGTGTCAGTGCTTCACTCATGGTAGATGCCGGCTTATCCAATACTACTGTTTGTATCAATTCGCTGGAAGCAAATGTTTTGGGTTGTTTGTACCGCAACTTCAGGGTCAGCAGGTCGGCGCCTTTAGATGCTGCTGAAAGTTTTGTTTTTTGATATTTCAGGTCGCCATTCGTACTTGCCACGGGAATATCCTGTCCCGCCGGTATAATTTCATACAGCGCCGTGACGCGATGTCCGGCGCCCATCTCGCCCGCATCTTTCGTGTCGTCGTCAAAATCCTCCCGTGCCAGCATCCGGTTTTCATAACCGATGAGGCGATAGGCAGCCACCTTGGCGGGGTTAAATTCGATCTGGATTTTTACATCTTTTGCAATGGTGAACAGGGTGCCGCCAAACTCATTGATCAACACCTTTTTTGCCTCCGCCAACTGATCGATATAGGCGTGGTTTCCATTGCCTTTATTAGCCAGTTGCTGCATTTTGGCATCCTGGTAATTGCCCATCCCAAACCCCATTACAGTCAGAAAAATGCCGCTTTCCCGTTCTTTTTCAATCAGTTGTATCAAAGACGCATCATCGCTGATACCCACATTGAAGTCGCCGTCGGTGCACAGCACCACCCTGTTATTACCTCTCTTCACAAAATTGGTTCTGGCGGTATTGTAGGCCAACTGAATACCCTCCGCGCCTGCCGTACTTCCGCCCGCACCCAGGCCCTGAATAGCCGCTTTTATTTTTTCCTTTTGATTTCCAGGTGTGGATGGCAAAACCAGGCCCGCCGCACCGGCATATACCACCAATGCCACATGATCCTCCGGACGCAGGTATTCGGTCAGCATCAGCAGGGAGGACTGTACCAGCGGTAACTTGTTGGGTTCGTCCATGCTGCCGGATACGTCGACCAGAAAAACAAAATTAGAGGGCGGCAACTGGCCTGTTGCAATTTCCCTGCCCTGCAAACCCACGGATAATAAATGGTGTTCGGGGGCCCAGGGGCATTTGGCCAGTTCGGTATGCACTGCAAATGGTTTTCCATCGGTCGGCTGTTTGTACTGGTAGTCGAAATAATTGACAAACTCTTCGACGCGTACGGCATCCCGGGGTGGCAACTGGCCCATGTTCAAAAAACGGCGCGCGTTGGCGTAGGCCGCGCCATCAACATCGATGGAAAAGGTGGAAACAGGATTGGCAGTGGCCTGCAGGAATTGATTTTCAACGATATGCGTGTAATTTTCAGGAGATTCGTCGTGCGTGGCAATATCATGGGGTTCCGGTTCTTGAAGTGCTTCCATCACTTCCTCGTCTTTTTTTACAACAGGTGGCGTAAATTTTGTTCGCCGCTCTTTAGCGGGTCGGTTGGAAGGCATTGGTTTAGCCGCTGGATAAGATTGAATTTCATGGGAGGTGATGACTAGCCCGCTACTCGTATTATCCTGCTCAATTAATGGCACCTTGTAAGATGTGATCACTACTTCATCCAGCGTTGCAGTGCTTGACAAAGCACAGCCAAAAGTATTTATTTTCCCTTCCAGCACTTTCACACCCGTCGTTTTTTTAGTGGTATAGCCGGTAAAATTTACTTCCACATCATAAATACCAGGATCCAGTTGCACCCGGTAATGTCCGTCGTAATCGGTTACAGCGCCTTTGATTAAATCAGGGCCTTTGAAGATTTTTACGGAGGCTCCGATGAGCGTCTCGCCGGTGCCTTCTTCGGTAATGGTTCCTTGTAAAAAGGTATTGTTTTGTGCAAAAAGCAGCGCCGAACTACAAAATCCGGCCAGCATCAACAGAAAGATTTTCATGGTAAATTGATTTTTGGACACAGCAATGCCAATGCTGAATGTGCGGCACACAAATTCAGACCGGGTTGACTACGCCAGTGGAGAAAATTGGATTTGAAATAAGATATTATGCAAGATGCATCCCGGCCCGAAAGTGCACAGTAAAAGGCATAAAAAAATGCCCGTTTCGTGGAAAGGGCATTTGGAAGGGTGAATGGTGTGTTTTGGTGTTTGGTGTTTAGTGTTTGGTGTTTAGTGTTTGGGGCGCTCCGCCTTTGGCGACTGTGTGTATTTTGGCCAAATTACCCACAGTTGCCAAAGGCGGAGCGCCCCAAACACCAAACACCAAACACCAAACACCAAACACCTCTAGGCATAAATCTCCTTCCGACAAGCCTTCAGCGTATTCATCAGCAAGGCCGTCACAGTCATCAGGCCCACCCCGCCCGGAACAGGCGTAATATGGCTGCATTTCGGCGCAACGGCTTCAAAATCAACATCCCCCACGAGCCGGGTACCCGACTTTCGGCTTTCATCTTCTATGCGGTTGATGCCCACATCGATCACTACGGCGCCTTCTTTTACCCAGTCGCCCTGGATAAAATTGGGTATTCCGATGGCCGCCACCACAATATCAGCGCGGCGCACTTCGCCGGGCAGGTCGCGGGTGCGCGAGTGGGTCAGGGTTACGGTGCAGTCGCCGGGATAGCCCTTGCGCGACAATAAAATACTGATCGGTGTGCCTACAATATTGGAGCGACCAACCACCACACAGTGTTTACCGGCAGTTTCGATGTTGTAGCGGCGCAGCATTTCAATAATCCCATACGGTGTGGCAGGCAAAAACGCGGGCAATCCCTGCGCCATGCGCCCGAAATTGACCGGGTGAAAACCGTCCACGTCCTTGCGGTGGTCAATAGCCAGGGTGATTTTTTCCTCGTTGATATGTTTGGGCAGGGGCAATTGCACGATAAATCCGTCAACATCGGGGTCATTGTTCAAGCCCTGAACAATTTCGAGCAACTCCGCTTCCGTCGTTTCTGCCGGGCGCCGGATCATGGTGCTTTTGAAACCGACCTGCTCGCAGGACTTGATTTTGGAATTGACATATACCTGGCTGGCCGGGTTTTCGCCGACCAATACGGCTGCCAAATGGGGGATTTTGCCGCCGCGTTCGCGCAAAATGTCAACTTCGGCGGCGAGTTCGGATTTAATATTGTCGGAAAGCAGTTTCCCGTCGAGCAGAACCATGGATCGTGAATCGTGAGTGGTGAGTGGTGAATCGTGAGTGGTGAGTCGTGAGTCGTGAGTGGGGCAAAAGTAGGTAGATATAGTAAACACCTAAGTAGATATTTTTTCTCACCACATAGGCACATAGTTTTCTCACATAGTTCACATAGTGTAGAGTACGCTAAAATCTATGTGATCTATGTGAGAAAACTATGTGCCTATGTGGTGAAAAAAATATGTGGTTAATCAACCCTCAAAACCAGCGCTTTAAACTTTTGAAAAGCCTCCTCGTACACCTGCGCATTCGCCGTATTGGGTTCGATGACCGTTTGGCTCCGGGTTTCAGCCGTTTGAGCTGATCCGGTTGCTTGTGCTGCAAAAAGCAGCGCGCCCAAAAGTGAAGCATCTATCTTTTCATCGGGCAGGATCACCGTTTTTTGAAAAATATCTGCCAGCATTTGCACCCAAAGCGGATTGCGGGAAAAGCCGCCGCCGGCGTGGAGGGTATTGATCGGGCAATGCGTTTCCAAGGCCTCGGCAATCATTTTTACATTGAACAAAACACCTTCCATCGCGGCCCGCACAAAATGCGCCTGCCGGTGCCGGACAGTCATGCCCTGAAAACTACCACAAACCTGCGCATTATAGAGTGGCGCCCTTTCCCCCAGCAGGTACGGCAAAAACAACAATCCTTCAGCGGCAGCAGGAACGCTAACCGCCTGATTAGCAAATACTTCTGCCGACAAGGGCGATTGAAACACCGAATGGCGCAACCACTCCAGGGCATTGGTACCGTTGTTGCTGGCGCCGCCGACGATGAAGCGGTTTTCATCCAGACGGTAACAAAAAGTGCGCATGGAAGCGTCTAACAAAGCCGTGACGCTTACCGTCCGTATGGCCGCACTGGTGCCGATCGTTACCGCTGTTTGCCCGGTTTCAGTTGCGCCGGAACCGATATTGGCCAAAGCGCCGTCGCTGGCGCCGATCATGTAAGGAACTTCTGCAGGTAATGCCCATTGCGCCGCTATTTCCGGTAAAACGCCGGCAGTATAAGCAGGCGACACCGGCTTCGGCAGTTGTGCGGCAGCAATACCTGCCATTTCCAGGGCCTGTGCATCCCAGCCTTGCTGCCCGATATTCAATAAACCGGAAGCCGACGCGACAGAAACATCGGACCTGAATTCACCCGTCAGCCGAAACCATACGTAGGATTTAATGTCCGGAAATTGATGCGTTTTTTGGAAAATATCCGGCTGGTTTTGCCGCAGCCACATCAGTTTGCACAAAGGCGACATCGCATGAATGGGCACCCCGGTGCGGCGATAAATGTCCATGCCTTCCCTACCCTGCCGCAACGACCTGGCAATGGCATCGGCCCGCATATCCGACCATAACAGGATGTTTGTCAAGGGTTTACCCTTCGAATCAACGGCCATCAGTCCGTGCATGGCCGACGAAAAGATAACGCCGGTCAAGGATTCCTGAACGCTGGATGCAGCCCAAACTTCTGCGAGCACTTCTACCACATATTGAAAAACGGCCTCGGGATCTTGTTCCTGCCAGCCGGGTTGTGGGCTCTGGGTAGCGTTTTGGCGCTCAGATACGGCCAATACGGTTCCGGCCCCGCTGACTGCGACGGCTTTTATGTTGGTAGTACCGATGTCGATGGCAATGCGCATAAGGGTGTGTGGTGTTTCGTGTTTGGGGGTGCGTTTTTTGGAACTGGGATTTTTGGATTAAAAAGGAACACGGATTGAACGGATGAGACACGGATTTTTTCCATTTAATCTCAGAACAGATCCAGCAAAAGAACCCCGATCAATCCCATGATCCCCACAATCGTTTCCATCACCGTCCAGGAGCGGAAGGTATCGCGCAAACTAAGCCCGAACCACTCTTTGAACATCCAGAATCCGGTATCATTCACATGCGAGCACATCAGGCTGCCCGCGCCGACGGCAAGCGTCATTAGTTCAGGTGAAGCCCCGCCGGCAGCTACCAGCGGCTGCACAATACCCGCAGCCGTCATGGCCGCAACGGTGGCGGACCCGACGGCAATGCGCAACAGGGTTGCAATACACCAGCCGAGCAACAGGGGTGAAATCGGCAGGCCGGTCAGTTGATCCGCCAGTTCTTTACCGATACCGCTGTCAACCAATATCTGTTTAAAAGCGCCGCCGGCAGCCACCACCAGCAACAGGGTTGCGCCGGCGCCCATGGCAGTGGCCGATTTATCGAGCAATACACTGGATTTCAATAAATTAGCATTTGGGAATAAGGCATTTTGCCCTAAAAACAAAAGTCCCAGCATGACAGAAATCATCATGGAAATGCCCGGATCGCCTGCAAATTTCAGCCAGGTGTATGTCTCTCCCGCACCGGGAAAATTCAATTCAATGATGGTGGACAGGGCCATTAATACAACGGGAGTGAGGGCAATCAGCAGACTTTTAGGGAAACCCGGCAGCGCCGCCGGGTCCATTTTGCTCACCTGGAACAAACCCGCGGGCGGATTGGCAGTTATGTTTTTTAATAATTTTGGAAATAAGATACCCGCCGTAACGATGGTTGGAATGGCGATAACAAATCCCAGTAAAAGCGTCCGGCCCAGATCAGCACTGAACAAATTGGCCACTGCGGTAGCACCCGGATGCGGCGGCAAAAAGCCGTGCGTCACAGATAAGGGCGCAGCCATCGAAATAGCCAACGGAACCAGCGATTGCCCGGAAACAGCAGCAACGGTGAACACCAGAGGCGCCAGGATCACAAATCCGGCGTTGTAAAACATTGCAACACCCACCACAAAACCTGTGATCAGGATCGCCCAATTCGCACGTTTCATACCAAAAACCCGCAACAATCGCTCGGCTATCACCTGTGCGGCCCCGGTTTCAGCCAGGATGCTACCGAGGATAATACCGAATGCCAGCACCATTACCAATCCGCCCAGGGTGCTGCCTATGCCATTTTGCAGCGACTTGACCACCTCGGAAGGCGGCATTCCTTTGGCCAAACCAACAAATAAAGTAGTGATAATCAATGCTATAAATGCATTGAGCCGGACCAGAATGATCAGAGCCAGCAGGAGGGCGATACTGAGGAGCAGGAGAATCATGCGGAATGATGAACGATGAGTTATGAATGATGAGTTATGAATGATGAATGATGAATATTTGGCCTGACAGGTGAGGTTAATTTCATTTTTTTTGGTTTAAAATATTGATTTACAAAAAATTATAATTTTTTTCATCATTCATCATTCATCATTCATCATTCATCATTCATCATTCATCATTCATAACTCATCATTTCTTCTCCACCGCGTGCCCCCCAAACTCATTCCGCAGCGCCGCCACTACTTTTCCGGAGAAGGTATCGGCCTGCTGGGAGCGGTAGCGCATCATCAGCGAAAGCGCGATAACAGGGGTGGGTACGCCGAGGTCGAGCGCTGTTTCGAGCGTCCATTTTCCCTCGCCGGATGCGTGCATGACGCCGCGGATCGAGTCGAGTTTCGGGTCTTTGGAGAAAGCGTTGGCGGTGAGTTCCATGAGCCAGGAGCGCACCACAGAACCGTGGTTCCAAAGCGCTGCAACTTTCTGAAAATCAATGTCGTATTCCGAATGTTCCAGCACTTCAAAACCCTCCGCAATGGCCTGCATCATTCCGTATTCGATGCCGTTGTGCACCATTTTGGTAAAATGCCCTGCGCCGGGTCCGCCGACATACAGGGTGCCTTCAGGCAGCGAAATATCATCAAATACGGCTTTGCAATACTGATACACCGCCGGTTCGCCGCCGATCATCGTACAGGCGCCATTCAGGGCGCCGGAAGTGCCGCCGGAAGTGCCGCAATCGAGAAAGTCGATTTCTTTCCCTTTCAGGGTGGTGTACCGGCGGACTGAATCCTTAAAATTGGAATTGCCGCCGTCGATCAGGATATCTCCGGGCGACAAATGCGGCAGGAGGGAGGAAATCACCTCCTCTACAATGTCGCCGGCGGGCACCATGAGCCAGATGACCCTGCGTCCGGTCAGTTTGCGGCACACCGCCTCTATGGAATCGCCGGTTGTGATGCCGTTTTCCGTGGCTATTTTGGCCGTTAGTTCCGCAGAGCGGTCGTAAGCGACCACGGAATGGCCGTGATTGCTGAGATTGAGGGCAATGTTAAAGCCCATTTTGCCGAGGCCGATCAAACCGATTTGCATAAGATTGGGTATGTTGATGTATAACTGAACAAGTTTTGGGCAAATGTTGGATTTTTTACCGAATTCACCGTGGAAAAATTCCAAATAGCACAACTAAGTGTCAGAAGTACAATTTATAGTTAACAAACTTTGAAGGGCTTTTTGGTACCTTTGCCGCCGCAGGTACAAAGTGATCCTGTATCATTTTCGAGTTGGTAGTGAACCCTGTCCGTTCCTGCCTGTTAAGCGTAAAACTTTTAAAATTAATACATGGAACCCTCAGGATATTTTCCCATCATTATGCAGGCGCTGGTTGCGCTGGGTTTTGTTGCGCTGGTGCTCATCGTCGTAACAATGCTGGGTCCGCGCCGCAAAAGCGCCAAAAAGGATGAAAACTTTGAATGCGGGATCGAATCGCAGGGAAATGCACGGCTGCCAGTATCTATTAAATACCTGATGACTGCTATCCTCTTTGTGCTGTTTGACGTGGAGGTGATCTTCTTTTATCCTTATGCGGTCAATTTCAGGGAGATGGGGTTTGAAGGTTTCTTCGCCGTACTCCTGTTTGTAGCGATATTTTTGATCGGTTTTTTCTATGTGCTTCGCAAAGGAGCGTTTGAATGGGATAAGTAAAATGATGAATGATGAATGATGAACGATGAATGATGAATGATGAATAAACGTGTCATTGGGCCGGGTATTCATCATTCATCATTCATCATTCATCATTTATCATTCATAATTCATCATTAAAATTTGAGTTATGGCTAATATTTCAGAAATGCCCGAAGGTTTTGGTGGAGAAGGCTTTTTTGCCACTTCATTGGGCAAAGCAGTTGGCCTGGCACGCGCCAATTCCATCTGGCCGCTGCCTTTCGCTACTTCCTGTTGTGGTATCGAATTCATGGCAACGATGGGCACCAATTACGATCTGGCCCGCTTTGGTATGGAGCGCCTGTCTTTCTCGCCCCGTCAGGCAGACCTGCTGATGGTGATGGGTACGATTGCCAAAAAAATGGCGCCCATCCTGAAACAGGTGTATATCCAGATGGCAGAACCGAAATGGGTGATTGCCGTAGGCGCCTGCGCCAGTTCAGGCGGTATTTTTGACACCTATTCTGTGTTGCAGGGTATCGATAAGGTTATTCCGGTAGACGTGTACGTCCCCGGTTGCCCGCCGCGCCCGGAACAGATCATTGACGGTATTATGAAAATCCAGGAACTGGTGAAAAACGAGCCGTTGCGCCGCCGCAATTCGCCGGAATACCAACACCTGCTGGCCAAATACCAAATTGAAATTGATTAGTCCGCCAATGAACTTGAATAACCACACCTTACTGGCCTCCATCGAACGCCGTTTCCCGGGCGCCGTACTTACACACAGTGAGCCTTATGGCATGTTGACGCTGGAAACCACGCGGGAGCATATCATCGACATGCTGCGCTTCCTGAAAGATGACCCGGAACTGCAAGTCAATTTCCTGACTTCCCTGTGTGCCGTCCACTATCCCGACCATGCCGGCAAAGAATTGGGTATCGTGTACCATTTACACAGTTTTATACACAACCTGCGCTTCCGCATCAAGGTATTTTTCCCGATCAGCGACCCGACCATACCCACTGCCACTACCCTGTGGCCGACGGCCAACTGGATGGAACGCCAGGAATATGACTTTTTCGGTGTGCAGTTTACCGGTCACCCGGACTTGCGGCGTATCCTCAATGTGGATGACCTCGACGTGTTTCCACTGCGCAAGGAATACCGCCTGGAAGATGGCACCCGGACGGATAAAGACGACCGGTTCTTCGGAAGAGACGGTCACGAAGGACAGGAGTTTGATTAGTACAAAAGAAACTTGATATGCAAGTCCAATCATATTTTTCCTCCCTCGATAATCTCGACGGAGAACTTTCAACCCTGAACCTGGGTCCGACGCACCCGGCTACGCACGGCATCTTCCAGAATGTGCTGAAGATGGACGGCGAGCGTATCGTCAGTGCAGAACCGACCATCGGTTATATCCACAGGGCTTTTGAAAAGATTGCGGAGCGCCGGCCCTACAACCAGATCACGCCGTTGACGGATCGCCTGAATTATTGTTCTTCGCCGATCAATAACATGGGCTGGCACATGACGGTTGAAAAACTGATCGGCTGCGAACTGCCTAAACGCGCGCAGTATATGCGGGTGATTATCATGGAGTTATCACGTATTGCCGACCACCTGGTGTGCAATGCGGTCATCGGGGTGGATACGGGCGCCTTGACGGGTTTTACCTATATGTTCCAGGAACGCGAGCGGATTTACGATTTATTCGAGGAAGTGTGCGGTTCGAGGCTGACCACTAACGTTGGACGCATCGGCGGCATGGAGCGCGACTTTACGCCGCGTTTCCATAAATTGTTCAAGGAGTTTATGGACACTTTTCCCGCCCGTTTCGAGGAATTCAACAACCTGCTGGAACGCAACCGGATTTTTATGGACCGCACCATCGGCGCAGGCCCCATCAAAGGAGAACGGGCGCTGGAATATGGTTTCACAGGCCCCAAT
This sequence comes from Saprospiraceae bacterium, assembly GCA_022844265.1. Taxonomy (GTDB): domain Bacteria; phylum Bacteroidota; class Bacteroidia; order Chitinophagales; family Saprospiraceae; genus M3007. Next base: position 221 of record JALHMA010000079.1, on the reverse strand, counting down.
CTGCGCGCAGCTGGCATCGATTACGATGTGCGGGTGATGACGCCTTACAGTAGTTACGACGATTTTGAATTCGATATTCCGGTTGGCAAAGACGGCGATACCTACGACCGTTTTATGGTGCGCCAGGAAGAAATCCGCCAGAGCCTGCGGATTATTACACAGGCTTATAAAAATTTGCCCGACGGTGCTTACCACGCCGACGTGCCGGATTTTTACCTGCC
>JALHMA010000078.1 GCA_022844265.1 Saprospiraceae bacterium | reverse complement strand
ACACTACCAATGGCTGGATCACCATTACCATACCGCTCACATCGTTCTACGCAGGTAGTACGCAAATCAGCGATCTGTCGACCATCACCGAAGATTTCGGGGTGGCTTTCAACAATGGCACTTCGCACGTGAAAGCGTGTATTGATAATGTGCGGTTTGAACAACTGTAATTGCATCCCGTTTGACGGCTTTCCTGATTTTGGCATGGGTTTTTCAGGCCTGGAATCGGTTATTCGTTATTAGTTATTCGTTATTCGTGTGGTAACGTTAGGCCGGAGTAAATCGTGTAGCCTAAGCGTTACCACACGAATAACGAATAACGAATAACGAATAACTAATAACGAATAACCGATTCCAGGCCTGAAAAACCGATGCCAAAATATCAGAGCTGCCAAACGGGATGTCTCTCACCCTCTCACTTCTCTCACCCTCTCACTTCTCTCACCCTCTCACCCTCTCTCACCCTCTCACCTCTCACTTCTATGTTTGCTGTAAAAGCACTCCGGCTTTTATGCCTTTCCTTGGTGTGTACTGCGGCTATACGCAGCACGGTTACGGCCCAAAAAACACTTCAGCCGGCCGATCCGGAGGCGACCAAACGCACCCGCGCGCTTTTTCAAAACCTGCAACAAATCGAAGGTAACCGAACCTTGTTCGGGCACCAGGACGATCTGGCTTACGGCGTATTCTGGCGCCGCGAAGAAGGCCGTTCGGATGTGCAGGAAACCTGTGGAAACTACCCGGCAGTATTTGGCTGGGACCTGGGCAGCCGCTTCGGCCCTGGGAAAATGACCAATATCGATTCCATCCGCTTCCGGGATATGAAACGCTGGGTGAAGCAGGCTTATGAAATGGGCGGCGTCAATACTTTCAGCTGGCATTTGGACAACCTGGTTACCGGCGGCAACACCTGGGATACCACGGCGGCAGTACGCGATTTGCTGCCCGGGGGAAAATTCCACTACCGCCTGACGGAACAACTGGACATCCTGGCCGAATTGTTTAAAAGTTTTAAAACGGGCGGCCTGTTCAACAAACAAGAGATTCCCGTCATTTTCCGCCCCTGGCATGAACATACCGGAAAATGGTTCTGGTGGGGCGAACACGCCTGTACACCTGAAGAATACAAAACCTTTTTCCGTTTTACCGTCGATTATTTGCGCAAGGAAAAAGGGGTGCACAATGTGTTGTATGCCTATTCACCCGACTTTTTTGTCGACGAAGAACACTACCTGCGCAATTACCCGGGCGATGATTATGTCGATATCTTTGGACTGGATTATTATTACCGGGTAGAAAAAATGGAACCTATTCTGGCAGATCTGCCCAAAAAACTGAGCATTATGGCTCGGTTGGCTGCCCGGCACCAGAAAATCGCCGCATTTACGGAAACAGGTCTGGAGGCCATCCCGCACGAAAACTGGTGGACGCAAATGTTGCTCAACCATTTGAATGTAGCCTCCGCTGAAAAATCGATTGCCTATGTGCTGGTTTGGCGAAATGCGTACCACAAGTCTAAATCAGAACATTACTACGCGCCGTTCCCGGGCCAGAAAAGTGCAAAAGACTTTGTAGCATTCAGTCGCGACGATCGGATGGTTTTTCAAAACAGGGTGCCTAACTTGTATAAAAAACCGAAAAAGGGAACTTCGGTGAAAGTGGTGGGAGCGTCTGTTTCAAAATGAAATCAGGATTTTTTCTTTTACCACATAAGACACATAGTTTTACCACATAGAACATAGTTTAGAGTACTCTACGGCTATGTGTTATATGTGGCAAAACTATGTGTCTTATGTGGTAATAAAATCCCTTTCCAATCCCCCGTTCCATTTTTCAATCTTCGCACCATGAAAAAATCCAGCCTTCTTTTCCTCTTCATCTCCCTCTGCATCAGCCTCCAGGCACAATCCACCGGCGCCACTTTTATCCGCCTCGACCAGTTCGGTTACCGGCCCGACAGCAAAAAAGTAGCCGTCATAGCCGATCCTGTTACCGGTTTTGATGCGGCGCAGAGTTTCACCCCCGGCAATGTGTACGAAGTGCGGCGGGTTTCCGACGGGCAAAGCGTTTTTTCGGGTGCGCCGGTGGCCTGGAAAAACGGGGCCACGCACACACAATCGGGCGACAAGGGTTGGTGGTTCGATTTTTCTTCCGTTGCGACGCCGGGAGAATACTACCTGTTCGATGTGGCTAAAAATGTCTCCTCCCACCCGTTCAAAATCGGGGCGGACGTGTACAAAGAGGTGCTGAAACAAGCCGTGCGCATCTATTTTTACCAGCGGCTCAATTTTGCCAAACAACCGCCGTACACCGATATAAAATGGTCGGACGCCGCCGCTTATGAAGGCCCCAACCAGGACAAAGCCGCCCGAAGCCGCTGGGCCAAAACCGACCCCACCACCGCCCGCGACCTGCACGGCGGCTGGATGGATGCAGGCGACGTCAACAAGTACACCACTTTTGCGGAAGGCGCGGTGATTCAGTTGCTGGAAGCCTACCGCCGCAACCCCGACGTGTTCACAGACGATTATAACATCCCCGAAAGCGGTAACGGCATTCCCGACCTGCTCGATGAATTGCTCTGGGAACTGGACTGGCTCAAACGCATGCAGGACGCCAGCGGCACCAACGGTTTTTTGCTCAAAATCGGCGTCGATAATTACAACGACGTGTCGCCGCCCAGCACCGATACGCGTCCGCGATATTACCTGCCGGAATGCACTTCCGCTACGCTGGCCGGTTGCGCCATGTTCGCACATGCGGGTGTTGTGCTTGGCGCTACCAGCCACGCTTCGCTGCAAACCTACGGCAGCGACTTGATCGCCCGTGCAGAATTAGCCTGGCAAAGAGCGGTGACCAGCACCTCCAATTTCACCCAGTTTGAATCGGCCTGCGACGACGGCGATATTAAAGCCGGCGACGCGGATCGCAATGCGGCCGGGCAACTGGAAAGCGCCGTCGTGGCTGCCGTCTACCTGTACGATGCCACCGGCAACAGCATCTATAAAACTTTTGTGGAGTCGAACTACGCGCTGGTGGAACCCATTTCCAATACCTGGTGGGGGCCGTATAAATCGGCGGTGGAATGCGCTTTGTTGCGTTACTCAGAAATGCCAAATGTCACAACCACCATTGCTAATCAGATCCGCAACCAGAAAGGGAACATGAACTATGCCTTTTCCCTGGAATCCTACAACGCCCAGACGGATCTGTACCGCGCCCAGATGGACGATTGGGCGCACCATTGGGGCAGCAACCTGGTGCGCAGCAACTGCGGCAGCCTGAATATGGATTTTGTAGAATTCAACATCAATGCCGACCAGGCGGAGCAATACCGGGAAACGGCGGAGCAATATATCCACTGGCTGCACGGAACCAACCCGCTAGGTATGGTGATGCTGTCCAATATGTATGCCTTCGGCGGCGATGCCTGCGCCAATGAAATTTACCACAGCTGGTTTGGCAACAACACACCTTACGACAATGCCCTGAGCTCGCCGAAAGGCCCGGCGCCCGGCTACGTGACCGGCGGCCCGAACAAGGATTTTTCGTACCCGCAACTGTCGCCTCCGGCCAACCAGCCGCCCCAGAAATCATACCGCGATTTTAACGACGGCTGGCCGGAAAGTTCCTGGGAAATTACCGAACCGGCCATTTATTACAACGCCGGCTATATTCTACTGCTGTCTAATTTTGTAGAAAATGCGGTAGTGCCTGCCACAGAACCTGCTGATTTTTCAGCAATACTGTTTGAGGTTTTCCCGAATCCCGCAACGGATCAGTGCACCATTCGTTTTTCGGATGCAGGTTTGCGGAAAGTTCAGATATTTAACGCTGCCGGCGCGGTCGTTTCAGAAAAACAGGTAACTGAAAAAGAAACTATTTTTGACCTAAAACATTTGCCTTCAGGCATTTACAATATTGGGGTGGACGGCTCCCGAAAGCAGATCGTCAAACAATGATTATGAAAATACGCGTTTTTTTCCTGTTCCTTTGCCTCCTGACAACCTTTAGTGCAATGGCTCAGCTGCGGTTTGCCCGCCTTTTTTCCGACCATGCCGTATTGCAGCGGCAAAAAGCAATTCCCGTCTGGGGTTGGACCAATCCCGGTGAAGCCGTCACAGTTTATTTAAACGGCGCCCTCAGCCAGTTGCAACAAACGACGGCGGACAGCAACGGAAAATGGGAGGTACAGTTTTCAGCCCTGGAAGCGGGCGGCCCTTACACACTCGGCATTACCGGCGCATCCGGCAAACAGGAATGTAAAGACGTCATGATCGGCGACGTGTGGCTGTGTTCCGGCCAGTCGAATATGGAATGGAGCGTCGCGCAAGCCAACAACTATAAACAGGAGCGGAAAAATGCTAATTTTCCAAAAATCCGGCATTTCCGGGTAGAACACGAGGTATCCTTATTGCCTGTGGATGACCTGGAGAAAGGCGACTGGGAAATTTGCAGCCCTGAAAATGTGGGCGACTTTACAGCGATCGGGTTCTTTTTTGCCCGCGAGGTATTTCAGCAAACAGACATTCCCGTCGGCATCCTGCATTCGTCCTGGGGCGGCTCGCAGGTGGAAAGTTGGATCAGCAAAGAAGCCATGCTTGCTTCCGAGGTTTTGCGCCCCTACGGTCAGAATTTCCCCCAAACCTGGGAAGAAGCCGATTTCCGGCTGGAACGCAGCATCAAAAAGAAACTGTTCGGCAACCCCGACGCCAACCCGACGCCGGAAGACGAAAAACGTTATGTGCAACCCGATCACGACTGGTCGGGCTGGCTCACTGCCGACCCGATGTGGCAATGGGACTGGAAAGGTGTTTGGGCCTGGCGTGGCAACGGTTATATGGGTAAAACCGTGGACATTCCCGGTGAAATGACGGGTCGGGAGACGACGCTGGGGCTGGCAGATAATTACAATTACAATGAAATATACATCAACGGAAAACTCGTAGCATTGGGATTGTACAAAGGCACGCGCAAGATTCTGATTCCCCCCAATACCTGGAAACCCGGCCCGAACAAACTCATGGTTAAAATGCACCAAACCATTGAACCTGAATGGTTTGGGCTGGGATTAATGGGGTCTGAAAACGACCTGTTTGTGCGCGCGGAAACCCAAAACATCAGCCTGGCCGGCAACGACTGGAAACTGATGCCGGCTTTTGCCGAACCGCACACTTTTGCCCATTCGAGCAACAATGTCGGCGTGGCCATTTACAACGCTATGATCGCACCGCTGATTCCTTACGGCATTCGCGGCGCTTTATGGTACCAGGGCGAATCCAACGCCGGGCGGGCTTATGAGTACCGCCACTCGTTCCCGCTCATGATTCAGGACTGGCGCAACCGCTGGAACGATGAATTTCCCTTTTATTTTGTACAGTTATCGTCGTACGGCGCTTATCAAAACAGCAATGAAGGCAGCGACTGGGCCGAACTCCGGGAAGCGCAAACCCTGACCCTGCAACTGCCGAAAACCGGCATGGCCGTCACGACCGATATTGGCGATCCGAAAGATATTCACCCCACCAACAAACAGGATGTGGGAAAAAGACTGGCTGCCATCGCGTTGAAAAATGTTTACCAAAAAGACTTGTTGCACAGCGGCCCAATGCTGGACGCTGCACAGTTTGAAAAAGACCGGGCGGTGCTGCGTTTCCAGTTCACCGGCAGCGGCCTGGTAGCCAAAGACAAATTCGGTTACCTGAAAGGTTTTGAAATCGCGGGGGATGACCGGGTTTTCCATTATGCCAAAGCGAGTATTGAAGGAGACCGCATCATCGTTCAACACCCCAAAGGTTTTCGCCCGGTATCGGTGCGCTATGCCTGGGCCAACGCTCCTGTGGACGCTAATTTATTCAATGCCGAGGGTTTTCCGGCTTGCCCGTTTCGGACGGATGACTGGGAAGGGGTGACGGTAAAGGGAAGGTTTGAATAGACGACGCCAGCAGTAATAGCATTTGAAAAATGTCTTATTTTCCCGCAACTTTGCAAAAAAATGATGTGAAATGAGTGAACATCCGTAAATCGACAAATGAATATTCAAAAAGTTAGACAACTCAATAAACTTTACAAAAAACATTTTCTTGACATCCACAAAGAAGAAATTTACAAGTGGCGTGCTGTAAAGTGTTTCCAAGACAATTGGAATATTGAGGCAAAAGACTTCTATGAAATGCTTAACCGTTCGTTTGCACAGACAAAAAACCTGCTTGATTCGGGCTTGTATTATCCAAAACGAATGCTTTTAAAAAATACCGAAACGAACCCAGAGTATTTAAGGCATCTCTTTCTTGAACTATATGAAGAAGGCAATGACCTTATTGAAAGAGTAACAAATTTTCAGGAAAGGGTCAAAGCATACAGCAAAAAAACATTTCCGACTTTAAAAAATGACTATCAAGATCCGAGAGCCGTTTTGGTGTATCTATGTTTACGTTATCCCGATAGATATTATTTTTACAAATATGAAATGTTTAAAAACTTCGTAAAAATTATTGATTACCCGTACTATCCAAAACGTGGCGACGTTGAAAATATCTTGCAATATTTGACTCTTTGCAATTTATTAAAGGAAGAAATTTTAAAAGATATAGAACTACTTGAATTACATCAAACAAGGTTGACAGAAAAAGAGTTCTTTGACAGTTCGTTTAATATCTTGACACAAGATATTATTTATGCAGCAGTTCGCCATATTGACAAATTTGAAATAAGTGGGACGCAAGAATCAGCATTGAAAAGACTTGTCAAAGTAAATCAAACAGTTTTACCTAAAACGGACAATGTAAAACTTCAGGGTTCATTTACAAACTACATTGAGAACGAAAGAGAAAATAAAAGAATTGGCGATTTAGGAGAATTACTAGTTCTTCAACATGAACAAGAAAAATTAAAATCATTAGGAATAAGAAAAGAGCCAGAACACAAATCAAAATCGGAAGGTGATGGTTTGGGTTATGACATACTTTCTTACGATGAAAATGGTAAAGAAATGTTTATCGAAGTAAAAACAACTGTTCGCAATTATGACACGCCATTTTTTATAACTAGAAATGAACTTGAGCGAAGTAAACAAGACAACAATAAATTTTTCCTTTACCGTTTATATGACTTTGACGACGCAAATAACCAAGCCAAATATTATTTACGGAAGGGTGACTTGACAGACTTGTGCAATAATCCTATCTTGTATAGAGCAACTGTTGACTAATAGTATGAAGGGGGTATTTCAAATTGTCGCTAGGCAAAGCGCCAAGCTTATTGACGGGGTGACTTGAAGTCACCCCGTCAATATACCACAACGACAATTTGAAATGCAACTAGCGTGAACCGCTAACAGGAATTTTTCAATAGTGTGACTGAAGGACAAATGCTAAAGTTCAGTTTTTTAATTTAGCATTTGTGCAAGAGGGAAACTTATCAGGACAAACCCATAAACTAAACAACTGCCCGTCTTTTCGACACCAAATAATACAACAGCAGCGTCAGGCAAATGCCGATTCCAAAGTAGTAAAAAGACATGGAGCCTGTTGCGGTGGGCGTTTGCCCGCTGATGCGACTAAGGTAAGTCATAAAAAAGATCAGCGACACATACAGCACATAAATATCCTGTAAGCGGGCCATTGACCAGGGAAGAACAAAACGCCTGCTTAAAATAAAAGGCATAGCAACCACCATTGCGTATGCCAGTATCCCGCCGGCCAACCGAAACGGAACCAATTCAAATCCGCTGAGCCGGACAGCCGCAGCCAGCAAAAACCAGTGGATCACGTGAACAACCATAAAATCAAAGGCTAATTGCCCCTTGATTTTCAAGGGCGCACTGCCCGTTTCGATACCGGGAAAACGAGCGGCGTACACAACAAAAGCTCCAAAAAACAACAGGGAAACCCGGCCGGACAAACGGGCTGCCGATTGAAAAAAAGCGGTGGTTTCGCCGTTGCTTTCTTGCCGGGCGGCTAGTAATACGATCGCTTCCAGCAGCAGACCGGCCCAAAGCCAATTGGATATTTTCATAAGTAATGCGGATAATGGGGCAAAAATACAATTTCACCACCCCATTTTGAACAAAAAATCCCCCTTTTCCTATCTCGCAGGTCTTTAGTTTTGCCCTCTATCTATAAATAGCCCATCATAAATTGAGCGGCGCCTCCCTCACGATTCACGATTCACGATTCACCTCTCACCACTCACGACGCACATCCATGTCACTACCCGATTTCCAGCAGCGCCTGCAACAACTAAGCGCCCACCACGAAGCGCTGATTACCCGCCAGAATACGCCCCAAACGCCCGGAAACGGCATTTTCACCCGCTGGCAGCATCCGGTGGTGACGCCCGATCACGCGCCGCTTTCCTGGCGTTACGACCTGAATCCGGCCACCAATCCGTTTCTGATGGAGCGGCTCGGCGTAAATGCCACCTTCAATTCCGGGGCGATGTTCTGGAACGGCAAATACCTGCTGGTGGTGCGCATGGAAGGCAACGACCGCAAGTCATTTTTCGCCATCGCCGAAAGTCCGAACGGGGTCGATCAGTTCCGCTTTTGGGATTATCCGGTGCTGCTGCCGGAAACGGCAGACCCCGACACCAATGTGTATGATATGCGCCTTACGGCCCATGCAGACGGCTGGATATACGGCCTTTTTTGTACCGAACGCAAAGACCTCACACGTCCGCACGACCTGTCTGCCGCCACGGCGCAATGCGGCATCGCGCGTACCCGCGACCTGCTGAGCTGGGAGCGCCTGCCCGACCTCATCACCTACTCCGGCCAGCAGCGCAATGTGGTGCTGCACCCCGAATTCGTTGATGGCAAATACGCCTTGTACACCCGTCCGCAGGACGGTTTCATCGAAGTCGGCAGCGGCGGCGGCATCGGCTGGGGCCTGAGCGACAGTATGGAAAAGGCGGAAGTGCGCGACGAAATTATTGTGGACAGCAAAGCGTACCACACCATCAAGGAAATCAAAAACGGGCAGGGACCGGCGCCGATCAAGACGCCCGAAGGTTGGTTGCACCTGGCACATGGCGTGCGCAATACCGCTGCCGGCTTGCGATATGTGCTGTATTTATTTATGACTGACTTGCATCAGCCCTGGCGTATTATATTTGCGCCCGGCGGCCACTTTATTGCCCCTGAAGGCAGCGAAAGGGTCGGCGATGTTTCGAATGTGGTGTTCTCCAACGGATGGATACGCAATGCCGAAGACGAAGTGTTTATTTACTACGGCTCATCGGATACCCGTATGCATGTGGCTACTACATCCGTAGCACAATTGCTCGATTATGTCAAAAATACGCCTGCCGACGGCTTTCGTTCGGCTGCCAGCGTAGCCCAGCGGTATGATCTGATTGAGCGGAACCTGAAAATGAGTGTTTGAAGAACTGAGTATTTGAAGAACTGAGTATTTGAGGATATGAGTATTCGAGTATTTGACTTACAACCCATGCCAATACTCGAATACTCATATCCTCAAATACTCATATCCTCAAATACTCATTCCTTCAAACACTCATAAAAACATACAACTACTACTTAAAAGTGGGCTCATGCAACAAACTGCATCCGAATCACCTGTTTTGACGCAACTTGCCAAATCGGCACAAATAGAATTGACGAACATCCTCGACTGGTGGGCCGAAAAAATGCCGGACCATGAAAACGGAGGTTTCTACGGACGTATCGACGGAGAAGGCGTATTGTATCCGACTGCTGACAAAAACATCATTCTCAATACCCGCATTTTATGGACATTCAGCGCTGCAGCCCGTCGAATGGGTATGCAGGCGTACAGGCATATAGCAGACCGGGCCTACAAGTATCTGCTGGACTATTTCTGTGATCATGAAAACGGCGGTGTGTACTGGACGCTCGATTATAAAGGGCAACCGGTGCAGGACAAAAAACAGGTATATGCGCAGTCATTTGCCTTATATGCACTGTCAGAATACTACCTGCTGACCAACGAACCGGAGGTATTGGCCAAGGCGATGAGACTTTTTGAATTAATGGAACGGCACAGTCTCGACAAAATGAGACTGGGGTATTTTGAAGCGTTCAGCCGCAACTGGCAACTGATTGCCGATCTGCGCCTGAGCGATAAAGACGCCAACGAAGCCAAAACCATGAATACCCACCTGCATGTGATGGAGGCTTACACCAACCTCTACCGGGTTGCCCCGAACAAACAAGTGGAGGGCGCCCTGAAAGCCATGATTATCCTGTTTCTCGATAAATTTATAGACCCGCAGACGGCGCACCTGCGCTTGTTTTTTGATGAAAACTGGAACCTGAAATCCGATGAAATTTCCTTTGGGCACGATATAGAAGCGAGTTGGTTGTTGTGCGAGGCAGCCGAAGTACTGGGACATAAAAGCCTGATTAAAAAAACGAATCTCGCCGCCGTACAAATTGCCGAAGCCACACTTCGGGAAGGTATTGACCCCAAAGACGGCGGACTGTTTTATACCGCTACCCCGCACGAAGGAATTACCAACCCCAATAAAGACTGGTGGCCGCAAGCCGAAGCCGTACTCGGCTTTTTGAATGCCTGGAAAATTGACGGCTCCCCACATTTCTTGCAGGCCGCCCAACGCTCCTGGCGCTTTATCGAAGAAAACCTGCTCGATCAGGCACAAGGGGAATGGTATTGGGCTTTAAAACCCGATGGCAGGCCAGATACCTGGAACGACAAAGCCGGCCCCTGGAAATGTCCGTATCACAATGGCAGGGCTTGTATGGAAATCATGCAATATGCGACGGAAAAAGTAGTCTGAGTTAAATAAAAGGGCAAAAAGCAATGTAACTCTTTCATTGATTGAGCCCTTTGCTTTTTGCCCTTTGTCTTTTGCCCTTTTATTTATTTTGCCTTATGCAGACCGACACCGCCGTACCCAATATACTGGACCATTACGGCCAGACGAACTCCGCCTTTTTACACGCGCGGGGCGCTATCGCCACGCGGCATCTCGCAGCGCTGCTGAACGGACAACCCGGTGAAAAAATACTCGAATTCGGATTCGGTACGGGCTCCACCACGACATTTATGGCGGCTTGTTTTCCCCAGACACTTTTTTACGGTGTGGATATTTCACCGATCATGTACCAAAAAGCCGGTTCCAGGCTTCGTTTCTGCGGACTGGAAAAACGATGCGCGCTTTACCTGGTAGAAAAAGGCGCTCCATTGCTTTTTGAAGACAGTTTTTTTGACAAAATATATGTCGAATCGGTGCTCGGTATGCAGGAAGGCGAAGATTTAGCCGCTGCAATTGCCGAAATACAGCGCCTGTTGAAGCCCGGCGGGCGGCTCGTGCTGAACGAAACCATCTGGCTGGAAAGCACCTCAGCGGATGAAATTGAACATTTCAACCGGCAGTGTTTAGCCTTATTCAATGTCATCCAGGCCAATAGCCGGTACCCTTATGTCAGCGATTGGGTAACATTGCTGGAAAACAACGGAATTCAAGTGCAATCCATTCAGCCGCTGGAGCAAATAGATGCGACAGGCGGTATATCGCCTCATGGATTAACCATCCGGCTATCTGCCCTTTTCACCTGGTGGGGGCGATTGAAAGCCCGGTTGCATCCGTATTACAGAAGGGTATTTGCAATCTATAAAAAAGACGGCGAGGCGTTTTACGGGGATAAAAAATATATGCAAGGAATGTTGATGGCAGGGGTCAAATTTTAAAGTGATTATAATCCCCCCCCACCCTGATTGTCGTCATATTATTTTCGTCCGTTACAAGGCCAATTTGCACCCAAAAGCATCATTGATTATCCTTAAAGCATAGAGATTATGATACTGAATACGCCAATTTCGACCATTATGACGGAAGATGTGATTATCGTCGGAGCAGCCGATGATTCACGAGACGTTGCTATTACCTTTAACAACCACGGTATCCGGCACGCACCGGTGACTTCACGGGGCAAATTAGTCGGCATGTTGAGCTGGATCGATTTAAAAAGAATGCCTGTTGTCGATCCCGATGGAATGATAAAGTCCACCGGAAAAGTAGTCGTCGGCGAATTGATGACACACGATCCCGTGAGCATTCAGGCCGACGATACAGTGGGGGAATTAGCCGAAATCCTTACAGAAAATGACTTCCACGCCGTGCCGGTGATGGAAGGCGAACGCATTGTCGGAATTGTTTCTACCACCGATGTAATCAGGTTCTTTCTGGAACGCTTATCATAGCTTCCAAATCTGATTGTTATATGCGCCGATTGCCCGTTTTACTGCTGATTGAACATACTCGAAAGCACAGCCCTACATTTTTCCATAAAAAGCAGCACCCAGCAAAACCGCTTTTGTATTCAGCACAATATGAACGGGCACCAACTCCATCAGGGGGCGCAGGCGGCCTACCTGAAGGTAATGTTCCAGGAAGATCGTCTGGAGACTTGCATTCCAGATTTTCGGCGGGATGCCGCCACCGATAAAAACGCCGCCGGTGGCATTCAATTTCAGAGCGAGGTTGGAGGCCTCCACAGCAAGGTAACGCGCGAACACCTGTAGCGTTTCCACACAAATCGGACAGCCCTCCAGCGCCCCCGAACCGATAGCCGCACCCGGTTCCTGGTTTTTCATATTTTCTTGCAGCCAGGCCGGCTCTTCCCAGTGTTTTACATCGCGAAGGAAATCATAAATATTGCAGATACCGGGTCCGGACAAGACCCTTTCCCAACTCACATGACCGTATTTCTGCTGTAAATACTGCAGAAGTTCCCAGTCAAATGCGTTGCGCGGCGCGAAATCGGTATGTCCGCCTTCCGTGGCAAAAGGATGCAGGGCAGAGCCGTCCCAGTACATCCCGGCTTCGCCCAAACCAGTGCCTGGCGCGAGAATCGCGGCATTACCTTTTGGAGATGCGTCTCCGGCATAAATCGTGATCAGGTCCTCCTCCTTCAGAGCGGCCAGTCCGTATGCTTCGGCTTCGAGGTCATTGATCAGAAACACCTGCGGAATGCCCGTTTCGAGGCTGAGTTGCCTGATATCGATGTCCCAGCCTAAATTGGTAGCATGGGCTTTTCCTTCGTGAACCGGACCGGCAAAAGCAATGCTCAATCGTTCCGGCAGCGTTGCATCTGCCATAAACGCCTGAATAACATGCAGAAGCGTTGGAAATTGTTTGGAAGGATATACAGACTCCCTGATGATAGCGATTTCGCCGGCGCGTATTTCTACCCATGCCAAAGCAGTTTTTGTGCCCCCCACATCGGCGGCCAGCAAGGTTGCACCCTCTTTCAGGGATTGCCGTTTCGGGAATGCGATGGGAATCATTGGATGTTGCATAAAATCAATTTAAAAGGTGTGTCAATCCGCAAAACTATGATGCCACCAGCGTAAATAGGATGACAAAAGTCAGGTCCGCCTTTGACCTTCGCCGCCCGTCACCATAAAAGCAGCGCTACCCAAGAGCCACATCCAACACCATCATGACGCTGAACCCTACCAATGTGGCGAGTGTGGCCAGGTCTGTATTACCCGCTTTCTGGGATTCGGGGATCAACTCTTCTACCACGACGAATAGCATAGCGCCGGCGGCGAAAGACAGCGCATAAGGCAGTACTGCCTGCATTGACAATACCGCCAGTGCACCCAGCACACCGAAAACAGGCTCTACCGCTCCCGATAATTGTCCATACCAGAATGCTTTGGCACGGGACATACCTTCCCGGCGCAAGGGCACAGAAACAGCAGTGCCCTCAGGAAAATTTTGTAATCCGATACCAATCGCTAATGCAACGGCGGCGCCCAGGGTTGCGCTGGGCATTTGATGTACGACAGCGCCAAACGCTACCCCTACGGCCAGGCCCTCTGGAATATTGTGCAGGGTAATAGCAAGTACAAGGAGCACACTCCGACGCCATCCGGTAGAAACGCCCTCCGCCTGTTCCAGGGCCAGACTGGGATGCAGGTGCGGCAAAATTTTATCCACAATCGATAGAAAAACACCTCCGGAAAGAAACCCGATCAGGGCAGGCGCCCATTTTGGCAGGCTGCTTGTCGCTTCGCTCATTTCGATAGCAGGGGCCAAAAGAGACCAAAAACTGGCTGCAATCATCACTCCCGCAGCAAAACCCATCATACTATCCAATACCCGCTGCGGCACCGTTTTAAAAAAGAAAACCAGCGCAGCGCCCAAAGCGGTAACACTCCAGGTGAACAGGGTGGCAAAAAACGCCTGCCATGCAGGATGCCATTCGGAAATGGTTTCAATGATGTATGCCATGAATGATAAGAAGTTATCAGTTATCCGTGGTGTGGGTTAAACCACAAAGATCAATGATGACAATGATATACATCATCAAAATGATACTACTTCCTACATCAATTTTGTAACATGAAAAACAATATGCATTACACATTATGAAAAAGATCCTCGTTCCCATAGATTATTCTCCAAACTCCATCAACGCCTTGCATGTAGCAGCAGCAATTGCCCGCAAAAGCGGAGCAGTGATCGAGATGCTTCATGTCAACCTGGCGGCTATTTATACCGTTCCTTTTTCCGAATTGGCTACAGCCTCCAAATTTGAAGATGAAGATGAGCGATATGATGAAACAGCCATGCTTGAATTGGAAAAAATAAAAACAGAGTTGCTGGCAGAACCGGCCTATTCAAAACTGGATGTAAAAATCCGTATCCAGGAAGGCTTCCTCCACAGCAGCGTGCGAGATGTGGCCCTTGAGGACAAGGTAGACCTGGTTGTAATGGGCACAAGAGGCTCCTCCGGGATGAGCGAGTTTTTAGTCGGATCCAATACGGAAAAAGTGATCCGAACGGCGCCTTGTCCGGTTCTGGCGGTTCCGGGACATATCAGTGCATTTGCGCCAAAGATCGTACTGCTCCCTTCCACGCTCAAAAATGACCAGCTGGGCGTATTCCATTACCTCGCCAAATGGGAGGATATGTTCCATTTCCTGGTAAAAGTGCTGTACATCAACAATCCGTCCGGCCTGCCGACAGACGGCTCTGCGGATGCTCAAAAAAACCGTTTAGCGGAAGCGGCTGGTTTGAAAAAAACGGATGTGATTCACACCACGACCACGTTTTTTGAAGACAGTGCCATTCTGGGCGCCGCCGATCAGTCCAACGCAGACATGATTGTAATGGCAACCCATCAGCGCCAGGGTTTGTCGCACCTCCTGTTTGGAAGCATCACGGAAGATACAGTGAATCACTCCCATATTCCCGTGCTGGCAGTTCCGATCGGCTGGGGGGAGAAATAAACGGCACGCACTTTCTTATTTGTAAGTAATCTTTGATTTTGTTAAGTTTGCCCTTGAAACTAATCAAGATTACCAACGCCGATGAGAAGCCTACTTGCTGCATCTGTAAATGATACCCTGCCCCGTTGCAATGTGCAGCGGTACGCCTCTTCGGAGCATAAAATGATTTTGCCCTATAGTCGCCGGGATTATTTCAAAATATGGATCATCGACGGAGAAAGCATACTGCATTACGCCAGTAAAAGTATTCACATCACGCAGCCGGCCCTCATCTTTTCTAATCCCCTGGTTCCGTATTCGTTTGAGCGGCTTTCAGAAAATATGTCTGGGTACATATTTATTTTTACAGATGACTTTTTAAAGGGTAACAGCAGGCAGGAAAGCGTGCTGCAATCGCCGCTTTTCCAGGTAGGCCACAATTCCGTTTTCTTTCTGAATGACGACCAACTTCGTTCATTATCAGACATTTATGATAAAATGTTGGAAGAAATTGCGAGCGATTACATCTATAAATACGACGTGCTCAAAAACTACGGCAACCTTATTATTCATGAAGCCATGAAAATGCAGCCGGCCCTCACCGCTTTTAAACACCACAATGCGACCTCGCGTATTGCCAATCTTTTTATAGAACTACTCGAACGTCAGTTTCCCATCGACACACCGGACCGGGTGCTTCAACTAAAAAAACCCGGCGACTATGCGCACCACCTGTCCGTACATGTCAACCACCTCAACCATGCAGTGCGTGAAATAACAGGCAAACCCACTTCTTCGCATATCACCGAGCGCATCGTTCATGAAGCCCGGGCCCTGCTACAAAATACAGACTGGAGTGTAGCAGACATTGCATATAGTCTGGGATTCGAATACCCTACCTATTTCAACAACTTCTTCAAAAAAAACACCGGCGTCACACCGCTTTCCCTGCGCAGGTAATTCTTTGATTTTTATATTTTTTACTTTGAATACCGTTAGTGTGCCCGCAGGGCAGGAGGATACCTTTGTGCCTGTATAAAGGTTGGTAACAAAGGGACAGAACATACCGCCCTATCTTTCAAATCACACTTAAGTATTCTTAATTACACCCACATGAATTACAAATTATTGGGCAATACAGGCCTGAAAGTATCTGAATTGTGCCTCGGCACCATGACATTTGGCGGCAAAGGATTCTGGACGGCTATCGGCACCCTGGATCAACAAGCCGTAGACGCACTGGTGCGTACGTCCGTTGATGCCGGCATCAATTTTATGGACACAGCCAATGTCTATTCCGAGGGTCTCTCTGAAGAAATGACCGGGAAATCTATCCGCAACCTGGGCCTTAAAAGGGAAGATCTGGTCATCGCCACCAAAGTACGCGGTAAAATGAGCGACACACCCAACGGTACCGGACTCAGCCGCAAACATATTCTGCACGAAATAGATGCCAGCCTCCACCGCCTCCAGATGGATTATATCGACCTGTATCAGATACACGGTTTTGATGCGCTTACACCGATGGAAGAAATCGTCGATACGCTGGATGGACTCGTTAAAAGCGGGAAAGTGCGTTATATCGGTTGCAGCAACCTGGCGGCCTGGCAAATCATGAAAGCCGTTGGTTATTCCAGTTTTAACCGCTTGTCCAAATTTGTTTCGCTACAGGCCTATTATACCATCGCCGGGAGGGACCTCGAACGGGAAATCGTGCCTTTGCTGAAAGACCAGAACCTGGGCCTGCTGGTGTGGAGCCCTCTGGCAGGAGGCCTGTTGAGCGGAAAATACAAACGCAACGCAGCAAGCGCTCAGGACGCCCGGCGCACCAACTTTGATTTTCCACCGGTGAACAAAGACAGGGCATTCGATATCATCGACGTGCTGGAACCGATGGCTAAGGAAAAAGAAGCGTCCGTGGCACAACTGGCGCTGGCCTGGCTTTTGCACCAACCATTCGTCTCCAGCGTCATTATCGGCGCCAACAAACCGGAGCAGTTGGCAGACAACCTGAAGGCCATTGAGGTGAAATTCAGCGACGCGGAATTGCGTCAACTGGATGAAGTGAGCAAACTACCGGCCGAATACCCCGGATGGATGATAGAACGCCAGGGGGGAGACAGGAAGTAGAGTTGTAAATAATCGAATACCTTGTCCGTAGTATTCTATTCCACTTTGCAATGACGTGAGGGGGAAGGAGTACACATTTTTGGAAGTGCGTACATACACCTGCTTATTTGTCCTGTTTTTCTGTATTACCGCCTCTGTCAACCGCTATGACCAATGGTTGAACCTGCCGCCCGTGTCCATCCATCAATGGCGGCAGGCAGACGGCGCAGCCATCGCCTGGCACTATGCAAAAGATCCGCGCATAGGGGAAGTATCGCTGTTTAATCTTTTTTATACCGGCGATGCCCATGCAGCAGGCGAACTGCCTGTATTGTACTGGTTGTCATAGCGGTTTTATTCTGGACAAACGATTGCAGGAAGCCTTCTATCCGCTTTCAACACGCAACCTGCCGCCGGGTGCATTTTTATCGGCTACTCAACTGTCCGATGCGGGCATTCCTGCCACTGCCAGGATACTTTGCCCGGAAGATCCTTCGCCTAATATTGCTTTACTTGCCCTGCAACGCCACGGCTGGTCGGCCTATAATTTTGGCGACCGCATAACGGTAGACACCCTGTAAAAATACCGTTCACAGTTTGGCCTGAGCCATCTGGCTTTGCGCGATACCACGGTTTATAGCGCTTTGTACCGGGAATTTTTCCCATTTAGGGTCGTAGAGATGAATGGGTGGTTTTTGTATGGACGTTTAGAGCAAAGGTGAATTTCACGGTATTTGCCTGTCGGTTGTTCAACTGTTGCCCGGCATAATAATAAACATCATCCCCTTCGTTAGCAAAAATCATTGCATCACAGATGCCCTTAGCCCCAATTTTAGTTATTCAAATGCACACACATTTTTCTAACCTAAAATACAAAAACCATGAGCGTTCAAAAGCAATTTCTCAAATCCAAGCAAGCCTGTAAAGTAACTTTTTCTTTGCCGAAAGAGACAGTAGATGGAGCCAAAGAAGTTAAGGTACTGGGAGATTTTAATAACTGGGAAAAAGAAAAAGGAATTCCCATGAAAGCAAAAAACGGTACCTATTCGGCTTCGCTCGAACTGGCACTCGGAAAGGAATACCAGTTTCGGTACCTGATCGACAATGACTGGGAAAATGACTGGGAGGCCGAAGAATATGCCCCGAGTCCCTTCGGTGTGTATAATTGTGTAGTTAGAACCTGAAGGAGATTGTCTGAGAGGGTTGATAAAGGTTGATGAGGGTTGATGAAGGTTGATATGCATCCACTCGAAAAACGATGCAATTGTACTTTTTCGAGTGGATGAATATCAACCCTCATCAACCTTTATCAACCTTTCTTTATCAACCCTCAACAAACTCAGACGGCCCCTTTCTGCATCGAACATGCAGAAAATACGCCACCACCTGACTGTCCTGAATATACGGATACTGCCTGACGGTTTCATCGTCGGGCTGCGGCTCGTTGATTTGTTCCAGCACAAAACCTGTCCGAATGATGGTGTTGATCCATTCGGAAAGGGTGCGGGTGAACCGGGGGACTTTGAATTTCGGAAATTTGCTTTTCAAATGGACAGGCGCTGCGCCGAAGATCCATTCCTCTATCTCCCCATGCGGGTTTTTGAAATAATCGCCGACTTCTATGGCATAGGTTTTACCATCAGCGTCCCGGAGATTTTTTCTGTGCGAGGTACTAAAACAAGGATGTGAAATCGAAAACTGCAAAAAACCGCCGGGTTTTAATACCCTGAAGGCTTCTTCCAGCGTCCGTTCTGTTTCAGGCACATCCATAAGGCTCATAAAAGCCGTGGCAAAATCAAAAGTCCCGTCTTCAAACGGCAGATCGACGGCGCTAGCCACCTGGTACCGGATGTTCAACGGGTTTGTGTCCTCGGCTTCAACAGCACTTTGAATAAAAACGGGAGAGATATCAATCGCTTCCATACGCGCTCCTTTTTGCGCCAGCAGCCTGGTATTATACCCTTCTCCACACCCAATATCCAGTCCG
>JALHMA010000077.1 GCA_022844265.1 Saprospiraceae bacterium | reverse complement strand
GCGTACCTTCCCCACAGTCGATCAGGAAGAATTGGTTGTCTACCTGCAACACCTGTGCCGTATAATGCCGCCCGTGGAAAGGGCCGCCTGCGCCGTTGCCGAGTACTGTGAGGAACATCCCGTTTGGTAACTTTAAATGAATTCAACTACTTGAAAGCGGACATTTGCACACCGCACTTTTCTAAGTTTATGTAAATGCTTGATTATCAACACAGATAACCAATAACTGATAACCAATAACTTATTTGTTTTCCTTTATAAACTCCGCTGCGCCGTCTAATTCTTCATAAAACGCTTCGCCGTATTTTCGGATAATAGCCGTTTTGAGGAATTGATACACCGGAACCTGTTCTTTTTCGCCGAGTTCGCAGGCGGCGGAGCAGATTTCCCATTTGTCATAATTGAGGGCTTCGGAGCCGAAATGTTCAAATTTTTCGACCCGGATAGGGTAGAGGTGGCAGGAAATGGGTTTTTGAAAATCGGTTTCGCCTGCTTTCCATGCCTGTTCGATGCCGCATTTGGCGATGCCCAGCACGTCGCGGGTCATGTAGGCGCAGGGGCCGCCGTCCACTAAGGTTGTGCCGTTTCCCATGCCCTTGTAAAAGGCAGAAGTGCCTTGCGCTTCTATGGCGGCGATGCCTTCCGGCAGGAGGAAAGGTTTTACTTTTTCATAAATGGCGTCCAAAATGGGCAATTCTTCATCGTCCAGGGGCGCCCCGTAGTCGCCTTCCCAGCAGCAGGCGCCTTTGCAGGCGCTGAGGTTGCAGATGAACTGTTGTTCGACGACATCGTCGCTGACGAGTATATCCTGTACAATAATCATAGTGTTGCCTGTTGTCGGCTGCATGAACGGTAAAGAGGCAATGTCCTCGACTTAGCGAAGAGGTGTCATTTGCGACGCAGGAGCAAGTGACATCTCGTAGCGGAAACTTACTGGAAAACGGCCGTTTCGAGATGTCACCTCCTTCCTTCGTCAGGAGATGACACCTCTTCACTACCCTAAAGTCAGCGACATTGCGGAGAAAGGACAAAGGTCGATAAAAAATGGGAATTGGCCATACATTGAAAACCGATACGCCCGGGTCAAAATCCGGCGTATTTTTGTGGGCCTAAAGTCTTTCTTGAAATCGAAAAAAACAGCAAAATGGACAAAACATACATCGAAGGCGTGCATTTTAAAGATGAAAATTACTCCGAAAGTGGTTTTGAGACAGGAGAATATGATAACTGCACGTTTTCAAACTGCATTTTTGCCAATACGGATTTATCGGAAGTGGATTTTTCAGATTGCGTATTCACGGACTGCGACCTGAGTATGGCAGTTCTAAAAGACACGGCATTCAGGGATGTTAAATTTAAAAACTGTAAACTCCTGGGGCTGCATTTCAACGACTGCAACCCGTTTCTGCTCTCTTTCGACTTTGAATCCTGTATGCTTAACTTTTCTTCCTTTTACCGGTTGAAAATAAAAAATACCCGTTTTGAGGACTGTAAAATGGAGCAGGTGGAGCTGGTGGAAGCGGACCTGACGAATGCGCTTTTCCGGAATTGCGATCTTCAGGAGGCCGTGTTTGATAATACCATACTGGATGGCGCGGATTTAAGATCGGCATACAATTTTACCATCGATCCGGAGATGAATCAAATTTACAGGGCGAAGTTTTCGATGCAAAACGTTGCCGGGCTGCTGGATAAATATAAAATCAGTATAACGTAATACTGGAAAAACCATGGACATCAAACACAGAATTGTAACAACTTTACCGCTGACCATTCTTTGGAATGATTCGTCAGAGATACAAGCTACCCGGAAGCATTATCTGACAAAAGAGCAGATCCGGCTGATACTGAAAGAGACTCCGGTTGAGTTTGTGGTTGCTGATGCAGGCTTAAGACTAAAATGGGTGGAGGCAAGCCAATGTTATTCATTTTGGAAATCAGAGGCCGAAAGTCACATTGCCGAGTTTGTAGATTTTATAGATATTGATACCTTTCCAGACAATTTTGCCTATTGGGCCAGTGAATGGCAGGCAAATGGTCGCATCCCCATCATATTATTGGAAAAAATTCATTAATTAAATGAAACTTTGTTTTCTTTGCCGCACAAAGCGCAATATTTTGTAATTATATCAAGCAAAATAGTTTAAGTTAAATTCTGTATAAATGCTTGATTGTGAACACCAATAACGAATAACAGATAACTGTTTTTTGAAGATTCTATTCACCATATCGTTACTTGCCGTTCTGCTCTACCATATTTCGGAGCCGTTGGTCATGTCCCTGCATTATGCCAGGGCACTGGAAACGCCTTTGCCAAAGGTCGCGACGAATGATGAACAGATAGAAATCAAGGTACACGCCCCGCTGCCCTATACCGGCAACTTTGAAGAGACCGACCCGGTTCAGAAATGTTTCAAACTCGGGGATGAATTTTACAACGTTGTGGAGCGGCGATACGAAAACGATACGCTTTACTTCACGCTCCAGCGCAACATCAGCGCCCGCGACAAATTTGATGCTTTGAGTTCGATTTTGAACAACCTTTCATCGGATGATCAGTCGAATAAGCAACCGCTCAGCCACCACGCACCTTCTTCGAAGGATTTCATGACGGTGTTTTCACCCTCGACTGCTCCTGCTTTAGTGTGGCAGGACAGATATTGGGAAAAGGAACTGAAAACACCTGTTTGGCATTACAGCCTCTTGCTTCCGGCAGGCTTCTTGTCGGTCGTAGTGCCCCCGCCTGATTGCGCGTAAATCTTACCTCCATATTTCTGAACGTACACCCTTCGTGTGCTTTGTGGTTTTATTGACCACCAGAGCCACAATTGGATTTCACAAAGTGCACCAAGCGTAGCGCTGGCTACACTACTGGACGGCATTTTGGTTTCACACAGATGTAACACAGAAAATAAACACAGATTTTACGCGGAAAATTCTGTGTGACATCTGCGCTTTTTATCTGCGTAACATCTGCGCGAAAAAATGGCCATTCGTTTGAGAGTCGACCACTCTTGTACGCCTTGTGTGTGCTTCGTGATTCATTTTTCCATCATTATTACATCAATGCAGCGGTTTTTCAGCAATGAAAACACCGCTCTAAAAACATATTCAATATGAAATTTTTACCATCTCTCTTGCTTGTCCTGTTTTTGATTGCCGCTTCCGCAGCTGCGTATGCACAAGGATGCGTGGCAGTCCGTCAAATGGGCGGTAACGGCGCCATGTGTTCCACCAATATGGGCATGTCCTACAACCTGGCCAAACAGGATTTCCAGGTAGGTACCACCTATCGCTATTTCCACTCCTGGCGCCACTTTGTAGGTACGGAAGAACAACACGAGCGCCAGACGACCGGCGGCGGTATCGGCCCAGACGGGAAAGAGCGCGGCAATGCGGTGAATATTTACTCACATGCCGTTGACCTCAATTTTTCTTACGGCCTGACCGACCGCATCCAGTTGAATGCAGCGATTCCATGGGTACACAACGAACGCTCGCAGGTATTGCGCACGACCACCACTCCCAGGGATACATTCCGGTACAGCGTGTATGCAAAAGGCCTGGGCGATGTCCGTTTGAGTGCCAATTACTGGCTTTTTGACCCCAATACGTCCCATAAAGGCAACCTGATGCTGGGTCTGGGTGTGAAACTGAATACCGGAAGTTTTACGGAAACAGACGATGCGCCGCAAGCCGACGGCTCCATCGCAAATGTTATGATGGATCAGGCTATCCAGCCAGGCGATGGCGGTATCGGCATTTCCGTAGAATTGCAGGGATTCAAACAAGTGTACAAAAACCTGTACGGCTTTGTCAACGGCTACTACCTGTTCAACCCGAAAGAGCACAATGGCAGTTTCAAGTCTGCGCCCAGAGCGGGCCTGGAAGGTTACGAACTGTATGCATGCCCGGATCAGTATTTTGTCCGCGGCGGATTGATGGCGGCTGTCGGGAAAGCCCAAAACCTGGGTTTTTCGCTGGCTGGAAGGTGGGAAGGAATCCCGGCTTTTGATGCTTTTGGCGGCCAGGTTGCCTATCGCCGTCCGGGGTACGTGGTAGCCATTGAACCCGGCGTATCAGTACGTGCCGGCAAACACAGTTTCGGCCTGCTGGTGCCGTTTAATTTTATCCGAAACCGCATTCAAAGTGCTGCCGACCTAGCGAGGCAGGATATGGAAAATGCAGCAGATCCCTCCAAAAATGTACATGTACAAGGTGATGCAGCATTTGCGGATTACTCCATCAATTTCACTTACAGCTACCGTATAGGGAAACTGTTTCACAAAAAAATGGATCGCGAATAACAAGGTGGGTCTGTACCGGCTGCTGTACCGGCTGCTGTACCGGCTGCTTTAGCTGCCGATTTCGCATCCGGCAGCTAAAGCAGCCGGTACAGCAGCCGGTACAGACCCACCACCTCAGCCTATCACCACCAAATAATGTAGTTTAGTTAGTTTGAATACAACGGGCAAACCTGACGGGTACGTCCTGCCATTGGTTTGCCCGTACTGTTTTGACAACGATGAAACAAAATTTCTCTTTTGCCATTTGTGCGCTGTGCTACCTTTTCGGCGGCACCGTATCCATGCTGCTTTCTGCCAATTTGCCTGTCGTCGTGTCTGAATTGCAAGGCGGGGGCGTGTCTGAATCCCAGTTGGCCGACATCGGCGCGTATCTGAGCGCAGGTTTTTTATACGGCTGGATGCTCGGAGGCCTGGCGCTGGGGGTGGTCAGCGATAAAATCGGGCGGGTGAAAACACTGGCCTTTTCGACGGGACTTTATGGTTTGTTCACCTGCCTGGTGGTTTGGGTGCAGGACTGGCACACGCTGCTTTTTTACCGTTTTATGGCGGGTTTTGGCGTGGGCGGCGTATTATTGGTTAGTACGGTGTATATCGCTGAAATCTGGAAAACAGAAACCCGGGCTGTTGTTTTAGGGCTTCTGGCGGTCACATTTCCGGTGGGTATCGTTTTGAGCGGGGCCATGACAGCCGGTTTTTCGCACTGGCAACAGACATTTTCACTCGGTGCTATTCCATTATTGCTGGCTGCCATAGCCTGGTTTTACCTGCCGGAATCGGCGGCGTGGCAAAAGACAAAACAACAAGATCAGCAGGAGCGGCCTTTGTGGTCGCTCCTGTTTGCTCCCGAACACCGGCGCAACCTGGTGTTGGGCGCCATCATTTACGGGGCGGTTTTGGTGGGTTTGTGGGGGCTTTTCTCCTGGTTGCCGACGTGGGTGCAGGGATTGCTGGAAGGTGTTTCGGACGGACAATCGGAACGCGGACTGACGATGATGTTGCTCGGAATGGGCGGTATTGTTGGCGGCAGTTTTTCGGGTTTCCTGATGCGGCAATTGGGCTCGCGCAGGACGCTGCTGTTCACTTTTGGAGGGTTGATCGCGGCCTGCGGCCTTCTTTTTTTGACTAATTCCCGGTTTTCTCCGATCATTTATGCCGAAATGGCCGTGCTGGCTATGTTTTTCGGGATCAGTCAGGGGGCCTTGTCGGGTTATATTCCGGCCTTGTTTCCGGCCAATATCCGGGCGACCGCAACAGGTTTTTGTTTCAATATTTGTCGGTTTTTCACGGCAACAGCGGTGTTTTTTGTCGGCGCCCTGGTGAATGTACTCGGCGGCTTCAGCAATGCGCTCCTGACTTTTGCACTGGCATTTGTGGTGGCGATGGTAGCGGCGTTTTACAGCCCTGAAACCGAAAAAAAGATGTGACTGACGGAACACGGATTTGAGGGATTAGACACGGATTTTTTCCTATAGACTCTACGGGGGGGGAAATTCGTGTCCAATCCATCCAATCCGTGTGCCTTTTATCCAAAATTTATGGCTCATATTCATTTAACCGAACAACTTCCGGGCATCCGGGGACTCATGGCTTTCCGGCCTGAAACTGCCGCGCCCCTGAACGCTTTGGCAGAAGCGCTTTTGCGCTCTGACGAGGGCCTGAGCAGGGGCGAGCGCAGACTCATCGGCACTTTTCGCCTATTCTGGCAAAAGGATTTATTCAGCCATTTTCACAGAAACAACAATATGATCGTGCTTGTTCTTCTGGTCGCAGAGCAATCATATTGATTGTTTTTGTATTGCTGTAAACATCTCACAACCTGTATTTTAAAAGCCCTTTTATGCAAATGCTGCCACAAAAGACAGTGATTTCTATTTCCTTTTTTCTAATATGGGCTTCTTTCAGCCTGTTTTCACAAAACCAGAATAACCAGTGGCGGTTTGGGCTGAATGGTGCGGTAGATTTTAACACAACACCTCCCACCAGCCCCGCCGGATGTGCATTGCAAACACCCGAAGGCAGCGCATCCATAGCAGACAGATTGACGGGCGAACTACTTTTTTATACCGATGGAATTACCGTCTGGAATGTGAACAACCAGCCTATGCCCAATGGAACGGGCCTGCTTGGAGGTACCAGTTTGTTATTATCTTCTACCTCGGCGGCAGTTATTATTCCCAAACCTTTATCACCAAACATATACTATATCGCAACGATAGATGAGCAGTCGTCCGGGAATGGCGTTCGATACAGTGTGGTAGACATGTCTCTTAATGGCGGACTGGGCGATATTCTGCCCGCTCAAAAAAATGTACTGTTATTCAATACAACTTCTGAAAAACTACATGTTGTACCCACTGCCGATAGTTGCGGGTATTGGCTGCTCACCCATGATAGCCCGGGCAACACCTTTGCAGCATTTAAAATTACGCAAAATGGCATTGAAACGACCCCTGTTCTGAGTAGCGTCGGTGGGGCGCAAGGCAATGGCGCAGGGCATTTCAAGATCAACAGGCAGTTCAATAAACTGGCCATGGGGAATCTGTTTGATTCCACGGTGGAATTGTTCGATTTCAATAATGCAACGGGCGTGGTATCTAATCCACTTATTTGGGACTACAATTTTCCAAACGCCCTGATTTACGGTGTGGAGTTTTCGCCTGATGGCAGCAAACTATATGTTTCCAACATAGAAAGAATCATTCAATATGACATCAGCCAAACAGGGGCTGCTGCTATTGAAGCATCAGCCTTTAATATCTCTCAAAATGCCGGCGTCGGTTACCAGCCCGCTACTTTGCAGTTGGGGCCCGACAATAAAATATATATCGCAGCAGCCTCTCTGGATGCCATTCAGTTCCCCAATCAGTCCGGCGCTTCCAGTGGTTTTCAGCGAAACGCCATTGCTGGGCTGAACGGGACTACCGGATACGGATTGCCGCAATGGATTTATTTTAGCGATTGTAGCACCGATAGTATAACTGGGATCAAAATCAATGGAGACACCTGCAATATATCTGATATTGCTTTTCAGGCATTGGGTACCAGCAGTTCGCCTTATTTTTTCTGGAATTTTGGCGATCCCGCCAGCGGAGTAAATGATACCATTACCATTACAGGTACAAGTCCTTCGGCATTTCCCATACACTCCTTTTCAAGTCCGGGTATTTATGAAGTATGTGTATCTTTTCAGGAGCCGGGCGCTGCCGTTTCAACTGTTTGCAGAAGCGTTTCGATCGGACAATGTAATTGTAACGTTTATATCCCAAATGCTTTTTCGCCCAATGGAGACGACGTGAACGATGCGTTCGGCCCCGTTGCATTTTGTAACCTGGAACAA
This sequence comes from Saprospiraceae bacterium, assembly GCA_022844265.1. Taxonomy (GTDB): domain Bacteria; phylum Bacteroidota; class Bacteroidia; order Chitinophagales; family Saprospiraceae; genus M3007. Next base: position 11,766 of record JALHMA010000077.1, on the reverse strand, counting down.
ATGGAGTTGTCGGTCTACAATCGTTGGGGCGAATTGGTCTATCAAACCAGCAACCCTTCTGAAAAATGGGACGGAAGATACAATGGAGAAAATTGCCCGGTCGATGTCTATGTCTATGTGGTCAACTATAAAAAACCCAACGAATCGGCTAAAACAGTTCATGGAGATGTGACGCTTGTAAGATAGGAATGAGTTATGAGTTATGAGTTATGAGTTATGAGTTATTGGAGTTTCAGGCTGGAATGGGGAAATGGATTGAACATATGTTTCCATTCCAGCCTGAAACTCCAATAACTCATAACTCATAACTCATAACTCATCCCTCATCACTCATTCCTGTTAATGTGGAAACACCCCGTCCACCATTGCCATACCTTTTCCAAAAGCCGAGCGGTCCAGGTGGAGGTCGGCCTGTACATCGTCGAAAAAGAACACCAGGTTTTCGGTGGCCATATTGCCGGTGAGTTCGTCTTTTGCCATGGGGCAGCCGCCGTAACCCCGCAGGGCGCCATCGTAGCGGCGGCAACCGTTGCGCCAGGCGGCCTCTATTTTTTCGCGCCAGTTGTGGGGCTGCGTGTGCAGGTGCGCCCCGAACTCGATATCCGGGTAGGCAGAGATGAGGTTGCCGAACAGGTAGGAAATATTCTGCGGATTGGAGCAGCCGATGGTGTCGGACAAAGAAAAAATACGAATACCATAAGGGGCCAATACATCCACCCAGCGCTGTACAATTTCCACGTTCCAGGGGTCGCCATAGGGATTTCCGAAACCCATCGAGATATACAGCACAAGTTGTTTGCCGTGTTTTTCACAAAGTTCCTGGATAGACTGGGTGCGCTCCACACTTTCTGCGATGGTGGCGTTGGTATTGCGCAACTGGAACGTTTCGCTGATGCTGAACGGATAACCGAGGTATTGAATTTCCGGGTGCTGGCAGGCGTCGAATGCGCCGCGTTCATTCGCAACGATGGCTAAAAGTTTCGTAGTGGTGCCGGAAAGGTCTAATTTTGCGAGCACTTCCGCCGTGTCGCGCATTTGCGGGATCGCTTTCGGGCTGACAAAAGAGCCAAAGTCGATCGAATCGAATCCGACGCGCAACAGTTGATTGATATAAGCCGCTTTGGTATCCGTTTCAATAAAACGGGCAATGCCTTGCATGGCGTCACGCGGGCATTCAATCAGTTTGGTCGCTTTTGAGGTTACGGGTTGTTGTTCGATCCGGGTTGGCAATTTGAAATACTTTTGGTGTTACGGCTAAACAAATTTGCTTGGCCAAAGTTAACGGACAAAAGGGTTTTGGTGTTTTCGTGTTTATGTGTTTTGGTGTTTTCGTGTTTTGGGCTGCCGACTCCGGGAATACTGAAATGCCCAAAGCGAAGCACCTCGAAAACACCAAAACACCAAAACACATAAACACACATTATGAAAAATAAAGGTCTTTTACTCACACTGGGTTTTTTGCTGTTCGTACTGGGAATCACCTCGATCATTATGACCCTGGTGGGCGTTCGCTGGGTATTTTTGGGCTGGCTGGAAATGGGCGGATCGCTCCTGGCGTTCGTTCTGAAAATTATCATGACCATCGCCGGAGTGCTGCTGATCGTGTTATCCCGCACGAATTGGGACGAGGAAAGGAAGGAGAGCAGCGAACCATAAGCGCATTTCGCTGCAATGCACTACCTTCGCCTTCCTGATATGGAAGTTCAAAGTGCAGAATTTATTGCCAGTTATCCGAAAGTAGGCGCCTGTCCCAAAGATGGCCGCCCTGAATTCGCATTCATAGGGCGCTCCAACGTGGGCAAGTCCTCCCTCATAAACATGCTGACCCACAAGGGTTTAGCCAAGGTTTCGGGCACCCCGGGTAAAACGCGGCTCCTCAATTTTTTTCTGATCAACCACTCCTGGTACCTGGTCGATTTGCCCGGTTACGGTTATGCACGGGTATCCAAATCCCAGCAGAGAAACCTGCAAGGGATGATTACCAGTTACTTCCGCGAACGGGAAGAACTGATTTCAGCCTTTGTGTTGATCGATTCTACGATTCCGCCAACGAAGATCGACCTGGATTTTATTAATACTTTCGGTGAACTCGAAGTTCCGTTTGTCATCGTTTTTACAAAAACCGACCGCATCGGCAAGGATACCATCACCAAAAACATCGACTTGTTTATGGCCGAATTATCCAAAACCTGGGAGACCCTGCCGCCGTATTTTATCAGTTCCGCAGAAAAAAGAATCGGCAGAACGGAATTGCTGGAATACATTGCCAAGTGGTCGAAACCAGGTAAAAAAGAGTAGTTATCCGGTTGATTTTCAACCAACTATTATATGAAAAAAGAAGTTACCATATATCCCCGTATCATCGAGCGCATCGAAGACTGGCCTATTTACCGGCTGAGCAAGGATCGCGCGGAGTTTATCCGGGAAATAGATGAGTTTACGTTCAAACGTCTGGTGAGCAGGCACCGCAAAGACCTGTCAGATGTGATCGTGAAAACGATGTACAACGAACGCATCCGTATCAAGGAAGACCCCTGGAAAGTGGATCCGCCGAATGAGCGCCAGTTCTGGAACCGGATCAGCAAAAAACTCATCAAAAAGTCGCTCGACCGCGACGACCCGCAGGCCAAAGCGGTGGCGGAAGATATTCTGCACAAGATTATTCACCGCTACTCGGAAGAAATTGTCGGCACCTTCCAGATTCCCACGTTCCGTTTTGCGCAGCGTTTCCTGACGGCTTTTTTCAACCGCATTTTTAATGCGGCAGTTGGTAAAAGCCTGCGCTCTATCTGGCGCGGGCGGCGGCACCTGTACGAGCGCCTGAATGTGATGGGCGATGTAGAGACAGTGCGTCAACTTTTTCAGCACGGCACGGTCATCGTCGTGCCAACGCACAGCAGCAACCTGGACTCCATCCTGGTGGGTTATGCGCTCGACCAGATTTTGGGTATGCCTTCGTTTAGTTACGGCGCCGGACTGAACCTGTACAATTTTGGTCCTGCGGCCTATTTTATGAACCGCCTCGGCGCTTACCGGGTCGACCGCCGCAAAAAAAATCCGATTTACCTGGAAACCCTGAAGGTAATGAGCAACCTGAGTATTCAACGGGGCGTAAACACCCTCTTTTTCCCGGGCGGTACCCGCTCGCGATCGGGTGAACTGGAAATGGACTTGAAAATGGGCTTGCTCGGCACTGCTGTAGAAGCACAACGTGCTATGTGTCAGCAATATATGAAAGGAAAAGTGTTTATCGTTCCGCTGGTACTGTGTTATAATTCTGTTTTGGAAGCCCCTTTTCTGATTGAACAACACCTGCGCAGCACCGGTAAGGAAAATTATATCCGGCTCAAGGATGAAGGCAAAAGTGTGCGCGGATGGCTGCGTTTTATCTGGCGGTTCTTCTCCACAACCAGCGATATTACCCTGAGTATCGGCAAACCCATGGACGTGCTCGGCAACATGGTGAATGCCGAAGGCCGCAGTTTCGACCGCTTTGGCAATGAACTGGATGTCCAGGAATATTTTACCGCCCGCAACGAAGTGAATGAAGACCGGCAACGGGAAGAAGAATATACCAAACTGCTGGCCGAGCGCATTGTCGATCGGTATCATATCGAAAATGTCGTGTTGAGCAGCCACCTGATTGCTTTCGCCGTTTTTGAAATGCTGCTGCACGAAAACCCGAAACTTGACTTATTTGGTATTCTGCGGCTCCCGCCGGATGATTACCTGTTCCCGTTTCATGCCGTCACGGAAGTGGTGGAACAAATGCAGGCGCGCTTGTTTCAATGGGAAGAACAGGGAAAAATCAGACTCGCTCCGGAAATACACCGCCCGGCAGAAGATATCGTCCGCGACGGCGTCAAAAACCTCGGTATTTTTCATACGGATAAACCGCTAATTCTCACGAAAGAAGGCCATATCGCCTCCACCAATTTCAGGGTGCTCTATTTCTACCATAACCGCCTGCAAAACTACGATTTGCAGAAGGCGGTGCAGTGGAAAAATGCGGAGATAGAAGTGCTGAAAGTCGATTGAGTGTTTCGTGTGTGGTGTTTAGTGTTTCGGGGTGCTCCACCCAATTTACTCACAGTAGCCTTGAGCGGAGCACCCCGAAACACTAAACACCATACACGAAACACTAGACAGGGGCCAGTTCCAGCGTCAGCCCATCCAATTCCGCCTTCAATTTCAGTTGACAGCCCAGCCTGCTGTTTGCTTTTACAAAAAAAGCGGCGTCCAGCATGGCCAGTTCATCGTCGCTGGGTTCGGGCAACTCCTGTTCGCTTAATACATACACATGGCAGGAGGCGCACAAGGCCATGCCGCCGCAGGTGCCTTCCACCGGGAGTTCGTAGGCTTTACATAACTCCATGATATTCATAGCCATATCGGTCGGCGCGTCAAGTTCATGCCGCTCGCCCGCGCGATCGATGATGTTGATTTGGATGGTGTTTTCCATATTTAGTGTTTAGTGTATGGTGTTTAGTGTTTCGGGGTGCTTCGCTTTTGGCCTTTTTGGGGTGTTTAGTGTATGGTGTTTCGTGTTTGGGGCGGTATCGCTTTGCTTAAGTAACTAATTTGGCCAAGCGCCTGAGCCACTCACTGCTGCTAAAGGCGAAGCGCCCTAAACACCAAACACCATACACTAAACACCCCAAAAAGGCCAAAAGCGAAGCACCCCTAAACACCAAACACCATACACTAAACACTTTTAGCCCGGCATCCCCTCAATCCCCGTCACAGTAGTATATTTAAACGACAGTTTTTTATCGGGAAATACCACCTTGAATGCCGACTGGCAGGCCAGGGTAGCCTCATGAAAACCGCAAAGGATCAGTTTTAATTTGCCCGGATAAGTGTTTATATCGCCGATGGCATAAATGCCGGGCACGTTGGTGGCATAATCCGTTGTATTGACTTCGATAGCGCTTTTATCAATCGTCAGACCCCAATCGGCAATAGGGCCGAGTTTGGGCGTGAGACCGAACAGAGGGACAAAATGATCGGCGGCTACTTCAAATTCGCCGTCGGTATCGTGCTGAATGACCACGCCGTTTAGTTTTCCATTGCCCTGTAAACCAACAACTTGTGCGTTGGTAATCAGTTTGATTTTGCCAGATTCAGCCAGTTCCATCACTTTTTCCACGGAGTCGGGCGCGCCGCGAAACTCCGTACGGCGGTGGATCAGGGTAATCTGATCGGCCAGTTCGGCGAGGTAAATGGTCCAGTCCAGCGCCGAATCGCCGCCGCCGGCAATGACGACGCGGGAATTTTTGTAATCCTCCGGGTTGCGCACAAAGTATTCCACGCCTCGGTCTTCAAAATGTTCGATGTTGTCGATTGGCGGTTTGCGCGGCTCGAAACTGCCCAGTCCGCCGGCGATAAAAATCACGGGCGCCAGGTGTTCGGTACCGCGGGTAGTTGTCACGCGCCAGCGCCCGTCATCCTGTTTTTCGATGTGTTCGGCGCGTTCGCCCAGGGTAAAACCGGGGTTAAAGGGAGCGATTTGTTGCATCAGATTTTGCACCAGTTCGCCGGCCAGCACGGAAGGGTAGCCCGGGATGTCGTATATGGGTTTTTTCGGGTAAATTTCCGTTAGTTGCCCGCCGGGTTGCGGCAATGCATCTATGAGGTGACAGCGCATTTTGAGCAAACCTGCTTCAAAAACGGCAAACAGGCCGACAGGGCCTGCTCCTATGATGATGATATCTGTTTCTATTTTCGTACGCATGTTATGTTTTTTTGGTGTTTAGTGTTTGGTTTTTAGTGTTTCGGGGTGCTCTGCTCAAGCCACTCACTGTTGCCATGAGCGGAGCACCCCGAAACACTAAACACCATACACTAAACACCAAATCAGAGCGCCCCGAAACACTAAAAACCAAACACTAAACACGCCTATCTGCCGCTAAAAATCGCTTTTCTTTTTTCCACAAACGCGGCGGCGCCTTCCCGGAAATCTTCCGTTCCGCTGCATTCACCGAAGGCATCCACTTCTTTCCAGAAACCGTCTACACCTTCTTCATAATAGGCATTGACGCATTCAATCACTTGTGAAATGGCAAACGGCGCTTTAGTAGCGATCTTTTCAATCAGTTCTTTAGCCTTTCCAATTTCAGCGCCCGAAGGTACGACGTAGTTGACCAGGCCCAGTTGATGTGCGTCATCGGCGCCGATGATATCTGCGGTCATCAGCAGTTCCATGGCTTTTGTTTTGCCGATGTACTGGATCAGGCGCTGGGTGCCGCCGTATCCGGGAATAAGCCCCAGGTTGACTTCCGGTTGTCCGAATTTTGCTTTTTCGCCGGCGATACGCAGGTGGCAGGCCATAGCCAGTTCGCACCCGCCGCCCAATGCAAACCCATTGACGGCTGCGACAACGGGTTTGGGAAAACGCTCGATCAGGAAGAATACATCCTGACCGCGTTTGGCCAATTTCATGCCGTCGGCAGCGCTCAGGCCGCTGAATTCGGTAATATCTGCTCCGGCGACAAACGCTTTTTCGCCGGCGCCGGTCAGGATAATACCTTTCAATCCTTCCACTTCGTGCGCCGCTTCACCAAAATAGTGCTGCAATTCCTCCATGGTGCGGCTGTTCAGCGCATTCAGCGCTTTTTCCCTGCTGATGGTGACGATAGCGATGCCGTCTTCCAGGGATATTTGTAAGTTTTCGTACTGCATTGGATGTTGTTTTTTACCACAATAGGGCACAATAGGAATTTCACATAGGACACATAGTTTTTAGCGTACTCTACGCTATGTTTTCTATGTGGAAAATCTATGTGCCTATGTGGTAGATTTTTCCGCAAAAGTAAGCATAAACGCGCTGGCGTTTAACAATCAGATAATTTGTCTTTTATTGCTTTTTGCTCTTTGCCTTTCGCCCTTTACTTTTTCACTTCAACCTCCCACACATTGTTTTCCCAGTCCTGATCAGCCATACGTTGAGTAGGATCGATTTCGATTTTTGCTATTTTTTTCAATCGTTCCGGAATGACGAACGTGTAGGTGGGGTCCACCCAGCGGTGGTCGGGCAAAAGTGTTCTTTTCATTTTATTTTCCCGGGGTTTTTCACCGCGCATACTTTCCAGGGGAGCGTAAAAAATTTCCTGGTCGCCGTTGCTGTACGTCACAACAACATCAAGCGGCATCGCCATGAGTCCGATGCGTTTAATGTCGACACGGGTGTCTTTATCGTCCTGCTCAGCCACGGAATCGATGGCATAATCAATGGTTCTGGTAGAAAATACAAAATCTTCCTTGTACCAGTCGAGTTCCAGACCGCTTTGATTTTCAAAAACGCGGATCACGTCGTTTGCATTGGGGTGTTTAAATTTCCAGGTTTCGAAGTAGCGCAGCAATCCTTTAGAAAAAGCATCTTTTCCAATGATATAATCCATTTGGTTCAGAAACACTTCTCCCTTGACATAAGCGGCTAATGAATATGCAAAATTGGAGTTGAAATGATCTGCATGGGTGGTAAGCGGTTCTTCTTTTCCACTGGTAGCCAGGCGGTTATAATTGGCATAGGTACCTGCGTGCGGATTTACACTGGCTGTTCTGCCGGGCAACAGGCCCTCGCGGGCGAGTTCGTTTTCAACCACAGATTCGGCGTAAGAGGTAAATCCCTCGTCCATCCAGGCGTACAGGCTTTCATTGGTGCCTAACACCATCTGATACCAGGAGTGCAATTGTTCATGAACGGATACGCCCACCAGCGAATTGAGTGACCGGTTACCGGTGATGAGGGTTGCCAGCGGGTATTCCATGCCGCCGTCTCCACCCTGGATGAAACAGTATTCCTGGTAAGGATATTTGCCGAAATGCGTATTCATGTGCGTTCTGGCGCGATCCATGATAGCGGGCAGTTTTTGCCATTGCTCGTCGTATCCCTTGCCTTTTTGCCAGAAAAAGCGCATGATGGAACCGTCCTGGGCTTTGATAAAAGTATGTGTGTAGTCAGGATCGGCGGCCCAGCAAAAGTCATGCACATTGGGCGTTTTGAAATGCCAGAGCAGTTTGTCGCCGGTCGGTCGGCGAAGGGGCTGCGCTGGGTCTTCATATCCATATCCGATTTCCTGCGGATTCTGGAGGTAGCCGCCGGCTGCGATGACGTAGTTTTTATCCATCTTAATTTTGACATCGAAATCACCCCAAACCCCGTAAAATTCACGCGCTACATACGGATTGGCGTGCCAGCCCTGGTAGTCATATTCGCAGAGCTTCGGGTACCACTGTGCCATGGAAAATTCCACCCCTTCGCGGTTGTCGCGGCCTGAACGGCGGATTTGAAGGGGTACCTGGGCATCCCATTCCATCTGGAAAACCGTGCTGCTGCCGGGAAGAATGGGTTCGTTCAGCGTTACTTCGAGGATCGTCTCATTGGTCAGAAACTTCACGGCTTTTCCGTTGTGCCGCAGGGTATTCACCTTGATATAACCCAGTTCGTCGGGTTTCAGTTTGGAAATGCGGTCGGCCACACGTCCGTCAGCGTCTTCGATGGTTCTGGAACGCACATCCATCATACTGTTCGGCTGAAAAGCATTGAAATACAGGTGGTAAAACACCTTATTCAGGGTGTCGGGGCTGTTATTCGTATAGGTCATGCGCATATCGCCGCGGTATTGGTGCCGGGCCGCGTCCACATCGATGTTCATTTCATAATTAATACGCTGTTGCCACCGGTCGGGCTGGGCGGACAGGGTAGTGGCGCTGAACAGCAGCAGGAAAATCAGATTTTTCATGTATCGAAAGAGTTTGTGGTGATTTTGTTATTGGTTATTCGTTATTGGTTATCAGTTATCAGTTATCAGGGTGGTGACCTTTGGCTTTGTTAACGGCTTTAGCCAAAGGTCACCGCCCTGATAACTGATAACTAATAACTGATAACAAAAAATGCAATTTTAGGGAAAAGCACACAAGTACAGGCTTTTTTTGGAAAAACGTTGTGGGTGGGGGATTGTTCACCCTATCTTTGCCGTGTTGTAATGCCGAATCATGTTTCGGGAAGGTGGCGTTTGTTTGGAGTTGTACGCTGCCGCAACAATAACTACATCAGTACCTGGTATAACAAGCACAAGTGTTTGGATTAAATTCCTTACAAATGCTTGATTATCAACACTGATAACAAATAACTGATAACTATATACAGAGATGAAATTTCGCCTCGCAATTGCCCTCACCTGCCTCGCAGCCATTACACGCCTTCTACCGCACCCGGATAATTTTACACCCATCAGCGCCATGGCGCTGTTCGGAGCCGCCTATTTCAGTCACCAGGCCCGTATGCTTGTAGTGCCTTTTCTGGCGCTGTTTGTGAGCGACCTGGTGTTGAACAACGTCATATACAGCCAGTATTACACCGGTTTTACCTTTATCACTTCCTGGTGGATTTACCTTGCTTTTGCCCTCGTAATGCTGACGGGATGGGCCTTGCTGAGTCAGAAAGTAACGCCGGCGCGCCTGCTGTTTGCCAGCCTGACAGCTTCTTTATTGTTCTTTATTGTTACAAATTTCAGCACCTGGTTGGGTAGCGGCATGTACCCTCGTACGCCTGCCGGCCTGACGGCTTGTTTTGCGGCAGGTTTGCCATTTTTGCGAAACACCGTACTCGGCGATTTGTTTTTTTCCGGCGTTATGTTCGGCGCTTATGAGTGGATGATGAAGCGGCAGTGGGCGGGAAAGGCTGCAAGTTTATAAGTAGTTATCGGTTATTAGTTATCGGTTATCAGTGTTGATAATCAAGCATTTGTGAAGAATTTAGTCTATACAAATGCTGCACACCTAATTAGTTTATGGGTTTATAGTTTATAGGTTTCTCTCTCCATTTGAGTGGCTGATATAAACCCATAAACTATAAACTCATAAATCCCACCTACTCACGATTCACGATTCACCACTCACGTAAATGGCCAAACAAACCCTCTCGCCCAAAAAAGTAGCAGATAGCCGAACGGTAATGACCGAATTGATTATGCCCAACGATACCAACCCGATGGGCAACCTGATGGGCGGCTACCTGATGCGCTGGATGGATATTGTATGCGCTATTTGTGCCGGAAAACACTGTGAAGCCCATGTGGTGACGGCGGCAGTGGATTATATTTCTTTTCAGAATCCGATTTCCCTGGGAGATGTCATCACGCTGGAAGCCAGTGTTACCCGCGCTTTTAACACCTCTGTTGAAGTGTATGTGGAAGTATTTGCAAGCAATATGAAAGGCCAGCAGCCCCGGCGCTGCAACCACGCCTACTTTACATTTGTCGCATTAGACGATAAGCGCAAAAATCCGATCTCCGTGCCGCCTGTCATACCGCTCTCCAGCGAAGAACAGCACTTGTTTGAAGGCGCGGCCCGTCGCCGCGAATTGCGCCTGATCCTGTCCGGGCGTATCAAACCCAAAGACGCGACGGAAGTGCGGAAGTTTTTTGCCGACCTGGAGTAGATTTAATGATGAATGATGAACGATGAATGATGAATGATGAATGATTGAAAATGCTGAAGTGATTCATCATTTATCATTCATAGTTCATCATTCAATAATAGCATTAACGCTTTGTTTGCGTGGCTTCGTCGAAGTTTGCGCAACTCAATCCATGATTGATTGTTCTTTGCGTGCCTTTTGGTTTTCCAAACCTGGCAATGACCTAATCTTACTACTTTCTGTGATGAAAAATCAACTTTTACGTTTTCAGTCAGCTCCGATCTGGCTGTTTGTTTTCCTTTTTGGCATTTTATTTCCCCATTTCTTGCTGGCACAGTTTCCCGGCGCCGGACAAATGAACGCCGCACAGGCCAATATCGGTCGTTTTTACGGCAAAGTTGTGGATGATGCCACCGGTAAAGGCATCGGTTACGCTTCCGTTCAACTCATCGGTATGCGTTTCGACTCTGTTTCCCGCTCCATGAAACCGGCGATGCTTGCCGGACAACTGACACTGGACAACGGCGAATTTAGTCTGGAAAACCTTCCTATTTTTGGTGAATTTACGCTGAAAATCAATTACTTAGGTTACGCAACCATTGAGCAAAAGGTTTCCTTCAACATCAAGGGAATGATGGGCGCCGGCGGCAATCGCCCGCCCGCAGCTAGTGGAAGCGGCATCAGCGCCATGGCCGGACAAGTCGATAAAGACCTCGGCAACATTCGCCTGGCCGCTTCTTCCCAATTGCTGCAAGAAGTAACCATACAGGGCGAAGCCTCGCAGGTGACCCTGGCATTGGATAAAAAAGTATACCGCGTCGACAAAGACAATGTAGCTGCAGGCGGCTCAGCGGAAGATGCGCTGAAAAACGTGCCTTCACTCAATGTCGACCTGGATGGCAACCTGACGCTCCGCAATGCTGCGCCGCAGTTGTTTGTCGACGGCCGCCCGACCCCGTTATCGCTGGATCAGATTCCAGCCGACGCCATCGAAAGTGTGGAAGTTATCACCAATCCGTCCGCTAAATACGACGCTTCCGGTGGAAATGCGGGCATTGTCAATATCGTTTTGAAAAAGAACCGGCGCGTGGGATATAACGGCAGCATCCGCACGGGCGTCGACATGCGCGGACGTGTCAACCTGGGCGCCGATATCAATGTGCGGGATGGCAAAATCAACTCGTTTTTGAGCGGTAATTACAACCAGCGTCGCTCCCTGAGCAGCGGAGAAACGGATCGCCGGAACCTGTTCGGTACTCCGCTGACCAACGTTTTTCAGGAAAGCGACGCCGCCAACAACGGCTTTTTCGCCATGGGGCGCGGCGGACTCGACTGGTTTATTT
>JALHMA010000076.1 GCA_022844265.1 Saprospiraceae bacterium | reverse complement strand
CTCTCACTTCTCTCACCCTCTCACTTCTCTCACCCTCTCACTTCTCTCACCCTCTCACTTCTCTCACCCTCTCACTTCTCTCACCCTCTCACTTCTCTCACCCTCTCACTTCTCTCACCTCTTAATGAGGAAGTTTCTCCCGCATATACCCATACACCCAGGTGCCTGCGATAGCGCTCAGAATGACCACTGCCACAACGGATACGCCCGTGCCGATTTGGGCAAACAGCGGTCCCGGACAAGCGCCGGTCATGGCCCAGCCGAAGCCGAACAAAAGGCCGCCGTAGATCTGGCCCTTATTGAATTTTTTAGGGTGAAATTCAATCGGTTCACCGTATATCGTTTTGATTTTAAAACGTTTAATGAGCCAAACGGACAAACCGCCCAGCACCACGCCGGCGCCGATAACGCCGTACATGTGGAACGATTGCAATCGGAACATTTCCTGAATGCGGAACCAGGAAATAATTTCGCCTTTTACAAAAGCAATCCCGAAAATGAGCCCTACAATCGTATATTTAAAGTTGTAGTACCAGGGGTGCTGCAAATGGGATTCGTTGACACACATAGTGTCCAAAGAACGCACCTCGAAGTCCGTTTCGGGAGTAGTCGTTTGAAAAGGAGTAGTGATATGATTGATGTCAGACATATTATTCAGAAGAGGTTACAGGTACATTTAATCGAGTATTTGAGGATTTGAATATTCGAGTATCTGGCTGATTTCCCAGGCCAATACTCGAATATTCAAATCCTCAAATACCCATCCATTTAGAGTCGCATGATAAACGGCAGCAGCAGGTTGGCCATCAGAAAACCACCTGCCATAAAGGAAATGGTGGCGACCAGAGAAGGCCATTGCAGGTTGGAAAGACCCATGATGGCATGGCCGCTGGTGCAGCCGCCCGCATAACGCGTACCGAAACCAACCAAAAAACCGCCAACCACCAGCAGGATAAATCCGCGCAGGCTGAACAGGCTTTCCCAGGAATAGATTTCTGTAGGCAGCATATTGCTGAAGTCAGTCAGGCCGTACCCCTGGAGTTCGGCGGCTAAAGCAGGCGCCACTTGTACAGGGTTCGGGTTGGCCAGCAAGGTAGAAGCGACGATAGCGCCCAGCAGGATTCCGCCTACAAAAAAGAGGTTCCAGGATTCTTTCCGCCAGTCGTATTTGAAAAAAGGAATACCCGCCGGAAAGCACGCTGCACAGATATGCCGCATACTGGAGGAAATACCAAAATGTTTGTTGCCCAGCAACAGGAGCGTCGGCACTGTAAGACCGATGATGATGCCGGCGGCCCACCAGGGCCAGGGTTGGCTTAATAGTTCGCGCATACTTAGTTATTTGTTATTTGTTATCCGTGTTGATAATCAAGCATTTGCAAAGAGTTTAATCTAAATAAATTTGCACACCTACCTAAGCAGGTGTGCAAAATTATCTCAAACTAAATCTTCTGTAACGCATTGACTTACATCGCTTTTTGCCCTTTGCAATGTTGCCCATTTATTTAAATCTGCGTATTCAATGTATCCCATGCGCCGCCGTTGTACACCTCTATGCCATTGTTTTTGAGCACTCCTGCAGCGGCGCCGCTGCGGTTGCCGCTCCGGCAAACAGTGATAATGGGCACATTTTTACCTTGCAGAAAGGCGATTTTCGTGCCGATCTGGTCGAGTGGAATATTGACCGAGCCCTTGATATGGCCCTGTTTGAACTCGCCGGCAGAGCGTACGTCTACAATTATAGCGCCTGCTTCCAGCAATTCTTTATAGTCCGTTGCAGGACCGCTACTAAATACGTTTTTAAGAAAATCTAACATGGTTCAAGTGTGTGAAATGTGAGTAAATTTTACCACATAGATCACATAGGGGGTTTCACATAGGACACATTTGGATATACGTGCATGATTGGATTCTATGTGCTCTATGTGAAGTCTCTATGTGAACTATGTGGTAAAAAGGAATTTCTAAAAAAATACTTACAACATCGTCGTCGGGCACACATAATCGCTGACCGGGATGCTGCCGTTTTCCTTTATGTCTTTAAATCCGCCTTTTACGTCGATCAGGTTGTCGTAGCCGCGGGCGCGCAGGATAGATGCAAAAATCATCGAGCGGTATCCGCCGGCGCAGTGGACGTAGTAGGTTTTATTTTTATCTACCTGCGTCATGCTGCTGTTCACGTCGTCCAAAGGCGCGTTTTCGGCATTTTGGATGTGTTCGCTGAGAAATTCACTTTCCTTGCGCACATCGAGCACAGGCAGGTTTTTATCTTTTTGTATCAATTCTGCCAGTTCTTTTGCGCTGACCTGTTCGATTTGATCGATTTCCAAACCTGCTTTTTTCCAGGCGTCGAATCCGCCGTCGAGATAGCCGATGACGAAATCGTAGCCTACGCGGGCAAGGCGGGTAACCACTTCCTGTTCGCGGCCCGGATCGGTTACGAGCAGGATTTCCTGTTTGATATCGGGGATCAAAGCGCCTACCCATGGCGCGAAGTTGCCGTCGATACCGATATTGATCGAGTTGGGCACAAAACCTTTGGCGAAGGTTTCGGCGTGGCGGGTATCGAGAACGATAGCGCCGGTTTCGTTGGCCGCCGTTTCAAAAGCGCGGGGGCTGAGGGCGTGTTGTCCGCGTTTCAGTACCTCGTCGATGCTGTCGTAGCCCTGTTTGTTCATCATCACATTCAGGGGGAAATAAGCCGGCGGCGGCATCAGCCCGTGCGTCACTTCTTTTACAAACTCTGCTTTCGTCATATCGGCGCGCAGGGCATAATTGGTCGCTTTCTGGTTGCCGAGGGTGTCGTAGGTTTCCTTGCTCATTTTTTTGCCGCAGGCAGAACCGGCGCCGTGTGCAGGGTAAACAATAACATCGTCAGCCAGTGGCATCACTTTGGTGCGCAGGGAGTCGTACAGCGTCTCGGCTAATTGTTCCTGCGTCAGGTGCGCCGCTTTTTGTGCCAGGTCCGGGCGGCCTACATCCCCGATAAACAGGGTGTCGCCGGAAAAAAGCGCCACATCTTTGCCCGATTCGTCGCGCAGCAGGTAGCAGGTGCTTTCCATGGTATGGCCGGGTGTGTGCAGAACTTTAAAACTGATTTTTCCCACCTGGAATAATTCGCCATCCGTTGCAATATGCGCTTCAAAATCAGGGTTGGCCTGCGGGCCGTACACAATGGCTGCGCCGGTTTTTTTGGACAGATCCAAATGGCCCGAAACGAAGTCGGCGTGGAAGTGCGTTTCAAAAACATACTTGATTTTGGCGCCCGATTTTTGGGCTTTCAACAAGTACGGTTCCACTTCGCGCAGCGGGTCGATCACCACTGCTTCTCCTTCACTTTCGATATAGTAGGCGCCTTGTGCGAGACAGCCGGTATAGATTTGTTCAATTACCATGACAAGAGTGATTTTGTTTTTATTTATCGTTTGCAGTACAAAGATGCGGGTGGTGAAAGCGCCGATTTCGTGATGAATGTTACATAACCGGCGTCTGAAAAAAGATTTCTTTGACCAGGATATAGATTCCCATAATCAGCACAAACCAGCCGAATGCCGGTTTTAGTTTGTCGCCGCTGATGCGCCGGGCGAGTTTTGTGCCGACAAAGATACCCACAATAGCAAAAGCCGAAAAAGTCAGTAAAAATTTCCAGTCTATGGCTTGATGCCCGATGTCGCCGAGAAAACCGATGAGCGATTTGACGCCTATGATCAACAGGGAAGTACCCACGGCTTGTTTCATCGGTAATCCGGCCAGCAAAACCAGGGCTGGAATAATCAAAAATCCGCCGCCTGCTCCAACCAATCCGGTAAGCGTTCCCACCAACAATCCTTCCACAAAAATCAGGGGTAAATTGTAGCGCTTTTCTTTTGGTTCGCAATCGTCATATTTCTTTTTGTCGCGAATCATGGAAATGGAGGCCGCTACCATCAAAATTGCGAACAAGAGCATTACAAAAAGGTTTTTTGTAAGCTCGAAACTGCCGATGTGAAAAACGGGATCGGGAATGACAGGCACTAAAAATTTTCGGGTACTATATACCGCCACAATACTCGGAATACCAAAAATCAACGCCGTTTTGTAGTCGAGCAACTTTTTTCTGCCATATTCGACGGAGCCGACCAAAGCAGTCAATCCGACAATAAACAGGGAATAAGCCGTAGAAAGCACCGGGCTGACACCCATCACATATACCAGCACCGGTACGGTCAGAATAGAGCCGCCGCCGCCAATCAATCCCAACGAAATGCCGATAATAACAGAAAGGCCGTAGCCTACATATTCCATGATGCTTTCGATTTTTTCGGGGAGTGTTCAAAAAAGTGTGGCACACCTCACGTAATTGATTGATACTGAAAGTTCAGATGAAGGTGTGCCACACATTTTTGAACATTCCCATATTTAAGTATAGGGCAAACCGCAACGCTATGGTAGTCAAATAAATGCCCTCCTTCACACCAACCGTATCTTCCCCCTGCCCGTGCGCAGCACATCCTCCTGTTCCAGTTTTTTTAAAATACGGGTCACCACTTCGCGGGTGCTGCCGATCTCTTCGGCAATTTGCTGGTGGGTAATATCGATCACGCGGGAGCCGAAAATCTTCGCTTTTTCACGCAGCAAATCCACAATGCGGTCGTCCATTTTTTTGAAACTGACATTGGTTACCACCTGGAGCAACTCTTCAAAGCGGCTTTGGTACAGTGTAAAAATATACTCGGCCCAGCCCGGATACTCTTTGACGAGCCTGGCCGCTTTTTCAGGCCGGATAAAGATGATTTCGGTCTCTTCTACGGTAACGGCTTTTATTTTGCTGGCCGTGCCGGTCAGCGCGCCGAGGATGGCCATCACACAACTTTCCCCAGGTTTGATGTAATAGAGCAGTATTTCATTGCCCTGGTCATCTTCACCCGTTACCTTGATATGGCCGCGCAAGACGATGGGAATACTTTTGATATAGGCCTGAAAATTGAGCACCACCTCCCCGGCGGGAAGTATCCGGACATCATTTTCATCGGCGAGTTTGCGCAAAAGGGAAGGGTCGGTCTGCATATTGATGTTTAAATTGTCTACTGATATGGGGCTTTAAAACCTCCAAAAGTAAACATTGTTTCGGTGGGTAATAGACTTGTTGCCTGAAAATGGAGGGAAGTGCCCTACTTTTGATGCAAACCAGACTTGCTATCCATGACTTCCCTGTTCCGCTACTTTGATCAGTACAATATATTGTCCGAAGAGGCAAGAACGGCTATACGTGCAATCAGCACCATTCAAGCCATCCGAAAAAACCAAGATTTACAGCCGATTGGACATACCTGCCGAACGATTTATTTTATCAACCGGGGCCTGGCGCGTATTTATTATTTCAAAGACGATATTGACATCACGGAGAGTTTTGCCTTTGAAAACCAGATCATCGCAAGGGTGGAAAGCCTTTTCAGCGGCAAACCTTCCCGAAAAGGGATACAGATGCTGGAACCATCGGAAGTGGTGGCCATCCACGCTACATCGTTGTTCAGTCTCTATGATGCTTTCCCGGACATCGAGCGGCTGTTCCGGAAAATCTTCGAGGCCGGTTATGTAGACACCGTCAATCGCATCGAGAGCCTGCAATTCCACAGCGCAGAAGAACGCTACCGCGACCTGCTGGAAAGTTCGCCCGACATCCTCAAACGGGTGCCGCTGAAACTGATCGCTTCCTACCTCGGTATCACGCCCGTGAGCCTCAGCCGGATTCGGGCGCAGCACTGATTTCTTATCATTTGTAAAGAATTGAGCGCCTGTGCTGCCCCTACCTTTGCAGGAAAATCAGCACAATGGCATCTATGAAACTCGGACTGCGCGAAAACTGGCGACAATTTACCCTCCTGGTAGTCATCAACGCTTTTGTAGGCGGTATGGTGGGTATGGAGCGCAGCATCCTGCCGCAACTGGCTGAAGTGGAATTTGGCATTGCCGCCAAGACGGCAGTGTTGTCGTTCATAGTGGCGTTCGGTATTTCGAAGGCATTGGCCAACCTCTTTACCGGAACCCTGGCCGGCCTGCTGGGCCGCAAGCGGCTGTTGCTGCTGGGCTGGGTGCTAGGGCTGCCGGTACCTTTTCTGCTGATGTATGCCCCGAGCTGGAATTGGGTGATTGCCGCCAACATACTACTCGGCGTACACCAGGGGTTTGCCTGGTCTGCAACGGTGGTGATGAAAATTGACCTCGCGGGCGAGCGCGACCGGGGGCTGGCGATGGGCCTGAACGAATTTGCCGGATACCTCGCCATGGCACTGGCCGCCTTTTTTACCGGCTGGATTGCAGGCGAATATGGTTTACGGCCTTATCCGTTTTACCTCGGTGTGGGTTTGTCGGTAGCTGGTTTGCTGGCTACTTTGCTGCTGGTGCGCGATACGCACGCGCATGTCGCAGCCGAAGCGGCGCAAAGCAAAACGCCTCGTTTGGCGCATATTTTTCGCGACACGAGCTGGCGGCACCGCAACCTGGGTTCCGTAACGGTTACCGGTCTGGTAAACAATCTGAACGACGGCATGGTGTGGGGCCTGCTTCCCATGTTCCTGGTTCAAAAAGGTTTTTCCTTGCATGAAATCGGCATTTTAGCCGCCGTATACCCGGCTGTCTGGGGCATCGGGCAGTTGTTCAGCGGGCGCATGTCCGATTTTATTTGCAAAAAAGACTTGCTCTTGTGGGGGATGGTGCTGCAAGGATTAGCCTTGCTTGGTTTGGCATGGGTGGACAGTTTTGCAGCGTTTGCCGCACTGCTTGCGTTGCTGGGCTGGGGAACGGCTATGGTGTATCCTACTTTTCTGGCTTCCATTGCCGAGAATACGCACCCCTTTGACCGGGCCAAAAGCCTCGGCGTTTTTCGCTTTTGGCGGGATATGGGTTATGCTATCGGGGCTTTACTCACAGGCGTTCTGGCCGATGCGTTCGGCATCCCGACCAGTATTGTTGCTGTGGGCGTATTGACGGTCGCTACCGGATTTTTTGTTGATTTCCGGATGCGTTGCCAGACAACGCATCCAAAGTTGTGGAAATGGATGACTTTGGCAAAGAAAGCGGCAGGCTGACGAGTATCATGCTGTCCTGCAATTGCCATCATAACTGGTCTGGGACTATCCGTGCAACTTTATGCAAATCAATTTATTATGACAGTCCTTTTTATCATCAACGAAGCCCCGTACGGCAATGAAAAAATGTACAATGCGCTCCGTTTGGCGCATCAACTTAAAAAAGACCAACCCGAGACGGATATTCGCATTTTTTTGATGGCAGATGCCGTAACGGCAGCCCTGCCCGCTCAGGAAACGCCCAATGGATATTACAACATTGCCCGGATGCTACAACTTGTGCTGAACCACCAGGGAACCATCAAACTTTGCGGCAGTTGTGTGCAGGCAAGAGGTATGAAGGACCTTCAACTGTTAGAAGGGGTCGAAATGAGTAATATGGCTGAACTGGCAGCCTGGACCCTTGAGAGTGACCGGGTACTGGTTTTTTAATGTGAATGGTGAGTAGTGAATGGTGAGTAGTGAATAGTGAGTGGCATTCAATTGAAAGATAATTGAGTACTTTCTTTTAACGGAATGCCACTCACTACTCACTACTCACTACTCACTTCTCACTTCTCACTACTTTCAGCACCACCAGCCGCAACAACGCGACCCAGGGCAGTCCGTGCCAGGCCAGGTCAAGCCAGTCCATGGCCGACATACCCACCGCTCCGCCGGCTACCCAGCGCAATTTTCCCCAGATATGAGGTTCGGGTACGAAAGGCGCCAGCCCCAGTGTGAGGCAGGCGATCAGTACAAATTTCCAGTCATTCAGTATTTGCATGGGTTATACGATTTCCTCCAGTACACTTTTGAGTTTCACTTTGCTTTGTACGCCCGTTTCGCGCCATTTTAACTCCCCGTCTTTAAAAATCATGATGGTGGGGATGCTGCGGACATTGTATTGTGCAGCCAGTGCCTGATTCTGGTCGACGTCAATTTTGAAAATACGAACGTTATCGCCGAGGTCTTTTTTTAATTCGTCGAGGATAGGCGTAACCATACGGCAGGGGCCGCACCAGGTGGCAAAAAAGTCGATTATCGTGGGTGTTTCGGGGTCGATGAGGTCTTGAAATGTAGCTTTCATGTTAAATTTTTTTAGTTTGATGATACTCGTGGTACGCGAACGCAGGATTAATGGGGACGCAGATTGAGCGGATTTTGCCGATCAAAGCGGATTTTCCGCTTTAGAGTTGACCTGTCTTTTTCCCAATAGTAACTTTGTTTGATCTGTGTCAAATCTAAAGTGGAAAATCCGCTTTGATCGGCAAAATCCGCTCAATCTGCGTCCCCATTAATCCTATGAGGAAAAAAATCCGTGTCTAATCCGTGTTCCATCAGGCTGCGAAGAGGAAATCAATATCTTATCTAAACTCATACTTCACCCCCGTTACCTGTGTCAGCAGCGTCGCCGGTGCATCCAATGCGATGGCAGAGCCATGCGGCGTGGGCGTGACGGGCGAATTGGCGGCCAGGTAATCCCGCATCGTCTGGTGCAGGGTGTAGGGTGTGTTTTTGCCTTCTTTCACCTGCGGAATACGGCAAAGCATGGTATCCGGGTCGCCGTCGCGCTCGCAGGCGCAGACCGAGTAGATGCGCGCGGGGTCGATCGGCTGATCGCCGACGCTAACTTTCTGCACGCGTTTACCGGATTCCCCGAAGGCCAGGAATTCCACTTTCATACCTTTAAATTTTACCACCCAACCGCCGAAACGTTTGGACGCATCTTTGGCAAAAACGTTATTCAGTTCTTTTTCGAGCCAGTCCAGCAGTTGTTGCCCGCTCACTTTGGCGGTGCGAACCAGCGAATCGACGGGCAGCATATCATAAATATAACCTTCCGTGATAGGCGCCATACCGTCAGAACCAACATTGCGCGGCGGACAGAAACGGAAACCGTTGGACAGCACAATATCAGTACCTACCCGCCAGGCCAAGGCATCCAGGATGAGCGTGTCGATCGTATTTTCAATGACAAAATAACGGTACAAAGGCACCGTACTGTAACCCCGAATCGTCTCGATATCTGCTTTAAAAGGGGCTTCCAGGCTGTTGAGCAATTGTTGTACTGCCGCTTTGGGTTTATGTTTTTTAGCGTCTACCTCCAGCAGTTGGTATTGTTCGCCGACGATTTTTCCGTCTTTCACTTCCAGGTCGAGCCTGCCGACAAAAGAGCCGAAGGCGCCGGGCTCCACCACTTTGGCGTATTTGCAGACAATCGGTTCGCGCACCCGTTCATGGGTGTCGCCGCCGAAAATATAGTGTACGCCCTCGCATTCGGGCAGGTTGGCCAGGTGAATTTGCTGGGAAAGGCCCAGGTGTGCCAGTATGATGATGAAATCGCATTGCTCCTGTTCGCGCAACAAGTTGACATACCAGGCCAGGTTTTCCTCCGGTTTGGTGTAAATGATGCCTTTGGAATAGTTGGGCGATTGTCGCAGGGGGACCAAGGGGTCGGTGTAGCCCAGAAAACCGATTTTTACGCCCAGCCGCGACCAGGTGTAATAGGGCGGAAATATGAGTTCGCCTTTTTTACCCTCACCCATGTCGTGGTACATATTGGCGCAAACCTTGGGCGCATCGAGTCCGCCGAGCAGGGTTTGCATGGCTTTTTTTTGATAAATCACTTCCCAGTTGCCGGGCAAATACAGGTCGTATTGCAGTGCATTCAACACAGGTACCAGCGCTTTCCCGGTTGTTTTGACCGATAATTCGCTGCCCTGGAACATATCGCCTGTGTCGACGGTGAACGTATTGGGGTTTTGTTTTCTGATTTTGTCCAGCATAGTCGCCAATTGCGCATATCCGGCGGTTTTGCGGAATACCATCTGCTCATTTTCCCAGAACATCTCGTCGTGGGGGTGAATCTGGCAGTGCACATCGGTGGTTTGCAGCAGGCTCAGGGTGCCGGAGCGCGGGGGTGCAACGACAGCGTTCGAATCCAGCGTAAGTTCCCCGCTGGTCGCTTTGGCGGAGGCTGTCAGGGGCGAAAGACTTGCGCCTAATCCGGCCAGCAGGCTGTTGCGAAGAAAATCACGGCGTTTTGACATATTAGAAGTGAGAGAAGTGAGAGGGTGAGAGAAGTGAGAGGCGTAGCGTACCCCAGGCGTTATTAAAAATGTGTTTTTGCAAACCCTTGATTATCAACACTGATAACCAATAACTACTAACCTTTTTTAAACGGTTCTACCACTTGCTCCAAAAAACCGTGCGGGTATTTTTCAACATCCGGGAAACCCAGTTCGATATCCCGTCCGTTGTGCGGCATCCAGACGCTACCGGCAAGGTAATCCCAGAGACTCAGGGTAATGCCGTAATTCACGCCGTAACGACCCTTGGGCAGTGTTTTGGAGTGGTGCCAGATGTGCATTTGCGGGTTATTAAAAATATAACGCAAGGGCCCGAGCGGCAGGTAAATATTGGCGTGGTTGAGGTGTCCGATAGCCAGTGTAAA
This sequence comes from Saprospiraceae bacterium, assembly GCA_022844265.1. GTDB lineage: Bacteria > Bacteroidota > Bacteroidia > Chitinophagales > Saprospiraceae > M3007. The sequence goes on along the minus strand of JALHMA010000076.1, from coordinate 8,997 downwards.
CACATAGACCAGCATGAAATCCGAAATGCCAAAACCGATCATCGCCAGCGGCAGGTACTCGATGCTGCGGTACACGATGGTTTCCATAAAATGATAACGCAGGTGCGCCGCATAACCCATTTCTTCCACGGAGTGGTGCACTTTATGGAATTCCCACAAGCGCGGCACCCGGTGTAACAGGCGGTGTGTGTTCCATTGTATAAAATCGCGCACCAGGAACAGGATCAACAACTGCGCCCAATATGGAAAGGACGCCACCTGAATGGAAACCAGGTTGCGTATGCCGAAAACCTCGCGCAGGAAATCATTGAAAGCCGTTACCACCACATCCGACACCGCAGCATAAACGATCAGGTGAAACAGAAACACGTTAAAAAACATGTAGAACGTATCCAGCCAGAAGTCCTTTCGGATAGCAGATTGTTGTTTCCGCCAGGGAAACAGCAGTTCGAGCACATAGACCAATACGGAAATGCCGACCAGCCAGTAGAAAAAATTGCCCCAGTGCGGGTGCGTTATCTCCTGCCAGAGATACTGCGCATATCCTTGCCAGCCATTGATAAACGTTTCGAAATAATGCATATAGTAGTTATCCGGTGTCCGTTATTGGTTATCGGTATTTCCTCCAAAGGTAAGCCCCCCGGCGGACATGGGAAGGTGACTTATGTTACTTATGGGTGTATGGTGTTTCGTGTTTGGTGTTTCGGGCGCTTCGCCTTTGGCATTTGTGAAAATTCGACCAAAATATCAACTAATGCCAAAGGCGAAGCGCCCGAAACACCAAACACGAAACACCATACACGAAACAACCTGCCACTCACGGTTTTCCGGTAGCAGGGTGGAGTATAAAAATGGCTTTTTTCAGGGATTTCCTAATTGAACAACCGGGCTGACCTTTGTACTGTACAGGCACACCCACACCGGTGTCGCGCTTTTTTCTCACCAAATAGAATGATCGATGAAAAATCAACTTTTATGCACGTTTTTTATCCTTTTTGGCGCTTTCCAACTGTCCGCCCAATGTCACACGATCACCCTTCCGTACGGCCAGGTACAAACCGACATCAACCGGGGGTATAAAATCATCGCCACCCAGGATGGCCATTTTGTGATCGCCGGCGAGTGGAACAACGAAGCGTATTTGCTCAAGGTGAATCATCAGGGGCAACAATTGGCGCTACAAAAATTCGGGACGGCCATTGGCGGGCAATCAAAATTCAGGGATGTTGTGGAAGCGCCCGATGGCGGTTTTGTAGCCGTCGGTCAATGCGACAATTGCACCCTCCCCAATGATTCATTGATCAAGGTGGTAGTCGTTAAAACGGATGCCAACCTGAATCTCAACACGACCATCGGAGTGAAAAAGTTTGGTTTTGCCATAATAAATGGTAATCCGACCATCGACGAACGCGTCGAACCAAGCCTGGTGCGCATTGGAAATACCTACACCATGGCAGCAAGTGTCAACGTGGGCGGCGGCCTCAATCCGCAGGATGTAGTCGTGACGCGCTTGTCGGAAAACCTCCAACCTGTTTGGGAAAAAACGTACCATACCGGTTTTTTTGAATCTCCTTATGATATTGTGGCTACCAACAACGGCTTTATTATGCCGGTCAACAGGGCTTTTGTGGCCACTGCGATATTGCTGAAAATTGACCTCGACGGGAATCAGGTGTGGGCGATTCCGTTTGACATTGCGCTTGCCCGCAATTTGGTTCATCTGCCGGATTCCAATGAAGTGGTTGTGGTGGGCGATCGCATTTCAACACCAAATAACCGCGACGCATTTTTAATTCGTTTTAATGCCGCTACCGGCGAAGCAGTCGATTTTCTTACCTGGGGCGATGCGCTGGGCGAAGAAGGGCAAGATGTTCATTTGTTGGAAAACGGCAGGTTGCAGGTAGCCGTCCGGTCCAGCCAACCCAACCCTTTCGGCACCTATGGCACTTCGCGGGTTTACCAGGTACAATCGCATCCTTTGGCGGTGCTTTGTTATGAAAAATTACCGAACCCGGATAATATCACGAATATGTCTTTAACCAGCATAGTCCCCTTAAGTACCTATGGAAAAGACTTTGCAGTGACCGGTATTCGGGGTTTTTACAACCGCACTTTTTTTCATCTCCGGGAGGATTGTGAGGTCAATGAACAGGAGGTTTCCATTTGTCCGGGCGACAGCTATACTTTGCCCGATGGCCAGATGGTCAGTTCGGCGGGTATTTATCAAACCACTTTACAGGGTATATTTGGTTGCGACAGCGTTATTCAGACCCAACTGAATATTTACCCGGCCATTGCGCCGACGACCGAACAGGTCTTTTTGTGTCCTGGCGACAGCTACACTTTGCCTGATGGCCAGATGGTCAGTTCGGCGGGCATTTATCAAACCACCTTACAAAGCATACTTGGGTGCGATAGTGTTATTCAAACCCAACTGAATATTTACCCGGCCATTGCGCCGACGACCGTACAAGTCTTTTTGTGTCCGGGCGACAGCCACACTTTGCCCGATGGCCAGATGGTTAGTGCCGCAGGCGTCTATCCAACTATTTTGCAAACCGTGAATGACTGCGACAGCCTGATTCAAACGACAGTCACGGTAAGTGCAATCATCACCGTCGATAGTGTTCATATTCAACACGATACGGGCAGCGGTAACGGCGCTGTCACCCTGCAACAGGTGAGCGGTGGTACGGCGCCCTATACTTTTCAATGGAGCAACAACGCAAGCAGCCATGCGATCGGTTCTTTGTCGCCCGGCGATTACCAGGTGACGGTCCTGGATGCTTCAGGCTGTGCGCAGGTGTTTATGTTTACCGTCGATATTCAGGTTGCAACAGACGAGCCGCAGCCGGGGCTGACATTTATGTTGTATCCCAACCCTTTTGTTGAGCGGATAGAAGTTATGCTGGAAATGGAACAGCCCACCAACGCGCGGTATGAATTGCGCTTTATGGATGCACAGGGACGGCTTTGCAGGACTTACACGCTCCGGCAGGGTTTGTCGGAATTGCTGGATTCCGGGACGTTGCCGGCGGGTATTTACCTGACGCAGTTGTTGGAAAATGGCAGGGTAGTGCGGAATAGCCGGGTGGTTAAACAGTAAAGTTTTTAGTGTTTGGTGTTTGGTGTTTAGTGTTTAGGGCGCTTCGCCTTTGGCATCTCAGATAATTCAGGTCAAACTACCCACGGATGCCAAAGGCGAAGCGCCCTAAACACTAAACACCAAACACCAAACACGCACTTGTTATTATCTTTGCCCAAAATCCTCTTGATATGGAAGTGGAGTTTCTCGCCCGGCTGCAATTTGCCTTTACCATTGCTTTCCACTACATCTATCCGCCCCTGAGCATCGGTTTGGGTATGATGCTGATCTTCCTGGAAGGTATGTATCTCCGCACCGGAGACAAACAATACGAACAACTCACCCGTTTCTGGATCAAAATATTTGCGCTCATTTTCGGGATCGGCGTGGCAACGGGTATTGTGATGGAATTTGAGTTCGGCACCAACTGGGCGACCTATTCCCGCTACGTGGGCGATATATTCGGGTCGGCGCTGGCGGCGGAAGGCATTTTCGCGTTTGCGCTGGAGTCCGGTTTTCTCGGTATTCTTTTATTCGGCTGGCACCGCGTCAGTCCGCGGGTACACTTTTTTTCGACGATTATGGTCGCGCTCGGCTCCATGTTTTCAGCCATCTGGATTGTGGTGGCCAATTCCTGGATGCAGACGCCTGCGGGTTACCGTATCGAGGGAGAGGGATTGCATGCGCGGGCAGTGGTGACCGATTTCTGGGCAATGGTATTCAATCCTTCGTCCATGGATCGCCTGCTGCATGTCATTTTGGGCGCTTTTCTGGCGGGTTCTTTTCTGGTGCTCAGCGTCCATGCCTGGTACCTCGTGAAAGGCCGATTTGTGGAAATGTCGCAAAAAGCCTTTCGTATTGCTTTGGTTTTTGCAACCGTGGCGGCTTTGTCGCAGTTGTTCAGCGGCCATCGCTCCGCTCAATTGATTGCGGAGCACCAACCGGCCAAACTCGCCGCATTCGAAGGCCACTACGACAGCCTGGCGGTGGCAGATTTGTATTTATTCGGACTGGTCGATGAAAAAACGGAACAAGTGAGCGGGGTGGCCATCCCGAAGATGCTGACGTTCCTGATCCACGAAGATTTTACAACTCCGGTGCCGGGCCTGCGCGCATTCCCGGAAGAAAACCGGCCGGCGCGGGTTAATTTTGTGTTCCAGACCTATCACCTCATGGTTTCCATCGGAATGGCGCTGATCGGGCTGACGGTACTGGCCTCGTTGCTGCTTTGGCGCGGGCGTTTGTTTCGGCAAACCTGGTTGCTGCGGCTATTCGTCCCGGCCGTTTTGTTGCCCCAAATCGCCAATCAGGTGGGCTGGTACTCGGCTGAAGTAGGTCGCCAGCCTTGGGTCGTGTATGGCATTTTGCGCACCTCCGACGGCCTCTCCAAATCCGTAACTGCTGATCAGGTATGGTTTTCTCTGATCCTTTTTTCCTGGGTATATGTATTGCTGTTCGGCTTGTTCGTTTATTTGTTGCATAAAAAAATTAGTCACGGGCCGGAGACAGGGGAAGAAGGCGAGTCGGAGGTGCCGGAATCTTCGAAGCGATTTAAGTCGTGAGTGGTGAATCGTGAGTGGTGAGTAGTGAATCGTGAACTTTCGATTGATTAGTTTTAACCCATTATTCGCATGAATAACCAATAACTACCAAAATGGACAATTCAGAAACAGCTAATCCCGCTGCCCGCAATTCAAACGAGTTGCTTGCAGAACAAATATTCCGGCAACTGCTGGAGGCAAAATTGATTTCTAATGACGGCAAGGCTGCTTTTATATCAGGCCTGGGCCAGGGAACGCTGAAAGAAGGCAACTGGAAAATTGCCCTGGAACAGGTACTTCATACTCAACCGATGTCCGATGAAACTTCAGAAACTTGAACTGAACGCTTTTCGCGGCGCCACGCAACCCCTCAGCCTGGAGTTTGACCCCGCCAAACGCATCACCCTGATTTTCGGTGAAAACGGCACCGGAAAATCCAGCATTTCCGATGCGCTGATATGCCTGTGTACTACGGATCATGGCTCGCTCGACGATATTTCAGGCGCTGACAAAAGTTACCTCGTGGCTGCTGACAGGCAGCCGAACGATCTTTTGATTAGGCTCCACACGGATCAGGGCCTGTTTACAGCCGCCATGGCCGGCAAAAAAATAGTTCATAAACAAAGCGCCGCACCGCCTGCCCTGCGCCACCTCCGCCGCAGCAGCGTGGTCGACCTGGCTACGGCAGCCCCCGCCAAACGATATGAACAATTAGCCGCCTATTTCGATCTTTCGGGTATCGTCAAAAGCGAAACGACCCTGCGTGATCTGCTGCGGAATACCCGCCTCGAAGCGGATCGAATCGCGCGTGCGCTGGAAGCAGTGGAGCAAATCCTCGACGCTACCTGGAAAAACGAGGGCGCGCCCCACGACAACTGGGAACAATGGGCCAATACCGAACTTCAAAAGGACCTCAGTGCCGAATATAACAAACTGACCGGCATCCGCGCCGCTATCGAGGCCTGGAATCGCGCCAAAATCGCCCATGAAAAACTCCTTGAAACACAGGAAGAGGGGCGTAATGCCGCCGACATCAGAAAGCAGGCAGAACGTTTGCTCGATGAACAACACGCCGCCGCGCATGCGCCGGCTTTGCTGCCTGTACTCGAAGAAGCCCGGAAATACCTGTCTGCCGAACACCCGGATGACAACACCTGCCCCGTATGTAAGCAGCCGGCCGACCACGCGCAGTTATTGATGCACCTGCAAACGCGCCTGACACAAATGAATAGCCTGCGCGAAGCCTCCCTGGCTGCTTCGGCAGCGCGTACGGAACATGAGCGCCTGCAAACACTCTGGCAGGGAAATCTGGAATCGCTGAATGCGGATGTGCTGAAATTTGCCGCCGCCATGAACACGCTGGAAAATGCGCCTGCGCTGAAGGATATGTTATCGGCACTTCAAAACAATGAACTCCTGCCCCGAAAGCGCGCTGAATTATTTGCGGCGTCTTTTGATACGCTGCATAATTTCCTGACCGGAAAAATAGTCGAATCGGACAGCATCAGCAAGGCGCTCGATCAATACGGCCTGATCCGGGAAAACTGGAATGCTATCATGGAAAACCGCGCTGCCGCCGATAAAAACAACGCCCTGCTGACGGCTGCCGGAGCGGCGCTCCACATCGTCGAATCCGCTCGAAAAACCTATATTGAATCCGAACTGCGCGCCGTTTCCGCAGAGGTCGATGCGCTGTACCAGGCACTGCATCCCAATGAAAATATCGGCGACGTACGCCTTTTTCTGAAAGAAAAGGGCAGGAACTCCCTGGAACTCACGGCCCGTTTTCACCACCATACGGACATTGCCCCGCAGTCCCTGTATAGTGAATCGCACCTGGATACACTCGCGCTGTGCATCTTCTTCGCGCTCGCAAAACGCTACGGCAACTCCGATACTATCCTGCTGATGGATGATGTGCTCGGCGCCTGCGATGAAGCGCACCTGGATCGTTTTATTCAACTGCTACAGGATCAGGCGGAGCATTTCGCTCATATTATTGTGACTACTCATTATCGCCCCTGGCGCGAGCGCTACCGGCAGCAAGGAGACATACATTTGATTGAGTTGCTACCGTGGACTCCGGAAGGGGGGATTGGGTATCGGCGGGACTGAATCACAACTTATTCTTCATCACCAGCACCTCCAGCGCTTTCCACGCCAGTTCATCCTCCACCTTAAACTTACCTTTCAGGTACTGGAACACTCCGTTTTCGCGGGGCGTTACGATGCCGTCGGCCAGCATGACATCGAGGCAGTGGTAGAACAAGGGAAGGCGGGTTTGTTCGCGGATGGCGCCGATAGCCGCGTCGATGAGCGCTGCCGGGCTGCCCGCCTGTTCAAAAAACTGCGCGGCGGTTGCAACTAGTTCTTTTGCATCATAACCGATAAAAATATTGCGGCTTTTGATGGTCGTGTAGAAGGCGGCATTGTCTTCGTCGGTGTCGAGTTCGTTGGCGCGCAGGCAGGCAATGAGTACCGCAGCGCAGGCCTCGGCTTCGTCGGTGATCAGTAAGGACGTATGGTCGGCAGCAGGATCGGAATGAAAGAAATCCATGATATTTTTCATTGGGAGGAAGCGAAAAATAGATTGCGACGAGTCGCTTAAGAAAAGAGCAAAATTAGTTTTGACTAAAGCCTTTGTAAGTGCTTGATTATCAACACTGATAACCGATAACTAATAACAGATAACTACTTATACGCATGGCTGGAAAAGCCAGAAAAAAAACACAGACACCGGATTGTGCTGGTCAGACTTCGCAAAGTTGACAAACGGGGCAGGCCATACCGGGGTTGGGCGTGCAGTCGTGGAGCCGGACAAGTCAACGGCAAACTGCTTCCTTGAATCAGTGGCGTGCCCCTCAAAAAACAGGTGTTCGAGTCGCCGCAGAAAGTCGGTGCCTGTGCTGGGGCAAAGGTAGTATTTTTTGTTGGAGTGGGAGATGAGACTTATTTATATTTGTCCTGTCTAAAATGCTCATACTTAACCACCCTTTATCATGTCCGTTCAATACGATCAGGTCAAACAAAAAGCCGGGAAATTCGCCCGCCGCACACTTTGGATACTCTTGGCAGTGGGTTTCCTCACTTTTATCGGGTATTTTATTTACCGGACTTACACGATCAGCGAAGGCACCCGAACCGGGATGTTGTTTAAAATTTCTAAAAAAGGAGTGGTTTTTAAAACCTACGAAGGGCAGTTGCACCTGGGTGGAAGCACCATTCTGACTACCCAAAGCACCTGGGATTTCTCCGTAAAAGATGGCGCTGTCTACCAGCAAATGCAGCGATTTGAAGGCAAAAATGTTAAACTGCATTACAAGGAACTGGTGGATGCGTTCCCCTGGCAAGGCGACACCGACTATATCGTATATATGGTCGAAGCGCAGGATTGAAAACTATCCCGCATAGTAATACACCGACCTGAGTTTTTGCAAAGATTTTTCTGTATTCACAACGTCCGAAAATGAACAGGGTTGTTCAGTTTCGGGCGTTTTTTATTTCAAATAAACAATATAAGATATTGATAATGAGCATTTTGTTGGGTTGGCAGAAAAATTGTTCTAAGGCTTGAGGGCGTGTATGGTGTATGGTGTGTGGTGTTTTGTGTTTGGGGGTGCTTCGATTTAAGTATTACTAATTCGTAGGCAATGCCCCTCTAAAACACAAAAACACAAAAACACCATCCACGCACGTAAAACGAAAACACCTGTTGCCATGAAAATAATTGTCCTCGCGCTGCTCTTATGTTCTGCTTTCGCTTGCCGCGAAATATCCGATTCAGCGCCCGCCGATGTTGCATTTGAAGCAGCGCCGATTGTCCGCTACACCCAGGCCGATATCCAGAAACTCCGCTGGATCAAAGGGGTTTGGGAAAGCACGCAGCCCGAGCGACCCATCAAACAAAATTTTCAGTTCACACCTGATCATGCGCTGGAAATTATTGAAACCGGCGCTTCCGGCGAGCCGACTTCCATGCTGCTGACCTGGCATGCAGGCTGTTACTACCTGGGCGACAACCGCGACTGGGTCGTCACCTGGATCGGTGAAAAAGATGTTCGCTTCGAACCCACGCGTCCGGGCAGAAACCCGTTTACCTGGACCCGTTTCGGCGAAGACCAGTGGTACCATGTTACCCACAGCCCACGCGGCGACCAGCCGGTGCTGATGCAACGCATCGGAGAACTGCAACCTTGATGTTGGTGTTTGGTGTTTCGTTTTTCGTGTTTGGGGGTGCTTCGCGTTTGGCCATGCCCCCGACCCCTTCAGGGCAATGTCGTTGACTTAGCGGAGAGGTGTCATTTGCGACGCAGGAGCAAGTGACATCTCGTAGCGAGAATTACTTGAAAACGACCGTTACGAGATGTCACC
>JALHMA010000075.1 GCA_022844265.1 Saprospiraceae bacterium | reverse complement strand
TCACCCGAGTTGAAACCTTTGAATATTTTTTGGGGATCGGCATTTTGCAGGCTACCGGTTACGACATGGTGTTCGAGAATTTCGTTGACCAAATCTATATAAGGCAGTACGGTGTTTGTGTTTTCGCAGGTTAGCTGCAAATGCTGGATGTCGGGACGCCGGATTAGCAGTGCATCAAGTGGATTTTTGAACGTTGCCCCGCCTTTTTCCGGATCGGTTTTTCTTTCGATAAAAGTCAACAAATCAACCAGATACGCTGCCGGACTGAGTACCGATCGGCAATGTTCGCAGTCGCAGTAATCCAGGTTGCCGAAAAGTGTTTCAAGGCTGGCAGCAACGGCAGTAGATGGCTTCGTTTCTCCCGAGCCTCCTGTCACGATTGTACCGTCAAGCACGTATGGCCTTGGATTGGCAGCAAGCGTTGCATAACCCGTAGCAAGGTTCAGCACAGTTGCATGTACCTGTTCAGCCTTGCGGTGCGCCATCCTGGCTTTAGCAGGTTCTATTCCTTGTTCGCCCATTATGCCTATAAAAGCGGGTTCGTCAAGCTGCATCACCTGGTAAGCTGAGTCCAAACCCTGTTCGAACATAGCTCGCATGGTGGTATCATCAGGGCTGATTTGCCAGCCGCGTTGTAAGCGGGTAATTTCGGCGGCGAGCGGTGCTTCGATTTCTATTTCTTTGTCGGCCAAATAGCGATTTAAAGGAGTTCGGCCGATTTCAAAATCATCGTTTTCAAAGAAAAAACGTCGAACTGAATCCTTTAGGCCTTCATCCTTCAATGGCATTATTCCGGATGCAACCTCCTCACCAAGCGCGGCGGTCGGGTAGGATAATTTCAATTGCGCACTCATCATGCGGACATAATTAGCGCGTTTTTCATCAACAGTTTCTCCCTTCATGAAACTGGGTACATCGAGACCCTCAAGCAAATTCTTTTGGGGGTCTGTCCATGCTTCTGTTTTATAAAGGCCATTGTACACTAATTCTTTCGGGTCATCGCTGACCAAGCCCCGTGATTTGAGGCGAGCGATCAGTTCTTTGTGGTTGCCGGTGAGGAAGCCCAATTTGCCGTCGAGCCGTAGTTGGCGAGTGAGATCGGTGCCAAAGGCCTCTTCCTTTTCCAACTTTTGCCAAAAGGTGCTGAGATCGTCGCGGTGGTCAAAGTAAAGCGCAGTAAACTTCTTTTGCTGATCGGCATCGGGCAAGGAAAGGCTGAGCATGTCTTTTAAAGTAGAAACGCCGGTTGCAGGGGCTTTTTCAAGCAAAAAATCAGTACGATAATCGACAAACGTATTAATAGCCGCCTCGATTTCCCGATCCGTTTTTGCAGGCAGGATTTTTGCCTCAATGGCCTTTTCCCAGGTTGTGCGGAGTGTTTCTGTATCAGTTTTTCGGAATGCATCGGCATCATAAGGTAGCCCTGCTCTTGCGGCGGCATAGTGTAGTTCGGGGGCAAGTCCACTTTCGGAAGCGGCTTTATCGGCGAGGGCGGCCAGCGCTACGAGGCGCGCATCCCAGCCTGCTTTGTTGGCTAAATAGGTTAGCTCGTGTCGTTCATCGTCTTCGCGGAGGGAGGCAAGCGACTTACTGCCGAGATGCGGAGTGAGTGCTGCCCGCAGTCGTTCAAATTCGGTGGCTTTGGACAAATCTCTTTCACCGATAATGATGTTGATTTTTTCGTCCTTGTTGGCATTAAATAGAACGGCACTCGATGCCAAAATCAAATCCGGCTGTTCTTTCCGGACAACTTTTACAATAAGGTCAGCCTTAACCTTACCTCGAGGCAAGCGAGTAGCGTTGTATTCTATGGTATAGCCGCCGTCGGCATCAGTAATACTTTGTCCAAGCCTAATTTCACCGACCAGGCTTTGGTCATATACCAGCACTTGTAAACCTTTGGCAGGTTGGCCGGTGTTAAACGCAACAAAGCCGGAGACTTTGAGTGATTTGGTATTATCGGAGGGTTCAATTGCTTGCAAGTGAAATTCAACCCGTTCCGTAGCCTTTGGGCGCTCAATGGGTGATGACACCTCTTCTTCCAGACCTGTTGCGCCATACAGGTGCACCACCGGAGAAATGGATCTGATGCCGCTAGAAGTGAAGTGGAGAGGATCGTAATAGAGCAGAAATTCGCCCTTTACATCCGTTTGTGTTTCGTCAAGGACTTCATCTGGACCAGGTGGTTTTTGGGTAAGGGTAAGACGCATATTCAACACGGGTTCGCCCTCAGCGTCAAGGACATGACCAATGATGCGTTTGAAAATCTTGGCATAGAACAGTAATTCGTTAATTTCCTGAGCTGTGGCCTCGTCAACCTCGCCACTGGATTTAAGCCGCCGTTCCTTTTGGAAGATTCCAACCAATTTCTTGGTAGTTGTTCCATAATACTTTTTCTCCCGCTCCTCCTTAAACGCTTCTATTATTTCTTTGCGAACGGCCGTATCATTAGCCAACAGGAGCTCCCGCTCCAGTAAATATTGTAAAGATTTTTGCAAGTCGGCAACCTTGTCGCCTTGCATCCTTGATTTCATCGGATATGTTATCTTTTTCATATCAATTGATTGATTGATTGATCAAATTTTTGCCCACAAGAGCTGCCAGTTTTTGGCGATCCAGCATGGATGTGAATTCGCCTTTGCTGTTGACAATGGCAATGGATGGCGCCTTGCATGACAGTAAGGCTTTTATCCGGTCTCCATTTTTACTAGTGACATTCAATACCGAAATTTTGGTGACGCGATGGCCCAAGCCGGAAATGAAAGCAGATATCGGCTTCCGGAAGAGATACATTGCCCAAATCACCAATATGACAGTTATCATCGGCCACGCCAAAGAGCTGATGATTTCAACCCATGCTTTTATCAGTTGAGCATCCATTTGCATGATTTTTCTTTAAATCCACTCGATTTTACTCCTATTTAATTGGCCAATGCGCTTCTTTGCTTTTCAAAGGCACTACCTTTCCACTCGGGTCAATCGAAGGTCCTTGTTTCTGACCTGGTTTCCCAGGCAAGTGACCATGGCCATGTGGATTAGGAGCGCTCGGATTCAGACGCTGATAATTTGATCCATTAGGGTAAAACGTGTGAGTATCAGGAGATTGGGAATTTCCAGATTTATCTATAGTCGAAGGTGGGTAGGCTGTAGTGTTTCCTCCTTTCGGCTCAATTAATGTATTTCCGCGTGGGTCCACAACAAATCTTCCTACAGGTTCGCCTGTACTTGGGTCAACAGTTGGACCAGGCATTTTTGGATTTGGTGGTTGTGGCCTTGGAGGCAATTCAAGAGGAGAGGGGCGCGGAGGAGGTTTAGGTCCTGATCCAGACCCACTTGGTTTTCCTACTCTTTCAACAGGAGGCTTACTTACAGGTGATGCTGTACCTGATTTTCGCCCCCCTCCTGCGTTAGGTAATACACCCACCACCTGTCCAAGGGTGCCTGTAGGATCAATGGCTGAAGCTGTTTTCTGAACAACTTCATTTCGGACTTCGCCTTTGGCAAATTCGCGGGCTAAGGTTGCTCCTCCTTTCATCAAGCCTTCACTTCTGAGCAATTGTGCGCCACTCCGAACTGCCCCAATACCACCGACTACCATTGTTCCTTTTCCAACTCCGCTCAATACGATATCTGTAGTGCTCCTTCGTGGGAAAGTAGGTTCCCCAGGAGCTGGTGCATTGACAACTTGAGGTTCTGCAACAATAGCAATAACCACTGCTGCGACTAAAAACCACACTAGTCGCCCATCGGGATCGATAGCATTTATTGGATTACCTTGTGTATACCCATATGCCTGACGGTCACTATTATTAAAATCTGTTAAGTATATCGGATCCATGTTCAACCATCGCCCTAAATACACAGCATAATACCTCGCCCCAAAATAATACAACCCACTCTCCTCATCTCTTTCCTTTCCCGTAAACCGATAACGCTTCGGCAAATCCGTCTGGCTCCGCACCGCCTGATAAACCGAACTGCCATACGGCGCATACTCCTCATAAGAGATTACCTGCCCCCCATCATCCAGTTCCAGACTCGCCGACCCCAGGTGATTGCCATACTGATAACGAATCATTTGCTCAGGGGCAAGGTCATTACCGGCTGTATCAACCGTGCGGGTTTCTACCAATGCAATGCGTTGCTTATCGTCCATCACATGTAAGGTTTCCCTTTCCAGCAGGACCCCGCCCGCAGCATTGCGTTTGCGGTAGATTTCAATACCGCCGAGGTACAGGCGTTCCTCGACCAGACCACCCGCTTTTTCCCATACTTTGCGTACCCGCTGTCCGGTTGCATCGTACACGTAATACGCCGTGCCGCCGCCGCCCAGATCGGTTTGCCGCAATTGATCTTTACAATCCCAGTTCATATTGGGTGCGGGACTCCCACCGCCCAGATGCGGCATACGGGTCATGTTGCCGTGGGCATCGTGCAGGTATTGCTCTTTGATTGGATTGCCATTGCCCACTGTCGTGTAGCTCAGACGGTTGCTGGTTTTGGCGTTTTCGAGCAAACTTGGTTCGTTGTACGTATACTGGCGCGTCCATCCGGCATGGGCCGGGTCGCTGCCGCGGTGCTGCATTTCCAGAAAATTGCCCACTGCATCGTAGATATAGCGTTCAATGTATCGGCCCATGGCGTTGCCATCGCCGGGGTGCAACAAGCCGGCATGAGTCGCGTCATCGTGGGAATATGGCACCGGCGCTCCCCCGGCTTGCCCCAAATGCTCGCGTCCGGTCGCTTCGATTAAGCGATAAATGGCGTCGTAGGTGTATTCGGCGCTGGGTTCCACGCGTTTGTTGCGGAAATAAACGGTCTGTTGTGCATCGTCGCGGATATGGGTGATATTGCCAGCCGGGTCGTAGGTGTAGTGCAGGTTTTGCACCTGACAGCCGGGCCAGCCCGCTGGCGGCGGTTGTGGGCAATCGTCCGGGAATTTGACGGGGTTGCGGGTGGTCAACAAATGCACCAGGCGGAAAGTCAGCGGATCATAAGTGTACTTCGTATGTGTGCCGTTGCCATAATCTATGCGCTGCCGCTGACCTTTGGCGTCGTAGTCAATGTTCGCAACAAAAGCCGTCCATACCGGCTGCCCATTGGCTTTGGCGCTGCGAAGATTGGCCTCCATTCGTTCCAAAAGATTAGCTTCGTTGTAGCCGGGGCGAATGATGTTGGGTTGCATGGCCAGGGTATGCGGCGTGGTAAGTTCGATGGGGCGGTTTAGCGCGTCATAAGTCGTATTGCTGCCGAACACATCTTCTTCCAGCACCTGATTTTGTTGCCAATCGGGCAGGTTTTTATAATCGCTGACCAATTGGCGCGTGCTGCGCAGCAGATTCCCTTTAAAATCGTAGGCTTCTTCCCGATTGGAGGCGGGGTCGAGACCCATGCTGGTGATTACGCCTGAATTGTCGTAGTGTTTGAGTACTCGTGTGCAAAGGTTCAACTCCAATGTCTTGGCATGGCTTTCTCCGTATTCGGTTTTTTCCACGAGGATTTCACCGGCGAGGGTTCGTGGATCCGATTGATTGGCGTCTCTGCCAAAGACAAATTGGTGAAGGGGGCGTCGCAAAGCGTCATATTCCGTCCGGAAATCATGACCACGGCTGTCCCAGGCACGGATGGGTTTGCCCGAAACGTCATTTAGCATCCAACGCGCACCGGCTTCCATGCTGAGCTGATAAATACGGTTACCCAGCATGTCGTAGGCATACTGCATCACCATGCGTCCTTCTGCGTCTCCATTTTGTATGATGGCATCACGTACGCTGCGCTGATTGCCTTCTATGTCCAATTCCACCCGGGTGGAGAAAACGCTTTCTGTGCCATCCAAGTAGTGGTTTGGGCATTCTACCCGGTTATGCGCAAGGGTGAGGAATGGCCGTCCAAGGGTGTCAAAGTAAGCCCTGGTTGGCGTATCGGCGTGCGCAGCGGCTTTTTTGGCCGCAGTTTGCTCCTGTGCTCCCATTGCGCCGTCTTTCCGCTGGGCATACCAGCTTTGCAAATCGGCGGGCTGGGTAGCAAAATAGGCGCCAACATAACCCGAAATATCGGGATCGGTACGCGGATCGCCGGTCTGTGCGCCGTGTAGGGCAACTGTATCGTTCACATCATACGTCATCTGCTGCCAGGCATCGAACACCACTTTTTCATACGTATGATTCGGATGCAAGGTGGCAATTACCCGTTCCACAGGGTCGTAAAACAGGATAGGGCTAACGCCAACTTCTTTGCCAAACTCAAACAGATGTGTGGCACTAAAGAAAGGTTCATATTGGCGGACGGGCTTGCCTTTGTTGTTGTAGATGATCCAGCCGCTGCCCACCCAGCGCGGCGGACCTGGGACGCCGTTGATTTTTTCCGGTTCGGCCTGGATCTTTTTCTGGATTTCCCGGCCAAAGCCGTCAGAGTAGGAAAAACTGTGTTGAATTTTGGTTTGCTGGCCGGGTTGTAACTCGCTTTCGTGAGTTTCTCGTACTAAAGTGGATACCACTGCCGGTTCCGGGTTGGGTTGGGTTTTAGTGCGCTGATATGCGAACAGGTCATACACAAAGCGTGTAGTGGCCGTTCCCAAAATTTGGTGTGGATTGCCTAATGGATTTGCCAAATGGTTGAGTATATCCAACTCTGGCAGATCGGCCATGAAGCCGTGGAGCGAATCACCTTCTACAAGAGCAGGGACAGGTTTTCCCATCACGGCAGTGCCTGCCACCATGCCTAAAATATCGAAGGCCACCTCTGTACGGTTGCGATTAGGATCACTTATCTTGTCCGGCTGAAGCACGCGGTAGTCGATGTTATCTACGGTGACGCGATTGTCTAAAGGATCTCGAGTCTCTTGTATCAGCAGGTCATACTTGTCATAGGTCACAAAACTTTCCGTACTGACGGCATTGGTATGGAAAGGATCGCGATAGCGTTGCGGAAGGAAAAAGTGTTTCCGCGCGTAGACCAACTCCTGGGCCGCTGTGTCAGCGGCATCGGGGGAAAAGAAAACCCTTCCGGCGGATATCCACCAGTGGCCATTGCCATCTAGGTCTAAATAACCGCTACCGTCAGTGTCCCGATCGCCGAGCACATTGGCGGGATTTGGTAACAGCGGCTGACCATTGCGCTGAAAAACCTGATGGAGCAGCCCCGGCGTAAACGCGAGCTGGTAGCTCTCACCCGGCAGTTCAAGGGATTCAAGGCTACCAAGTGCCAGAATAGTAGCAAGGTCGTTGCTGCGGTATAGGGTACGGATATGCTCGATCAGGCGGCGTTGCCGACCATTCATTATAGGGTCTTCGTAGTTGATTTCGCCATCGAAGCGATGTATCCAACGCTTAGCATTAGCCGGATCTGGCTGAATCAAATCGCTGTGCTGAAATCTTCCGGCATTACTTGTTCCCGCGTATCCGGTCAGTTCATAAGTTCTGGTCTCTGCCGACATGGGCATTCGGTAGTCACTAGGATAAAGCGCGATATCGTCAATAGGGTTGGTAATCTGATTTTCAGTGTAGGTTATCAGCGTTTGGGTTTGTTTAGTCCGGTCGGCAGGGAGTGGTAACGTCATATCCGGTTGCCGCCGCCCATAGCCGATGGCGGCTTCCTTCAACACGTTGCCATAGCCATCTACCTCCAGGGTAAGCGCATGCTGCACGCGCGGGTCGGCAGGGTTTCGCTCATAATGATAGGTCAGCGTTTCTCGTGCGTGGGTAAAAAAAACTGCGTGGCGAAGATGCCCACGGGGCTGTATAGGCTCAATAGTAAAGTTTTGCTCCGCTACCGTGTAAGGATGTGCCTCTTTTTCAGTACCGTCGAGGGCATAGACCTCCTGCCGCAACATGGAGCCTTTGAGAGCACGGCAAGCTTCCCGTTCTTCATCTGCGGAAAGCCCTGCGGGCAATACAGTGTCAGGAAGCAGTAAATCCCTCGCTTCAGCATCGTTAAGCCCTGGCTCGCGGTAGTATTCGCCAGCATCATTTGCATTTAAAAGCCCCGCAAAAAAGTCTGAGATATGGCTGCGATTTAAATAAGCACCGGTATGAAACCAAGTTTTGGTATGCACGGGGGATACGTGCGATGAGGCTTCAATGTTGTTACCGACAGGGAATGCATCGCTCGCGCTAAGTGCGGCAAATGCTTCGGTATCCCACTGTTCTACCATTCCAAAGCCGCGAAATTCGCGTTCTTCCCCGTCAAAATAACCGTGGTGGTAGGCGTAGCGCGTTACAAAGCGATTCCGGCTGATGTAATCATAGGTTTCCACCCGTTCGACCACATGTACCGGGAAAGGTAATTTGGTGATCCAGGGTTTGCCGGCGTATTTGTCTTGCAGGTAGAACTTAACCGATGAAGCATAACTTACTTTGGTTTCGGCGCCCAGGTTATTGACCGTACGGATCAGCAAATGCGGCTTTTGTCCACCCATGAGGTCCACATAACGCATCTGAAGACCGGCATCACCAGGTAGCGGGGATGACCAGACCAGGCAGGCGGTACTATTACCCAGCAGATCGGCAGCCATAATGGAAACGATGTCGTCCACTTTGGGAAATACGGCAAGCGGTTGCGGTGCACTCCAACTATTGCCTGATTGGTTGAAATAAAGGCGCACGCCATCCCGATGCAGGTAAATGATATCGGTGGTACCTGTACCGTCGATATCCGCCAGCCGGATTTGTTTGTGGTCGAATTGTTCGGGATTATCAAAAACGGGCGCCTGGTCCATAGTAATTTTCGCTCCGAAATGGCAATAGCCCAGATTGGGCCAGTAACAAACTTCACCATTGCGAATACGCACGAGATCGGTCAGTCCGTCTCCACTCAGGTCTGCCAGGTAGATGGATTGAGTTCCATCGGTAAAAACCAAACGCGGCCCTTTTTCCTCATCAAGTGCCTGCGCCACACGCTGAGCGGGACTGAATCCTTCTTCTGCCAGCGAAAGGTGCCAAACAAAGGCATCGTTTTCAGTGATCAGGATGTCGGCGTGACCGTCACCATCGAGATCGATGAATTTAAGGTTTGGATCACGAGTATCGCGATGCAGGCGGTCTGTGAAGGGTCGGAAGGGTTGCCATCCTTCCGCATCATCGTGCTCGTAAAGCCCCGGCATTGGACCATCCATTACGACCAGATCGGGTTGCCCGTCGCCGGCCAAATCCATGAATTGCGCTTGTCCGCCAGCCAAATTCAAGTTAGGTTTCAAAGACACACTCTCAATCGGGGCAAACTCAACGCAATTTTCTCTTATCGGACTTATGTTGCGCTTGTAGAACCAACCGTCAGCTTGTTCCGTCAGCACTCCCGGAATACCTTCACCGTGCAAATCAGTCCACTGGTAAGTGACGCCGTCTACTCCGGCTGGCAGGTTTTCAAGGGTCTTTGGATACACATTTTGTACGGTATCCTGAATAATAGGTTGCGTATAGTGGAATTCGAGCGGCGGCAGGGATTTTGACAGATAGCCGCCGCCTGCCTGCCTTTTGTAGCCGGATTGAGAGACCGAAATTAGAAAGGAATAGATGGGGTTCTTTGCATCTGCCGGATTTTGTTCATAAGAATAGGTGAAATCGGTAGAACGCACGAGGCAATTTGTACCAACGCCAGACTCAGGAAAATGATGGAACATCAGCACCCTTTGGCACAGCCGGCAAGTGCGCACTTCGAAGCTGGAGCGGTAGGAAGAAAAAGCATCCTGTCGGTAGCCCCAATCGCCTGGATCAAGCGGCATGGGGATTTTTGCATCGTGTTCTCCGTAGTCAAAAACCACTTCAAACATCCAGAAGGCATTTTGAATGTCCGCAGCAGACAGTATTCGAGGCCGCTTACCATTAGCATCCAAAAAGGGAGTCCGGTTTCCGTACCGGATGAACTTGAGATAGCGGTTGGCAGTCCTTAGCGGATCATTTTGACTTCCCCGGCTGCGTTCATGGGCCTGGCTGAGATCAACACCAATGCCATTTTCGGGTTTGTATTCGTACAGGACGGCATTGCCCTTATCGTCTCTCGTTTCACAGATAAGCCAACTAAAGATGCGTCGTGGGTCTGTAGGGTCGGAAATACGAGCGTTTTCATCCTTGCCGTAAATCGTGAGGATGTTATCTTTGGAAATGGACCGCCAGTGGATGTCTCCATTAACCTGGTTCGTCCAGCGTTCGATCCGGGCAAACAGGCCTTCGATCCGGGGGCGATAATGCCGGACAATATATCCTTCTTGTGGGATGTCATCTACTATGTGTTTTCCTTCAGCATCGAGTTTCCAATTCCTATTAGCGTCCTTTTTAAAAACGGGTACCAGGTCTTCTGCACCGGACAGGATAAAGACGTCTGATTCTATGCCATCAAGATAGCGGGGCAGGCCTTTATCGGTTTTGCGGGTAATAGCGGGAATGGAAAGACTCCAGCCAAAGCCAAAAGGCCCGTTTCCAGCGCCAGAGTCGTAGGAAAGCGACAATTGTGGGCCAAACCCGGAGCGCCCTGGCGAGGTGGCAATCGGAACAGACATAGAGCCTGTGCCTGTTACTGGGTTGGCGGCAAATTTTTCGCCCATGTTGCGGATAGCGCCACCACCCTTAGGCAAGGCGATTTGTGGCGATTTAATGGCATTGGATAGAGAACCACCGCCTTGCGAGGAGGCACTTGAGGAACCGGAAGGTCTTGATCCTCCGGCCGATGGCTTATCGTCATTGTTCCGCTGCATAATCTTGCTGTTAAACAGGTTATCAAACTACAGACCGCCGCCAGGGCGCCAACACCACCGTCGACACCGAAAAGAAAGCCAGGAAAAAACCCGTTATCGAACGCAGGTGTAGCCGATGCAACACCGCGTACTCTTCTTCTGTGTACACAGTAACTTTTCCGTGGTTGTTGATTTGGTACTGACCGTTGACGTATTCCGGATCCATGATTCCTCCGGTCATGAATAAAAAAAGGCAGTACAAGGCATACCCGTAAAACACGGCCAGCAGGATCATCGCCCAATCAGGTGGATTCCCAAGTAGGTAGCGGATCTTCTGGAGGCTATTCATCTGAGCCATGTCTTCTTCGCTCGGCACCAACCTGGTCTGGTTCAAATAATAGATGGTGAAAGCCCACAGGGGGAAAAGCACAAAAAAGATGTGAAAGAAAGACAACTCGAAGGGTGCGGGCTTTCCTAAGAGTACCGTGATGTTAACCCAAAGTAGTCCTAACATGCCCGCAAGGGAAATAACAAAAGCGATGGATTTGAATGATTTCAGGCTCATGGTTCACTTTTGAAAAAATCTGCATTCCGCCCATTTCTCTTTCACTACATTCAAAGGTGCCGGGAATACATTACAAATGGGATTGATAAGTATCACATCGGCTATTGATTGTTATCAATTTCGCCGGTCCTGGTCTTTTGACCAAGACCACACGTACAGCACGATCAGCCCTTGCAGCTGCAATCATTTAAAACCATGCGAGGCGTAGATTAGGTAGGTCTGCTGTTTTTTTAGCATTGCAACAAGGGTAGATCTGTTGTATTTTTGGTCTTGGTCAAAAGACCAAGACCGGCGCTTGTGGGCGAACATTGCGCAAGATTGAAAACTAAACGAGGCATAAAATCAAACTGTAGACCGCCGCCAGGGCGCCAATACCACCGTCGAAACCGAAAAGAATGCCTATAAAAATCCCGAACATGGCTTAATTTTACTCCAATCATGCAACCGCAAATTTTCCCGCTTTCCGAAACGGCCATTACGATCCAATGGGGCCATCGTATGGATGAAAACGTGCACCTGCAAGTCCTGCACCTGGATTATATAATCCGGCAAAACCCGTTTCCGGGATTTGTGGAAACCGTTCCGGCGTATGCCTCGCTGACGATTTTCTACCAGCCGGAATTGCTGACAACAGCGCAGGCCCATCCGTTTTTATGGATAAAGGAGTACGTCGAACAATTAATACACGAGATAAGCGGCGTATTACCGTTTACAAAAAATGTGGTGTCCATTCCCGTCTGCTACGACGAGGCATTCGGGTATGACCTCGACGCCGTCGCTGCCGCCCGGGGCATTTCCAAAGAAACCCTGATCGCGCTGCACCAGCAAAAGGAATACAAGGTGTATATGATGGGCTTTTTACCCGGTTTTGCCTATTTAGGCGCCCTGGACGACGCGATTGCCACACCCCGCAAACCGACACCCCGTGCCCTCGTGGAAGCAGGATCGGTCGGCATTGCCGGGCATCAAACCGGCATCTACCCTCTACCCTCTCCCGGCGGCTGGCAGATCATCGGTCGAACGCCCTGCAACTTGTTCAACCCGGCAAAAACAAACCCTTTTTTGCTAAAAACAGGAGATACGGTACAATTTTACGCCATTTCAAAAGAAGCATTTTACCAGATCAAAAACGCGGAAAAGGAAGCGCCTCCGCCCGCGAAAAGGGATGAAACGGCAGATGCAGTGTTGCTCAAAGCAGGCGTTTATTCCACTATACAGGATAACGGCAGACCGGGATTGCGCGCCTATGGCGTCCCTGCCGGCGGCGCGATGGACTCCGTTGCGCACCAGGTGGCCAATGCGCTGGTCGGCAATGCCCCTCACGCAGCGACCATAGAATGTACCATGGGCGGCCTGCAAGTACAGTTTAACAAAGAGGTTGACATCGCGTTGACCGGCGGCGGCGCGGCATTCATCAACGGTAAAAAGATCGATTTCTGCCGGCGCCATACCGTGCTCAAAAACGACCTGCTGGAAATTAAATTCACCCCGCCGGGCCTCCGGAGTTATCTGGCGGTGCGCGGCGGATTTGCTTCGGAACTGGTGATGGGCAGCAAAAGTATGAGTCCGATCGTCGGCATCGGATCACCCTTGAAGAAGGACGCGGGACTGTGGTTTGACCGGGATTTTTCTAGCGGAACAACAAAAACAGCGGGCAATTTCACCCTTCCCACCATTGACGGGCCTACAATAATTCGTGTTTGTCAGGGGCCGGAATACCAGCGGATGACCGAAGTGAGCCGCCGGCAATTTTATTCCCAGCCCCTTGTGCTCAGCAACCGCTGCGACCGGATGGGTTATCATTTGCAGGCGGAACCTTTATCGCTGCACGACTCCTGCGAAATGCTCTCCACCGCGGTTACCAAAGGAACCATACAATTAACACCCAACGGGCAACTGATTCTGTTGATGAGCGATTGCCAGACCACCGGCGGCTACCCAAGGGTGGGGCAGGTCGCTGCAGTCGATCTTCCATTGGCGGCACAATTGATCCCCGGCGCAACCATTTCATTTAAAAGCATTTCTTTTGCCGAAGCAGAAACCTTGTACATCCAACAACAGCAAATGATACATGCACTATTCAGTTGATCTTAATTGTGATATGGGGGAAGGTATGCCCAACGATGCGCTCCTGATGCCCTTGATTTCTTCGGCCAATATTGCCTGCGGTTACCATGCGGGCGACGAACGCACCATGCAGCAAACGATCGAACTGGCCCTGCAACACCGGGTAAAAATAGGCGCGCACCCTTCGTTTCCGGACCGGGAAAATTTTGGACGAACCAGTATGCATTTTCCACCCGGCGAAGTACGCGACATGATAAAAACCCAGATCGAAATACTGTCCGGCCTGGTGGTAAAAAACAAGGCTCGCCTGCACCATGTGAAACCGCACGGCGCCCTGTACAACATGGCCTCGAAGGACAATATACTGGCCGCCGCTATATGCGAAGCCATTCTCGAAACGGACGCCTCGCTGGTCGTCTATGCGCAAAGTGGCAGCGCACTGATCGCTATGGCCAAATCCATGCACCTGAAAACCTGCTCCGAGGTGTTTGCCGACCGCAGCTACGAACCGGACGGCTCTCTAACACCCAGAACGGCCGCCCATGCGCTGCTGCACGACGAGGAGAAAGTGGTGGCCCAGGTATTACAAATGGTAATGCAGCAAACCGTCATGTCGGGAGGCCAGGCTGTTCCGGTAAAAGCGGAAACGATTTGTATTCACGGCGACGGAGAACATGCGCTGGTGTTTGCGAGGCGGATTTCGGAGGCGCTGAAGGCGAATAAGATAGGAATGAGGGATGAGGAATGAGGAAAAAAGGCACCACATACAACTATGCAATCAAAACGTAATTCGGTATTTTACGGAGCAGCATTTCTAATGGCCACTTCAGCCATCGGGCCGGGATTTTTGACTTCTACTACGGTTTTTACCGCCCAGTTGTACGCCAGTTTCGGTTTTGCCATATTGGTCTCCATCATCGTGGATATTATTGCACAACTCAATGTGTGGCGTATCATCACGGTGACCAATATGCCTGCCCAGGATATTGCCAACCTGCTGCTGCCCGGACTCGGGGGTTTTCTTTCCATACTGATTATCGCCGGAGGGCTGGTGTTCAATATCGGCAATATAGCAGGATGCGGCCTGGGTTTGAATGTGTTGTTCGGGCTGGATGTTACCACAGGCGCTTTGATCAGTGCGGCGGTCGCCATGCTGCTGTTTTTACTGAAAGATGCCGGCAGGGCCATGGATGCGTTTGCCAAAATACTGGGCTTTGTCATGATCGGCCTGACCTTGTATGTCGCCTTTACTTCCCATCCGCCGATAGCGGAAGCGATCCATAAAACCTTCCTGCCGGATCGGATCGATTTTATGTCGATTGTCACCATTGTGGGCGGCACAGTGGGCGGGTACATCACTTTTGCCGGGGCGCATCGCCTGCTCGACGCGGGTATCAGCGGGGCGGGCAGCAGCAAACAAGTGGATCAAAGCGCTGCCACGGCCATCGGCGTCGCTTCGCTGATGCGCATCCTGTTGTTTTTGGCAGCGCTGGGCGTGGTGATGAAGGGTTCCCGACTGGACGACAGCAATCCCGCTGCCTCGGTCTTTCAATTGGCCGCCGGGCAAATCGGGTATATCATTTTCGGAATTGTGCTTTGGTCGGCCGCCGTTACTTCCGTGGTAGGCGCTTCTTTTACCTCCATTTCTTTTGCCCGGTCTTTTCACCCGGTGTTCAGCGAAAAGAAAAATGCCTGCATCATCGCTTTCATCGTATGCGCGACGCTGTTGTTCGCTGTCTTCGGCAAACCGGTCAAGGTGCTGATTTTTGCCGGCGCTTTTAACGGGTTTATCCTGGCCTTTTCTTTGGGTATTCTGCTGATCGCCGCAACTAAAAGCCGCATTATGAACAGTTACCGGCACCCGCGCGCTTACTTAGTTGCCGGCGCAGTGGTTGCGCTGATCATGCTGGTTTTTGGGGGAATGACGATGTGGAATGAGTTGGGGAAGGTGTTTTAGAACCTATTATCCACCGATCATCACCGTCGGACAACCGAGGACAACACTCCCGCCATGTGCGGTCATATCCCCCATTCGGGCCGCTGGTCGGCCCGAAATCATTACGGTGGCGGAGCCTTTTACAATACTGTCGGGAGGCCCCACACAAACACACATGTCGCCGACAACAGCAGCAGGCATACCGCCGATCAATACGTTTGGAACGCCCGGGCCGACGATCGGTCCGCCGACATGGGGAATGGGAGGAAGCCCGGGGGTTACCATCGGGCAGGTGTGCATATCGGTAAGTCTTGCAGCTGGCGGCATTTTATGCTTGTTTGGTTAAACCGCAGCGGCGTGAAGTATTTGACATGCAATTCTTTACGCCTCTGAAGTCGATTTTACTCGTATCTAGTATTTGGTGTCTTAATTGATCATAACTATGGCCCCTTTTACAGTGGTCTGACCGGCGGATTTAAGTTCGGCCGAAGCCGTTCCTTGTGCAAGGAGAGCCACTTTAGCAACCGCGCTCACATTTTTGCCCTCCAGCCGAATATCCCCGCCGGCAGAATCAGCAGAAATATTGTCCCCTGCTTTCAACTCGATCTTGCCTTTCGCATGAATGGCCAGATCTTTCATGCTTTTCAGAGTGATGCCGCTGCTGTCCATGAGCAAACTATGTCCGTTTTGGTCCTTCAAGCGGATGGATTTATCCTGATCGGAGAGGGTGAACTCGTTCCCGCCGGGAGTTTGGATGGTCAATACTTTATTTTCGTCGTCGAAGGACAGGCTAAGTTTGTTTCTGGTCACAATGCCCTTGATCTTGTTCTGAGCATCGGGTTCGTAAGGCGGTTTGTTTTTACTGCTGTACATCATGCCCAAAATGACCGGATACCGGGGATCGTCGTTCAAAAAACCCAGAATAACCTCATCGCCGGGTTCGGGAAGAAAAAAACTCCCCGCGCCGGCGCCGGCATAGAACTGTGCAAGCCTGGCCCAGATCCCTTCACCGGATTGATCGAACACGGGCACTTCTACCAGGATGCGGTATTCGCCTTCCGGGTCCTGCGCTATTTGCCTGACCGTCCCATTGTGCAAACCATGTACCGCCGAAAACAAGCCCCCGGCAGCAGGGGCACTGACTGATGTAGCGGATTTGTTGCCGGAAGGAAGCCCGAATCCAAGGGTCGTGAACCAATTTCCATCGCTGATAACATGGCGGAGGCTGGTGACCAGCACATCGCCGTTAAAGCGACTTCCGAACCCTTCCAAGGTGACCGGGACATTCAGCCGGGATTGGGTATTGCCCTGTATTTTCAACGTACCCCGCAGGGCCGACATGCGGGCGCTGCTCGGGGTTTCATCCTCCCAGGTCTTGCTGGTCATCCCGTCCATTTGAGCACGGACATCCAGCGTAAAATCGAAGTCGTAAACATTTATCCCGAATCCCAGTTTCAGAACGGCAGCGCCGTCGTGTTCCGGTTTTCGGGCCATCACTTTCGTGCCATCGGTATAGACCAGTAGCTCGCTGCCCGCTGCCCGGGCCAGAATGAAATCCCAGTCGTTGGACTGAAACTGGATCAGTTGGTGGTGCTCATATACCGTCGTTTCTACTTCACTGCTCAGTGGACTGTGTCCCCCTATGATACTGCGGATGACATCGCTGTCCTTCATATTCTGAAAGTACTGACTCTTTTGGCCGATTGTCATCTTTATGGCTTCATCGCTGCACTGGACCATAAATACCGGGCTTTGGTTTTTATCCATCCGTAACCCTTGTTGGACAATGATCCCTTTGAAAAGGCTTTCATTTTTCGAGTCATACCCTGCCCTTATTTCAAGGGTGCTACCGGGGGCGAAATCATTGGATTCGCCGGCATCCAGGGTGCCATCGCCGAAGCTCAAGGCAAAGACCAGTTCCGCGCTGCCGATACTGGATAAGGCTCTGGTGATGTCAATGGATACAAGGGCGTACGAAGCGTCCATGGAATTGCCATTAATCAGTATCTCTGTGTTCAGTATCTCGGAGGAAATCTTGTCAGGCATAAGGCTGGATGTTTAGTTTTTCAGGGCCTAAGATGAAGGTATTTAGTTGCCTTTTCTAAACTCTTTTCTAATGCCGCTGAGTATGTCGTTTTGGGTGATCACCGGAGGCTTTCGCTGCACGGCCGAGAGCGCACAAAACTGCAATACATTGATGATCCCTCCTCCGGAAATCTCGTACTGCTGCGCAATTTGTTCCCAATCGATATCCGGTGCCATTTGAAGGTGGCCGGGGAATGCTTTGTTCCAGAGCCGCAAGCGCTGGTCGGCGTTGGGCATCGGAAAAAAAATCATGGATTGAAAACGCCTGCTGAAAGCATCATCGATATTACCTTTAAAATTGGTGGCGAGGATGGCGAGGCCTGGAAAATCTTCAATACGCTGCAACAGGTAAGCCACCTCCTGGTTGGCGTAGCGATCTTTAGCGTCTTTGGTTGTGGTACGTTTGCCAAACAACGCATCCGCTTCGTCAAAAAACAGAATCCATTTGCTGTTTTCAGCCCGGTCGAAAATACCTGCCAGGTTTTTTTCGGTTTCGCCGATGTATTTGGATACGGCCTGCGACAAGTCGATTCGGTACACATCGCGCCCCGTCAGTTTGCCAATCAATGCAGCCGTCATGGTTTTTCCGGTACCCGGCGGTCCGTAAAACAGCGCCCGGTATCCCGGTTTGATCATTCGGTCGAGGCGCCAGTCACGCATAAGGGTCTGGTGGTGTTCGAGCCAGGCAAGGAGTTCCGCGATTTCTTCCTGTGCCTGACTATCCAGCACCAGATCGTCCCATTCGAGCAAGGTCGTAATGCGTTCGAGACACAAAGCATTGATCGTCAAGATTTCTTTTTCCATTCCATTTCAATTCGTTTTTCCATAGGTTAAAATTTTACGCAGCCTGCTGCAATCTTTCCTGTGTTTTCTCCAGCATCAGTGCGCGGACCTGCTGTTTGTTCATGGTTTTAACCACTTCATAAGGCAACTTGATGATATAGTACTGCGAACCGTCTTTCTCAACCCAACTATCATCTGCCCATTTGTTTGTATTCACACAGGAAAAGAGAATATTCACATTCAAATCGCCTAAATAGTCTTGGATATATTCGTCATCGAGTAGGTCCCAGATTTCTTCATTTGCAGCAAGCGTTACTTTAGCCATGATTCAAAGTTTTTAATGAACGCCTTTGTTTTACATAAACAAAGTTACAGGCTTTAAAAAAGCCTGTAACCATAGATTTAATTATCATTTTGGTTGCCTGGAGCTCGTGCCATCCACTCGGTGACTTTGAAGCCATTGTTTGCCCCACCAGGTGGTACCGTACGATTTGCGGGTGGCGCCGGGAGCGGCCTCCGGGGCACAGCGGTTTCCGTAGTGGTAGTACATGGGCGGAAGGAGGGTTGTGTTGACGGATACGGGGATAAAAGTGGGGAAAATCAACCGACAACCGATGTTCGGGGCCTTATTTTTTATTATTGTTCAGGCGTATGCACCGCCTTTTGGTTGGCCTCGTTACACCCAGATTATGCTGAAAGTTGAGTGGTTGAGCATGTTGAAAGTTGAGAAAACATTCTCAACCACTCAACTTTCAGTATAATTCTATACTTGCCTATTTCATTCATTACGGCGCTTTTGATATTCAAGCACTAATAAATAGAAGCCAATAATGAAATCATAAGTCGAACAAAATAAATCGTAGTGCGGTGGAATTAAACCGGAGTTTCCAATGTGACTATATATCAGGTCCCAAAGCCCGTGGATGAAATACCCTGCTATCAAAAAATATGAATTCTTTTGAACGCCGAAGTAAGCAAGCAGCAAAAAGAACATTGCCTGCACGATATTCAGAATTAGATCTGCCATATCTGTCCATGAATATCCAATATACAGGAAGCCGATCCCTGCTAAAACCAAACCATAGAAGAGGTTCTTGTCAGCGCGCTTGAACAAGGCGACGATCAATATGGTAAACAATGCTGCCGATATTCCGATCAGTGTTGCGGTCATAATATTTTTTCAATTTGATTTGTTTTGAACGGTTTGTTTTGTTTGTTTTTGCCGGGTGTATTTCAATGATGATGATGCATCTGTGCATGACTCCTTTCTTCCTGTGGTGTGTTGCCGTCAATTACTTCAAATTCAGCCATCATTCCGGCTGCATGGTGTTCTATGATATGGCAATGATACATCCATGTACCCGGACGGTTATCAGGCATCCAGGCAATTTTCATCTTACTCCTTGGAGTCAAATTAATG
>JALHMA010000074.1 GCA_022844265.1 Saprospiraceae bacterium | reverse complement strand
CCGTAGAAGAATCGCTAAATATCGATTTTAACATACTTTAAAATCGGTTTTTGGGATGGCCTCTCTCCTAAAGTTGGAGGGGGGCTTTTTTTATTTGCGATTGCCGATTACATGATTTAAGATTGCCGGGGATATTGACGATATTTAAGGCAAATTCCCGGCACATCACTGGCACAGATTTTTAATGAATAAAGCATAAGGTTACTCGAAAAACGAAGCATTACTGACTTGCTGTGTCAGATCAACCTTTTATACTTTAGAAAAAATGTTCTTATGCAACGCGCCCTGCCTTTTTTAATAACGCTATGCTTTACCAATACTATTTTTTCTCAGGCAAAAGGCGACCTTTTTCGCATTTTGAGTGATGAATATAGTGCGCTGACCGTGCGAAATGACCTGATGCGGGATGCTAAAAAAGAGATACTCTTATGCACCTATATCATTGAAGGCGACGAGATTGGCTACAACAACCTCAAAATACTGGCAGAAGCGGCACAAAGAGGCGTTCAAGTCAGAATGATCCTGGATGGCTTGGGGAAAAGAGTCCCCAAGAAAATGCTTTTGTATATGAAAGACCGGGGTGTGCAGATCAAAATTTACAACAAAAAAAACTGGAAAAGGCCGTTCATGCTCTATCGCCGGCTGCATGGTAAGATGCTTTTGGTGGACGGTCAGTACTGCCTGATTGGGGGACGTAATCTGAACGACCAGTATTACCGGATGGACTCGGTCGGTAATTTCCTGGACCGCGAGGTGCTGATACGCAGTGACAAGGCTGTCGACGAGGCGTGCCGGCACTTCAATGAAATGTGGAATCACGAGGTGCTATGCTCCGATCTGGAAGGCTCCTTCGATCCTGCCGACCGTAAACAATGCCAGCTCCTTCTGGACTCCTCCGCGCTCACCATGAAAAGCCAAATGCCGCTGCTGCGCAAGGTCCGGGGAGCAGACATGGTCAGTCTTTCGGACGTGGTGAAACCTACCGCCAATCCCGTACATTTTGTTTATCCGAGTTTCACCTACCGGAAAAACGGTCGTATCCGCCGTTCCAACCGCATCGACCGCCGCGTCACGCAGGCGCTACAGGAACTGGTAGCCGAGGCCGACAGTACGCTGGAAATTGAGTCCGCTTATTTCATGCTGACGCGCGGCTGGTTCAAATGCCTGAAGGCGGCGCAGAAACGCGGCGTCCGCATCCGTGTCATCACCAATTCCGCCACCACCAACGACCTGCCGATCATACAGGCCGTTTACGCCAACCGGCGGGGGCGTTACCGGCGGGCAGGCATTCAGTTGTACGAATACTGCGGTGTTCGCATGGTGCATTTAAAAACGCTGACCATCGATAAAGAAGTCGCGATGATCGGGAGCTACAATCTGGACCAAACCTCTGAAAAACGCAATACGGAAGTGGCTGCCTGGGTAAAGGACCCATTTGTGGCGCTTGAGCAGCAAAAGTTGTTTGAAAAATACCTGGCACATTGCCAACCGCCCGGTGGCGAATGCCCTGCCTCCATGTCTGTTCTGAACGAGGACCAGAAAAAGCGCAAAAGAAAAGTAAAATGGCTGCGCTTTACGCTGGCGCCTTTGGTGGGGCTGGTGTTGTAGATATAGTGTTAAATTCGGTTGTTAAATTTTCCCGCGCCTGCGTTTCAAACCGTTCGAAAAAGTATGCGGTCTTATAAATACGATCCATTTGTAAGAAATATTTCAACACTTTTTTGCGACCCGGTTTGTACATCATATCGGGATAAATGGCGTATTCCTTCCTAACCTGCTGACAATAAATAGCATAAGCGTCCCAGGATTGCCCCAGAATAGACAAGTCGGCATCCGTAAAGTAATTTGTATCGGGATCGTCGCTTTCAGCATGGCCTTTGGTTGACAGGATTTGAGCGACGCAGCGGGATGTTTTAGCCGGCGGGAAAGACAGGGCTTCGAGCCTTTTTTGGGCTACTTCGGCACTTTGTTCTTCGTTGTCATTGCGCGAGGCCTTGTAAATAATATCGTGGTAAAAGAGGCAAAACAGCATCACATCCCAATCCTCTATGTGGTCTTTTACGGCGCTTAATTGCCCGAGCAGGTGTTCGAGGTGGGCCAGATTATGGTAATGGCGTTTCTTGTCGGAATAGTGTTGCCGGATTTCCTGCCATAACGTTTCAGGCAGGTGCGGGTCGTCCGTATATTTTTGGACCAATGCGGTGAAAACCTCCTGCAGACCTGCCATGGTGGGTGCTGTTTTTATTTTTTTTGCGAATATTAGGCTAAAAAGAATCAAAATCGCCATAATATGGTTGAAGTTGTCCCAGTCCACGTGTCATTCCGACGATAGGAGGAATCTGCCCAAGATAGAAATGAGTGCTTCCAGTTCGCTCTTTCCGCCGGGCTAGGTGTTCCCCTCCGCCTCAAAGTCAATGTGACACGCCCTGCTATGATAAAAACTTCTCTGGGTTTGATTTAAATAACCGTAGAACTTTTATTGATTTAACAGTGCGATAAGAATCCCGATCCCTGCGGCAGTAACTATAAAAAGCAAAATACCGATCATGGCATATACTTTGCTGGGACCTTTGATGCGCCATGTTCTTTTCAGGCCGATAATACTCAGAATGAGCCCTGCCAAGCCAAGTGGAATAAAAAGAATGGAACCATTAAAAAGGGTTACGACCGCTCCAATTGAAAGCAGTAGACCCAGCAGCGCAATCTTTTTACTTTTGGCTGCCTTATCCGGTTTTTCCTTCCATGCAATTTTTTTTAACATGGATTTCAGGTAGACCTTCTTTCCAAAACCGTATTTTGGGGTATCTACCTTGGTGAAAAAAGAAGGGCAGGATGCGATGGACATAGGCAAATGCGACGCAGCAAGAGCGGTACGAATAAAAAGAGGACAAATAAAGGCAATTAAAATAAAGTAGATTTTAGGTGTCATTTTGGTCGTATTTATATGTCTATGTGAATCACTTTTAACCTATGATTCGCGTTATCTACTGTTCTAACGATTTGTTTAGCAGGATTGCTGCTAAACAGAATAATCTTCTATTGCTACTTATGTCCTTGCCGGAAGAAAAACTGTAGATCGGCAGCGTATGCGCTTAAAAGATTACATTGTGCTGTAAGTCTGCGCGTGGTGTTGAAAAAAACACCACGCGCGGCGCTTGGGGGCGGAAAGCACCCGCGAGGCGAAAAAACACCACGCGCGGCGCTTGGGTCGGTTGGAAAGGAGCGAGAGCACCTAGTGAGGCGGAATTATTTGATAGTTTGCAAAGCAAAACCTAATAACTTTAAACGACAGTGTACTTACTACATTTTTTTTGTAATGAGAAGTGAACGATAGTGACTGACAAGCATTTCAAGCACATCCGGACTAAAATAGTGCCTGTCCGATTCAAGTATGTAAGTAATTGCGTTTAAAAGTTCCTCATTCTTCCGGGTTGAATCATAGCGTATAAAGCCCCTTACTTCTGGAATAGCGATCGCCTTTTGAAAGGAATCCAGTCTACAGAACCCAGAGACAAACAATATTCGCAAGGAAGGAAAAGAATTGAGCAGTTTTCGTGAGATATTTATTCCACCTTCTTCATCATTGAATATTTCCATATCCATCAAAATAAGGTCGGGCATACTTTTGGGATGCACACTGATTTTTTTGATTGCATTCAGAACAGACATATATCGTTCATCATTGCGTTCAGGTTCTATCGCAATACATTCTGGAAACTTTTGCTTTACCAATGAAATCTGTACATCTAACACAATAGGCTGATCATTAATAATCCAAATATTATGGTTCATAATGTTTCATTTTATTTTTTAATAAAAATACTATGGTCGTTCCTTCTCCTAGGGTGGAATGAATGGATAAAAAATAACCATTTTGAGCGATCATATTTTTACAAGTCAATAGGCCCATGCCTTTGCCGTCATTTCTGTTTGGCAAAGTTTGAAACACAGAAGAATCATTTACCTCGGGATATAACAAGCCTTTCTGCAATATATTCAATACATCTGCAGACATACCCATACCATTGTCTTTCACTGTGATTTCTACATCATATTCTTCCGTCTCCCGCGAAGAAAGTGTAATTGACCCGTTTTGGGAAGTATTTTTTATCGAATTGGTAATCAGATTGTGAAGTATTAAAGATAGCGGCCCTTTATCAGTATAAATAAAATGGTTGGGATCAAAATCATTAATTAAATTAACTTTCTTATTATCAGCCATTGAGCGAGTTTCCATAAAACCCATATTGAACCAATTGAAAAGGAATATTTTTTCCGGAAAGCTGGGATATCTCCCTGGAACCACTATGATTTTATTCAACCAGTTGTCTAAGATATTTAACGTGAATACATAGTCCAGAAAGGCAGATTCCAGCTCTTTCAGATTGGCTGTTTCAGTCTCATTGTGGGACATATTTCTTAATTCTTCGAAGAGTACTTTCTTTCGTTCGATATGTAAAAGTGAATGTCGAAGTTGGGTTAATACTTTATCTAGTGTACTGCTCCATCCCGAAAGCGTATCATATTTCTGCGCGTTTGCCAGTGCCAAACCGGCAATGGATGCGATCGCCGCCAGTAGTTCTTTATCCCTTTTATTATAAGCATTAGTCAACAGGCTTTGAATCGTCATAGTGCCACCTCGCTCCGGCAACGGAACGTATATTAGCGAAGAAACGGCCTGGGTAACTTTCCCGGATTCCAGCGTTTTTCCGCCATCTTCGAACCTGAATTTATATCTTTCCAGTGTTTCTTGTGTGGCATTACCCATTATTATGGGTTCCTGGCTATCGAAACATATTACAGGCAGTTGTTCTTTGTCTGCCACATCTCTCGTGTAAACGCCGTGATACTCTTCATCCTGATATTTCGCATATTGTGTCACCAGTTTATCGCTTTTTGTATCGTAAATGGATATCCCGAATACGTCTGTAGTTGGGAAGAGTAACTTGATCTGAGAATGGAGGTTCTCTATAATTGTTTTAACATCCAGCGAAGCGAGCATACCTTGAGCTATCTTACTCAGTGCTTCCTGATCGACTAAGCGTTTTTTGTCATTTCGATTAATTCGATAAATTAAAAAGGCGAAATAAATGGCCAAAACAACTACCACCCCCAAAGCCAAAAGCATGTATGTTAATATGTCTTTCTGGTAAGCAATTGTTTCTTTTTGTTCTTTCAACATTTTGTTCTGCAATACGCTGCATTTATAACTTAATATAGATAAACTAGCATTTTTGGCAAATTGTATGGCATCGTCCAACATGGAAAGCGCCTCTTCGTTCCCATTCTTTTTCCCCAAATTTGCCAAATACTCTTCTTCGGCCTGAAAATATAAGCCCACTGCATATTCATAGACAAATTCCTTTTTCTGAGATTTGCGGATTTCAATGCATTTATTGAGGTAATCCTTTGCCAAATGATTAACTCTTTCGGGCGTTTTCCGACTATATAAAAAATACATATTTAAAAAGAGATAGCCTTTGATCCGGTCCATGCCGGCTTGTAATAAAGTATCGCTAAAACTTAGTCTGGATAGGGTTTCTGCACGCTTCAAATTCTCTTCCGCAATTTTGAGTTGGTTTTTATATATGTACGTCTCTCCTAGATTTTGAAGCAGCATTGCCTCTAGCAGTATTTCTTTGCCCGTTAAGTTTTCTTGTTTGTACTGTTGTTTGATTAATTCCTTTTTATCACTAAAGATGTTGTAAGCCTTTTTGTAATCTTGAAGCGCAACGTCCAGCGTATCTCGATAAGTGAGTGTATCGAAAAGATATT
Source organism: Saprospiraceae bacterium (assembly GCA_022844265.1). Taxonomy (GTDB): domain Bacteria; phylum Bacteroidota; class Bacteroidia; order Chitinophagales; family Saprospiraceae; genus M3007. The sequence continues at coordinate 13,817 of JALHMA010000074.1, read as the reverse complement.
TTTCCTTGTTTACTTCTGCTAACTGATTATAGACGGTTATCTGATACCTTGGCGCTAGTTGATCATTTTCATTTACTAACCGCTGCATGTTTCCGGCCATACTCCGTGCCAGATCAAACAACCCCTGATAAATATAAATATCGGAAAGACTTTTATATGCCCTGAATCGATATTGTACATCCAGATTATTCGAACTTTCTAGCAAATTATTAATACTCTGAATTGCCATCTGTGGATTGGAACTTTTGACTTTTTCTGCTTTGCCTAGTATGGTATCCGGGTGGATTTCCAGAGTGCTTGCCTGGGCAATTGTGTTATTTAAAATAACAAGTAAGGCAAAATGGCTAATTAAATACTTCATAAACATTTGAAATGGTGGATATGGATTATATAAATACATTTTAAAACATTCCCTTCAGATAGGGGGAGAAACACCCATCCTTTAGGGGTATCATTAACCTCTAACCGACTTCCAAGAGATACTTAATGATTTGCTCCCTGTCACCTGCAATGCAATATCTTGCTATAACTTTAATTTTGGGTGGAGAACCATACTCTAATGGAAGGATATAAAAATCTTCATTCTGCGTTAAGATAGCAGCGTAACCTTGTTGTTTATCTGCCTAAATATATGATGAATCATTGGCGTCAATGAGGTTTAATGTCTTGATATGCGTTATATTGGAGAAGGCTTCAGCAATGCGCCCTACCAATCGGAAAGAAATATTATAATCTACCATAATTTACATCAGATAAGTTACACTGCAGTGGAAGTACGATGCTGCCGCATCGCAGCAAATTCAAGCGCCGCCACCAAATCTTCTTTCGTCAGTTCCGGAAAATCCGCCAGAATATCATCAAAAGTCATTTCCGATGCCAGCCAGCGCAAAATATCTTCTACTGTGATACGCATGCCGCGAATGCAGGGTTTGCCGCTTCGTTTGCCGGGTTCAAGCGTAATGATATTTTTATAGATATACGTGATGAGGCTGATTTTTGTGCAAATGTTTGATTATCAACACTGGTAACTAATAACGGATCACTACTTAAGTGGTTTCAACCTCGATCTGAACGTTTGAAGTATCGGTTTGAATGATATTAGAATTTATTGATTTTTTCGGCTCATAAGCGAACCCAAACGTCCAAATATTCGCCAATGTCTCCACCGCCACAGGAGGCATGAAGTCGATGTAAAAATCGAACTCTCCGGAGAACGCATCAGTATCCAATTCCGGGAAGGGTTTATCCCGGATCAAGTGATCCCGCCACATCATACAGGCAGTTCGCAAATCTGGCGCATGATGTTGGCTAATGTACGTCCCTCCCAGGAACTCGGTAATGAAACTGAATGTCGCCATGCTAATTTCCCTTTCCTTTTTGTGAATGGTTCTCGCCCGACCATTTAGATTTCTTCCGCCAGTGCGCCAATTGATCTTGAAGCTTTTGGATGATTTTTTTATCTTTCGGGGTTTTAACACCGGGCTTTTTAAGCATCATATCCAATTCTTCTTTCACCTTCTCTGCCTTTTGTTCCGCCGCCTCTTTTGCCTTTTGATTGGCATGTTTACCATTCCGCCCACTACTCTTTGTTTCCATCTTGACCCGATTCTCCTGGTTATTCCCCGGATATGTGGGCGGAACAGAAGTGAGTGAAAATACGGCGGCAACGAGCGCCAGCAGAAGTAGAACTCCGGCGAAGATAGGAAAAGTGTTCGAGCGACGAACCGAAATGCAAACTGCTTCCATTAATGTTGTCTATTGGTTTTGAATGTCGTTACCGGGAGAAAAAACGGAACTGGGAGGGGGTGTTGTCCTAATCTCGTTTATTCTGGCTCGGCAGGCGACAAAGGTAGGAAGGACGGCGGGAAGATGCAAGTGCCTAATTTTATTTGCACCCGCTAGACTTCGACTTGATCCCGAAGTTCCTTCTGCCCGCCAGGTGTTCCCCTCAGTCCTATTTCTGCCCAAGCGCGGCGCTTACATCTGCTCCTCAGGTCGAAAAAGACACTGACGCGGCACTATGGATTTCATTAAAGGGAGGTAGGAACACCGGACACACCCGAAATATCCGGCACATGTTTACCTTCGTTTATAAATTCAAGCAACTCCATGCATCCAGGAAAAGTGTATCTTTTTATGAGTCTACTACTGATCGCCGGGCATTTGGTATTTGGCAGTAAACGACCTGATCCAGCCCCGATTGTTATCAGCCATGTGGTGGACATGCGAACCCAAGACTTTCGATTATACTGGAAAGACGATACCGGTCAAATATTCGGAAACATAGAAAATCTGAAAAACTGGCTGGATGCGAAAGGAGAAAAACTCGTTTTTGCCATGAATGCCGGTATGTTTAAGCCTGATCATTCACCGCAAGGGCTTTTTATCCAGGATCACAAAACGCTGGAAAAACTAGACACGGCTACAGGAAACGGGAATTTCTATTTGAAACCAAATGGCGTGTTTTATACGACCACCGGTAATCAAGCCTTAATTTGTAAAACGGAAGATTTCCGCGATAATCCGGAAATAAAATATGCTACCCAATCAGGGCCGATGCTCGTGACAGATGGTCAAATCCATCCTGCCTTCAAAGAAGGTTCCATCAATCTGCATATCCGGAATGGCGTAGGCATATTACCAGACGGTAAAGTGTTATTCGTTATGTCTGAAGAAAAAATAAATCTTTTCGATTTTGCCAGTTACTTTAAAAATGCAGGCTGCCGAAACGCATTGTATCTGGATGGATTTGTTTCACGCATGTATTTGCCTGAAAAAAAATGGATACAAATGGATGGCGATTTGGGTGTGATAATAGGAGTAACGGGAAATTGAAAAAGATTTCGACCGCGCTTACATCAAGGCGTTTGAGTCCCCAGCACAACATTGGAATAGTGGCGGATCGTTTCAGCCTTGATGGATTTTATTTCTATTTTGTTGATACTGGGTGAGGCCGTGCCGCTGAGGTAATCGGTGAAACGGAGTTCGATCTTGATTTTCAAACCATTCTTTATAACAGGCTTTTTATTCAAGCCAATTTTAAAATTTTTGGTCAGGGGCGCACTGCTTTGCGAGCTGAACGACAGGTATTGACGGGACAAAAGGGTGGCGCCGTCGTAGAGTTCTACCTTGTTCAGAATGGCGTATTTGGAAAATAATTTCGCCTTGATAACAAGAGAATTCAATCTTTTTTCTTTCAGATCGTCCTCGGTAAGGCTAAACTCGCAGGTCGTTCTTTCTTCCCCACTGGCTACGATTTTCTCGCCCGATTTGGAGAAAGTAACGCGATCATTCTCATTTTCTCTAACAGCAGTAGCCAGGTTAAAGGGAATCGTATCGCTCAGGAACATGATGCCCGCTTTGCTTTGGGCTTTATCAATTTCCTCTGCATTGGGGATTCTGATGATATCCAGGGGAGGCTGGAAATGCATCATAATCCCTCCTCCGGTTTCGGAATGGCCGTCATCATAGAAAAGGCAATGGCCGATCTCGTGCGCAATGGCCGATACCAAATCGTATTGTTCGGCCTGAGGTTCAACATTATTCCGATATTTATCCAGCATGAGGGTGTGTGCTATATTGATATCGATACTTTTCGATACTGGATTGGAAAGGCCCAACGCGCTATTCAGATTCCCAAAATCCCAGAAGTCAATAGAATAATACCCCTCCTGATCTCCCGTTTTTCTGATGAAAACCAGGGGTATATAGGCACTCCAGATACTGAATGCCTGTGCTACAGCGTCATAGACTTGGGTGCTGGATAAACCCGGCACATCTGAAGCATTTTTCACGACATAATACATGTTCCGGGTGTCCCGAATATTGGTTTCAGGTTTGCTCATTGTGGCGTTTTCTGTTTAAGTGGTTTAGAATACGTGCGAATGTACGCGGAAGAATTAAAAATCCCCGCGGATTTAGAAGCCGAATTCAATACCAAACCGGGTTCCATAGACTTCTTTTTAAGTTTAAGCAAGTCGGCCAGAAAAAGTATGTTGCAATGGCTCGTACTCGCCAAACGACCCGAAACCAGGCAGAACCGTATCAGCGAAATAGCGGAACGCGCTGCGCAAAAACTGAAACCCAAACAGTTTTGATGAAAGAAGCCCCCGTTCACTCGCTTCGCAATGAGTTGGCCGGATTTGCCAGCGCCGCTTTTAAACTCTGGAAACTCACCGTCAGCAGGGCAACACCCAACACTGCCACAAATGGCAAGGCAAATTGCCACCATGCGATATCGATCCGAAACGAATATTCCTGCAGCCAGCGCCCCGATGCATACCAGGCAAACGGCGTAACCAGTACAAAAGCAATCAGGATCAGCAAGGCAAATTCCCGGTACAACATCCGCACAATCTGGAGCGCAGATGCTCCCAGCACCTTGCGCACACCGATTTCCTTGGTGCGCTGCGTGGTGGTAAACGAGGCCAGACCGAACAAACCCATACAGGCGACCAGAATGGCCAGCAGGGTAAACAACCCGAATACCTGCCCGAAACGTTGATCGGCCTTGTACTGGTCGTCAAAATGCTCGTCCAGAAAGAAGTACTCGAAAGGATTGCCAGGAAAGAATTTCGCCCAGCCTTGCTGAAGGCTCGCCAGCGTTTTTTGCATGTCGCGGCCGGCGGTTTTGATCGATATTTTGCCTCGTACATCCGGACGGAGTTGCAAAATGAGCGGTTCGTAGGCTTCCCGGAGGGATTGCTGGTGAAAATTGTCCGCGATCCCCACGATGGTACAGGTGTCGCCCCAGAACTCGATCTGTTTGCCCAGCGCCGCTTCGGATGTCAGGCCCAGTAGTTTCAGTCCGGCTTCGTTAAATATGACGGCCCTGTTGTCAGTACTGAATGCTTTGGAAAACGGGCGGCCGGCGTTGAGTTTTAATTCGTAGGCGCTGAGAAAATCGTAATCCACCGCGATAACCCGGTATTGTTTGCTTTCCGATTCATCCGCGCCGATCAGGCGGATTCCTCCCGCATTCCAGCGCACGGCTTCACCCGGCACACTGCTGGATACCGTAACACTTTTGATACCCGATTCGCGCAACATTTCCTGTTTGAATGCATTGGTCTGGCGTTCAAAAGTAGAGTCCGTGCGAATGGGCGGCGGCTTTAGCACCACCGTTTGATCGATGTTCAGCCCCAGGTTCTGCGCGCGCATAAAACTGATCTGGCGAAACACCGTGAGTGTACCGGCCAGCAGGAAAATAGAGGCGGCAAACTGGAAAACGACCAGCCCTTTGCGCAGCACGATTCCTTCTCTGGAGCCGCGCACGTCACCTTTCAGCACGGCAATGGGCCGGAAACCCGATAATACGAAGGCCGGGTAAGCGCCTGACAGCAAGGTGCCCCCCGCAAATAACGCGGTCATGGCAGCCCAGAACGGCGCCGATACCAGCAGTGAAAAAGTCAACTCCTGCCCGGTAAAAAAGTTGAACATGGGCAAAGAAAGCCCTACCATCGTCAACGCAACCAACACGGCCACCGCGTTCAGCAGCGCCGATTCTACCAGAAACTGCCGGATCAACTGCCAACGGAACGAGCCTACCACTTTCCGCACGCCCACCTCCTTGGCCCGCCGCATGGCCCTGGCTGTCGCCAGATTGATATAATTTACCCAGGCTATGACAATGATAAAAAACGCGATACCCAGCAAAAGGCTAACCGTAGTGCCGTCGCCGTTGAGTTCGGCTTCCTCCATAAAATGCGAGTACAAATGAATGTCAGTCAGGGGCTGTAGCGAAAAGCCCACACCTTCTTTGTTATCCGGTTGGGTTTGCGCCACAAAAGCGGGAAATTTGGCTTCCAATGCCTTCGCATTCGTACCGGGTTTCAGCAGCAAATAGGTCAGACAGCCGTCCCAGTTCCAGGCATTTTCCGGGTCTCTATCGGGTTCGTTGTTGGGATTAACCTGTTTCCTGAACGTTTCAAAGGAAACCATCAGGTCGGTTTTCAGGTGTGTATGAGCGGGAAATTCTTTAAACACACCGGTGATTTTGCAGCTCAGGTCGCGGTTGATGCGCACGGTCTGGCCCATGGGGTCTTCCGTTCCGAACAGCTTGCGTGCCAGCGACTCAGACACCACGGCGGTATTGACCTCCGCCAGCGCCGTTTGTGGATCGCCGCTCAGCAGGGGATGGGAAAAGACCTGGAAAAAATCGCGGCTGGTGAAATACATTTTTTCCGCCTTGCCCTGCCGTTCCTGCCACTCTACCACCGACGATTGGCCGCCGGTGAGTTTCACGTAGGTCTCCACTTCCGGGAACGTTGTTTTCATCGTATTCCCGACGGCATAAGCGCCTGCGGCCCATTCCGTAGCCAGCACCCCTTTTTCAAAACGATCCTGTTTCACCCGGTAAATCTGACCGGCGTTCTGGTGAAATTTATCGTAGCTCCGTTCATAGGCCACGTATTGCAGAATCAATAAACAGGCGGCAATACCGATAGAGAGTCCGCCGATGTTGATCAGGGAAAAACTTTTGTCGCGCAGGATACTTCTCCAGGCGATTTTGAGATAGTTGCTAAGCATAGAAAGTCCCGGCCGGGGGTAAAACCGACCGGAAAGGAAGGGGCTAATTTTATGCCGGGGCGCCTACTGTTTGATAATCAACCTGTTAGCAAACAGGCCAAGACTATTTGTGTGCGATTTTGAACGAAGGTGTGCGGAATTGGACAGCCACAAAAAAACAGGATTACGCTTTTCGCACAAACTCCGATTTTAGCCCCATTGCCCCAAAACCCTCGATTTTGCAGTCAATATTGTGATCGCCGTCAGTCAGGCGGATGTTTTTGACTTTGGTGCCTGCTTTGACCGGCCTCGGCATGCCTTTCACGGGCAGGTCTTTGATGATAATGACGGAGTCGCCATTTTGAAGTTCGTTACCGTTCGAGTCCAGCACTTTCAGGGCAGCATCTGCCGTTTCTACCGGCGCGGCGGCGGGATCCCATTCATGAAAACACTGGGAACAGGTCATCAAATCTTCATTCAAATAGGTGAGGTCGGATTGGCAATTGGGGCACAGGATTACTCCGGGCATGGATTGGGTTCAATTTAGGTGTGAAATAAAACGGCCGCAATAATACCGCTATTTTATGTCGGCCAGGTTGTTTAATCCCGCCAGTACGTCTTCTTTCAATATCTGCTGCATTTTTTCGGGTTCTTCAAACAGCGGACTGTGCGCAGACCGCTCGAAAGTGTAAAATCCTTTTAGCGGCGCTTGCAGGTGCACAAAATAAGATTTCGCTTCCGTGTAGGAGCAGGTGTAATCGTAAATACCTTCAAAAAAATACACTGGAAGGTCAAGCGCCGGCACCTGTTTGGACAGATCCGTTTTGAGCATCGTATCCCATAATATGCTGATGCCGGAGCGGGATTTGCCGCGCCACAAATTGATCTTTTCCATTAAGGTGTATTCCGGGCATGCCAGCGACGGTAAAAAAAGACCGGTGACTATGGAATTCATGTCACGTGTAGTGCCGATGCCAAGACTGTGCATGGCTGGGTCACGCAAGGCGCGATATGCATCCGGTGTGCCGTCCTTTATAGTGACGGGCGCTGCCTCCAGTTTTTTTACCATTTTACTGTTTCCATTCTTTTTGAATGCCTCCAGCATATACTCGTACGTCCGTATTTCAGATTGTATCTGATTCGACATCTGCGCCACACCAATGTAGGCATAGTACAATTCAGGAGCCCTTGCAGCCGCTTGTATGCCAATGAAAGTTCCTCCCGAATGTCCCATGAGGTATATCTTTTCTTTTCCGAAGCGGCGCCGCAAGTAATTTGTCACCTCCAGTACATCTGATAACATTTGTTCCGGAGTCATGGTCTCTGGTGGAATATCGGCACTGTAGGAGAGTCCCGAACCACGTTGTTCCCACCAAATGACAATGAAATGATCTTCCAGACCGGTGGGGTAGCTGCGGCTAAGGAAGTAATCCGGCAGACCCCCATGCAGGTAAAGAAGCACCGGTTTGGTTATATCCGTGCCCTTAATGAACATCCCCTGATCTACACCATTGATATGGACGTGGATTTTTTCCGAGATGCTGCCCGCTAAAGGGCGCCCACTTTTATCTAAAAAAGGCACTGGTTTTCCGGGGCTGTATAGCAGTAATACAACTACCAGAATAAGCAGGCAACTCAACAAGATCGAAATGGTAATTAGCATAATGCGAACACCCTTTTTAATAATTGGCATAATGGAAGCATTCTTTTTATTACTTGTCATTTTATTACCTCTATCAATTTACCACAAGAACACAGCGCCCCGGCGTTTTCTCGGTTCCGGCAACCAATTGATGATTTGTTGTTTGTTCATTTACTTTGTGAAATTAGGGCGGCCAGCATATCGTGCCACCACTCGGTCGGAATAACCTGATATCAAAGATTGATGGATCTGCTTTCAACGTGTCGCGCCCGAGCGTCCCGTTCCGCCAACTTTTTAATATGCTTCAACTGTGCGCGCTCCATGAGGGCGTGCACGGGCGGGTAGTACAAGCCGGCCAGCAGCCATTCCTTCCACCTGGGCGTCCCATCGCCGCGCACACGGGTGTACAGTCGGCAGGCGTCGTGTCCGATAGGTTCGAGGACGAAGGCCCAGGTCATGGCAAAATGACCGCCGATGCGATCCATTTCGCCGCCCAACAGCAGGTAGTGTTCCGGTTCTACGGCTAATACCTCGTAAAAGTTATCGATGGCTAAGGTGGCCGACACTTTGTCGCCGACCTGGCGGTTTTCCCAGCCGGTTACCAGGTGGTCAGTGCTCGGGATACCTTCATGGTCGAGGGCATCGATGCTGTACCAGCCGGCACGGTCGCAGCCCAGTTGCATCAGGTAGCGCCACACCAAGGCCGACGGCGCTTCGATGTCTATCTTGTGGTTGAGGGAGTATCGGGCGCCGGGTAAGCGCTCGTCGCCAGGCAGCACGACATCGTCTTCACCGGGCGTTTTGAGCTTGCCCAGTTCCGCTTCAATATGCGCCATGGCAGCGCGGCGGATCGGCTGTGAGCCAAGGCCGATCAACATATAATACCGATTGAGTTTTTCCCAACTGTCGTCGTCTGTGGCAGTTGTGCGCAATTCGAGGGCAATGGTGCTGCCTTCGCCGTAGGGCTCTACCGAAATAGACCAGGCCAATTTGCCCCAGCCCGGCTCCTGGAAATCGCGGAAATCGGCTGGCGCGACGGTGGCGAACGGAATGTTCAAGTGCCAGAATTGACCCACTGAGCCGACTATGACCTCTTGTCCCGGCTTTTCGTCCAGGATCATAAAGCCCGTACCGCTGCGGGCCACCTGATCAACCCCGACACTGCGGTCTTCTTCGGTTCTTTCCTTCCCGCGCAACAGGTCGGGCAAGGCGCGGATGTCGAACAGTAGCCTGACCCACGGAATCGTGGCGGCGTCGAAATGCCTGGCATATTCCCAGGCTTCTGCGGGTTTGGCTTTTACAAAGATCCGGTCGATTTCGGTATGGTGCGGATTGGGCAGGTATTGTTGAATCAGGCGCATGGCAGCGTTTTTAATCATCACACCGCCCGGATAGAGCGGCTTAATTGTTCAGTTCAGAACACGATGCTTCTAAACCATGCGACAAAATTCAGGGGCAAAGGCAGGAGCAGGAAATGATGCAGGTCAATCTCCGGCTTGATTTCCGGCAACAACCGGCGCCGGATTATTCTGAATTTCTAAGCGAAGCCATATCAATGACAAAACGATATTTCACATCGCTTTTCAACATTCTTGCATACGCTTCATTAATGCTCTGCATGTTGATGATTTCAATTTCAGAAACGATGTTGTGCTTTCCGCAGAAGTCAAGCATTTCCTGTGTTTCCGCAATGCCGCCAATAAGTGAACCGGCAACAGATTTTCTGCCCAGAATCAGTGGGACAGAATTAAGCATTGGATCCAGTTCTCCCAGATAACCCACCAAAACCAGGGTTCCGCTGTTGTTTAATGTAGATACATAAGGATTCACATCATGCACATAGGGAACGGTATCTATAATCAGGTCAAATTTGCCATTTACCGATTTCATTTGTTTGGCATCGGTAGAAATAACGACTTCATCAGCGCCTAATGCTTTGGCATCTGCTGTTTTTTCTGCCGTCCTTGAAAACAGCGTCACTTCTGCACCTAATCCTTTTGCCAGTTTTATGGCCATGTGTCCCAGGCCACCTAAACCAACTACGGCTACTTTGCTGCCTTCTTTTACATTCCAGTGTTTTAACGGCGACCAGGTGGTAATTCCGGCACAAAGCAAGGGTGCTACGGCTGCCAGATCCAGGTTGGTTGGTATTTTTAACACAAAGTGTTCGTCTACCACCACTTTTTCGGAATAACCGCCGAAAGTATGCCCGCCCAAATGTTTGTCTTTCCCATTGTAAGTGCCTGTAAATCCGGTCAAACAGTATTGTTCCAAATCCTTTTTGCAGCTGTCGCAGGTTCGGCAGGAATCTACCAAACAACCGACTCCGGCCAAATCCCCAACTTTGAATTTGGTTATTGCGCTCCCAATATTGGTTATTTTGCCTACAATTTCGTGGCCGGGAACAGCAGGGTACTTCGTTCCACCCCAATCGTTGCGGGCCGTATGCAAATCTGAGTGGCAAACGCCACAGTAAAGAATCTCGATTTCGATATCTGTTGCTGTAAGTTCCCTGCGTTCAATGTTTAATTCTTTTAAATCCGCATCTGCTGCTGCTGTTCCGAATGCTTTTATTTGAGTTGAGGTCATGCTTTATTTTTTGTTTTTAAATTTAAAACGCAAAGATCAATAGATGGCTGTTCATAAAATTACATATCTCAAGCTGGAAATTGCATAATTCACACATTTCTGAATTGGGGCTTACTGCTTACTACCGGGCATATTGGTTTGACACATGTATTTACCTGAAAAGGACTGGATACCAATGGATGGCAATTTAGGCGTGATGACAGGCGCAACGGAAAGTTGAAAAATATTTGCCAGGTAGACGAAAAAGTCTACATTTGGGAAGATTTATGAAATGCCTGATTGTCAACACTGATTACATTTTTTGAGTATCTGAAGATTTGAGTATTCGAGTATCTGACTGATAACGAATCATTTATACTCAAATACTCGCATCCTCGAATATTCAAAAATTTAGATAACACAGTATTGATAATCAATAACTTATAACGGATCACTACAATATGGCCAAGTATACGCTTACCATCAACGGTAAAAAAACACAAGTAGAAGCCGAACCCGATACGCCCATGCTGTGGGTGATCCGGGACTATGTGGGGCTGAAAGGCACTAAATTCGGCTGTGGCATGGCGCTGTGTGGGGCTTGTACGATTCATCTGGACGGACAACCCGTGCGTTCCTGTCAAACGCCCGTTTCATCGCTGAAACGGAACAGCAAAATCACGACCATCGAGGGTATCGGCGAAACACAACTGCATGCCGTTCAGCAAGCATGGATCGAAGAACAGGTGCCGCAATGCGGCTATTGCCAGTCCGGGCAGATCATGTCGGCTGTAGCCCTGCTGAAGTCCACTTCGCAACCCACAGACGAGCAGATCGATACCGCTATGAATGGCCATCTGTGCCGCTGCGGCACCTACGACCGCATCCGCCGCGCCATCCATCGCGCCGCCGAAATGGGAAATGAGAAAACGAAATGACCCACCTTCACTGAGTGTTTGGTGTTTGGTGTTTCGTGTTTAGGGCGCTTCGCCTGACCTACTCACGGTTGCCAAAGGCGAAGCGCCCTAAACACTAAACACCAAACACCAAACACCAAACACGCTCCCTTCAATTCAATCACTATGAACAAAATATATTCCACCCGTCGTAATTTTCTGAAAACCACCGGTTTAGCCGGTGTGGGGCTAATGCTGGGCTTTTCGGGCTTCGGTAAAGATGTCGCTGTTAAAAAACTGGCGGCAGGCCCATTGCTCGACCTCGAGATCAATCCGTTTATCCTCATTAAAACGGATGGCAGCATTACGCTCATCAATCCCAGACCCGATATGGGACAGGGATCGACCCAGGCGGCGCCATCGCTCATCGCCGAAGAACTTGAAGTGCGCCTGGAACAGGTAACCCTCATTCAGTCGGACGGCAGGGAGAAATACGGTAGCCAGCAGTCCGGCGGCAGCAGTACCGTTCGGGAGCTCTGGACGCCCCTTCGCCAGGCGGGCGCCGCTGCCAAAGAAATGATGACGGAGGTGGCCGCCCAACGGTGGAATGTCCCTGTGACCGACTGTTACGCCCGGGAAGGGAAAATCTGGCTGAAAAATGCCGATAAATCGTTTACCTACGGCGACTTGGTGGAGGATGCCTCGAAACTCCCCGTACCCCCAAATCCGGTGCTCAAAGACCCGAAAGATTTTAAAATTTTAGGAAAATACAACAAACGGCTCGACGTACCCAGCCGCGTTACGGGACAAGCGGTGTACGGTATCGACATCGAATTGCCGGGCATGGTATATGCCTGCATTCTGCACGCTCCAATGATACATGGTAAAGTGGTGTCGATCGACGATGCCGAGGCTAAAAAAATTCCCGGCGTACTGGAGGTGGTAAAAACACAGCGACCCATGCCGCACCGGCGCGCGGACGCCGTGGCGGTCATTGCAACCAACTTCTGGGCGGCGCAAAAAGGCCGCAGGGCGCTGAACGTCACCTGGGACAACGGCGATCTGGAAAAAACGCTGAGCACCGACGCGTACTTTGCGGCCTGCTACGAAGCCGCTAAAAAGGAAGGCATCAACCACGAAGCAAAAGGAGACTTCAAAGCCAGGTACAATACCGCTAAAGATAAACTGGAAGCCATTTACGAAACCCCCTTTCTGGCACATGCGCCCATAGAACCCGAATGTGCAGTGGTGCATGTTCGCGACGACGGCTTTGTCGACGTCTGGGCACACGTGCAGGGGCCGGACGGCGCCTTGCAGGATGTTTCAAAAATCCTGGATGTTCCGACAGAGAAGATCAAGATCAATGTGCCGCTGCTGGGCGGGTCGTTTGGCCGGAAGGCGTACCACGACTACCTCAATGAAGCCTGTTTGCTGAGCAAAGCGCTGAAAAAACCGGTAAAGGTTTTATGGACGCGCGAAGACGATATCAGCCAGGGCCCATACCGCCCGGGCATGCTCAGCGCCATGCAGGGTTTTGTAAAAAACGGAAAAATTGCCGGTTATCACCATCATGCCATTGGCGAATCCATCCTGGGGCAGGTGTTTCAGGGCCTCAGCCCGGATGAAGCCGATCCCTGGCTCTCCGGTGAAATCAGCACCGAAAACAGCAAGTATAACTTTCCGGTGTCGAAAGTTTCCTGGACCAATGTCAAAACCGATATTCCGATTGTTTGGTGGCGGTCCGTGTATGCCTCCAATTTTGGCTGGGGACAGGAGTGTTTTATAGATGAACTGGCCCTGCTGGCCAAAAAAGACCCGCTCCAGGCCCGCCTGGAGATCATCTCGGACGAACGCTACCGGAATGTGCTGAATGTATTGGCCGCAAAGTCCGGTTATACGGATAAACTCCCTGAAGGGTGGGGCAGGGGCATTGCCGTCTTTGCCTCTTTCGGCAGCATCAGCGCGGCCGCCATCACGGTCTCGAAACAAGGCGCCGGCGTAAAAATTGAAAAAGTAGTGTCTGTGATCGATTGCGGTTATTACGTGAACCCCGATAATGTAAAAGCGCAGACGGAGGGCAACATCATCATGGGCATCACCGCCGCTGTGAAACCGGGCATCACGTTCAGCAACGGCGTTTGCAACCAAAGCAATTTCCACGACTACCAGATCATGCGCTTCACGGAGTCCCCTAAAATGGACAT